>CAJKQZ010000284.1 GCA_905202115.1 uncultured Prevotellaceae bacterium | reverse complement strand
AAATTATCTCTGAGATATTTTAAAATATGTCTGACATAATTCAAAATATCTCAGACATATTTTTCGGCAACCGAAAACCCGCGTCTTTTATCATAGTCACGACATCATTTCCTACACCGAAAAAACGATAAAAGCCGGAAAGTGTAAAACTAAAAAACCTTACATATCCTCCGAATAATGCTTTTTTTCTTACATTTGCCGGCAAATAACCAAATTTCAAAGGTAAACATGCGCAAAAGCAAACTTTTAATACTCGCGGCAATATCGCTCATAACGGCAGGATTTGTATTCCAGTCGTGCGAAGACGACGACAGCTACGGCGAACGCAAGGCCCGCGAGCGCAAAGTGATACGTTCGTTCGTTAAAAACGGTACTTTGATAAAAGCTATCGACTCGAACGACACATTATTATATGTAGCTCCTATAACAACCATAAGCGAGGCGCAATTCTACGCGCAAGACTCTACGACCGACGTATCGAAAAACGAGTATGTACTCTTCAAATCGTCGGGCGTCTACATGCAGATAATGCGCAAGGGAGCCGGAAAGAAAATAGAGAACGGAGAGACAGCCACCGTGCTTGCGCGATACACCGAAGTCAACCTGCGCGGCGACTCAATCCAAACCTCGAACGACAATCTTTACAGCGTGGCCATTCCCGACATAATGACGGTTTCAAACACGCTCGGTTCGTTCACGGCCTCTTTCGTCTCGGGTTCAATGTACACTTACTACGGCGGTTCCGTGCCTTCCGGCTGGCTCATTCCCTTTACTTATGTAAATATAGGCCGGCAATCGTCGCCCGACGAAGAAATCGCTAAAGTGCGGCTCATTGTACCGAGCACCGAGGGCCAGCAAGATGCCAGCGGAAACGTATACGCATGTTTCTACGAGATAACTTTCCAGCGCGGATACAGATAAGACATCTACATATAAGAAAGAAAAAGCATGAAGAATGCGCAGAAGGCGGAGAAATCCACTTTCCGCGCATTTTTTTTGCGCGGAAAAGCACCGGTCGCGGCAATGACACGGGCCCGACTGGAAATCTGCCGAAAAATACTCAATACAGAAAAAATACTTTCGCGAAAGAAAAAAAATATTTTTTTACACGGTAAAAAACTTCCCGCAGCAAATTGAAAATACAAGGGAGATAAT
>CAJKQZ010000283.1 GCA_905202115.1 uncultured Prevotellaceae bacterium | reverse complement strand
ATATTTTCGATTATCTCCCTTGTATTTTCAATTATCTGCGGGAACTTTTTTACCATGCGAAAAAAAATATTTTTTTCATACGAGGCTGTTTTTTATGAAAATCATCCTCTGCCGATTTTAGACCGGAGCCATACTGTTTATATCAAAAATACGTTATTTTAGCAGTGCAATAAACAAAAACGCAACAAGGAACCAACCGTCACGTATGAAAACGAAAATCACATCCGCCCTTATTCTTATACTGTTCCTGCCGGCCGCGCCGCTACACGCCGACAAAAGCGGCGGCGCTCCCGACATTTCGAGGCTGCCCCGCACTATAACGACCGGCCCTCAGGGCCCGTTTCACGTTCAGGGCATTGCCGTCGACACCAAGCGGGGATACATTTATTTTTCATTCACCACAAAACTGCTGAAGTTCGACCTCAACGGTAATCTCATAGGAAGCGTCGACGGTTTGCTCGGCCACCTCGGCTGTATCTCGTTCAACGAGGAAGACAACCGCGTGTACGGCTCGCTGGAATACAAAAGCGACGAGATAGGAAAAGGCATACGCAATACTCTATCGGGCAACGGCAGCGCGGACGACGGCAATAGAAACTCAACCGGCTTTTACGCGGCCATTTTCGACGCAGACCGGATTACACGTCCCGACATGGACGCCGAAAAAGACCGCATAATGACCGCCGTGTTCATAAAGGAGGCTTACGACGACTATTCGGCCACTGTCACAAACGGAGGCAAGAATGTGGAACACCGTTTCGGCTGTTCGGGAATAGACGGAACGACAATCGCTCCCGCATTCGGAAAAAAAGGCAAGGCCCGTTTCATTTACCTTGCCTACGGAGTGTATGGCGACACGGCAAGAACCGACAACGACTACCAGGTTCTGCTGGCCTATAACCT
The DNA here is from genome assembly GCA_905202115.1 of uncultured Prevotellaceae bacterium. Classification (GTDB taxonomy): domain Bacteria; phylum Bacteroidota; class Bacteroidia; order Bacteroidales; family Bacteroidaceae; genus UBA6398. The sequence goes on along the minus strand of CAJKQZ010000283.1, from coordinate 397 downwards.
GAAAAAACTCAAGCGTTACGAGCAACCGCTGTCACAGGGCAACCTTCACAGAAGCGGCCCCGCCGAGCCCGACCGCAAATACTTTGTGCGCACGGGCAACACGAGCTACGGCGTGCAGAACCTGGCCTACGACCGCGATTCGGGCAACTTCTTCATGGCCGTTTACAAAGGAAAGAAGAAAGAGTTCCCGAACTATTCGCTTTTTATGGCCGACGGCAGCACCGCACCGCGCAAAGAGCAGCTCGAAGGCTTCGACATTCCCTGCAAAGGCCAGGTGCTGTCGCTGCTGCCCGCCGGAAAAGAAAGTGCAGGCATACGCGGCTGGAATTTCAGCCTCGGCACATGCGGACTGTGCCCTTTGGGAGGAGGATATTTCTATATCTCGAAAAACGAATCC
>CAJKQZ010000282.1 GCA_905202115.1 uncultured Prevotellaceae bacterium | reverse complement strand
GATTATCTCCCTTGTATTTTCAATTTCCTGCGGGAACTTTTTTTGCGTATAATTTTTTTACGAAAAAAATTATAGTGTATTCGCTATTTTGCGATAAAACGCTCCACGGTTTCGGTAATATCCCGGCCGCGCAGCCCTCTGGCGGCGATTGTACCGTCGGGAGCGAACAGGATAATCATAGGTATGCCGTCGAAACCGTATTCCTCCATAAGCTTGATTCCTCCGGTGTCGATAAGTTGGTTCCATTCGTATCCGAGGCGTTCGATAGCCTTTTTCGCAGCCTCGGGCTTGTCCCATGCGTCAACGCCGAGTATCTCGAAGTTATCGGCATTCCTGTATTTTTCGTAGAGAGGCATAATAGTTTCCTTGCTTTCCTGTATGCACGGGCCGCACCAGCTTGCCCAAAAGTCGACAAGAACATATTTGCCTCGTCCCACATAATCGGACAGGCGGGCTTCGCTTCCGTCAACGTTTTTTGCAGTGAAATCGACAAAAGGTTTTCCTACCGAAGTGCGGCGCTGACCGGCAAAGATTCGTCCTACCTGCTGTACGACATATATATTCTTCATGGTTTCAGGCAAGGCGGCGTAAATGCTGTCCCATTACTCGGAAGTACAATAGCTGCTGTACATCCGCAGCGCGTATTCGGCCGTTCCGTTGTCGAGATTGTCGAGAATGGCCTTGCGCAAATATTCTACATATCCGGATGTCAGCTTGTCGAATAGAGCGCTCCTTGCAGCATGAGACGAATCCGTCGACAAGCCGGAGTTTTGGATTTCTTCTCTTAGCCTGTCTATATTTTCATAATACGAATTCTCAAAATTCATCAGCTCCCTTAACGCCATGTTGGCTTTCGAGCCCGATTGCGGAACGTGACTGTTGAAATCTACAACCGTTATCCCCTCGTCGAGCACGCAGAAAGAATAGAGCTCACCGCTAAAAACCCTTACATAAGCCTTGCGACCGTAAGTACCGTTTATCCGGAATTTGCCGTCTGCAACAACGGCCGAATCGATAGTTTCCTGTTTGTCGCATTCATAGAGATATACATACTCTCCGTCAATGCCTTCTACGCTGCCGCAAATAGAATATGCAACCTTGCCGTTGGCAAAAGATAACAGAGAAAAAAGCGTTGCACAAAAGGCGATATAAAGTCTCATTACTTCTATATATTTGTATTACAGCCGATAGTTAACATTGTTTCCGTTCGATTCTTGCGTGTAAAGGTAGGAAAAAATCCATTGCATAGAAGAACGATAGCAGTTTTTGCCGTAGAAAATAAACAGAATATATTTTATACCGAACCGAAGCTTTATGAAAAAAATATTTTTTCTTGCATTATAAAAAAGTTCCCGCAGCAAATTGAAAATACAAGGGAGATAATTCGAAATATGTCTGAGATAA
>CAJKQZ010000281.1 GCA_905202115.1 uncultured Prevotellaceae bacterium | reverse complement strand
ATATTTTGAATTATGTGCCTTGTATTTTCAATTTCCTGCGGGAATTTTTTTTCAATGTGCAAAAAAAATTTTTTTTGTGAGATTGTCAGTCCGGAGTAAAGCTTTTTTAATCGATTTTTTCCGAAGCTATTCCTTGTCTTATAGGTCTTGTGTTGAAATATCTAATGGATAGTTCTTTTTACGGGCGGGGAGCTTCTTCTATTAGCTTGGGCAACGGCGGAAATATTGCCCGTATGATTTTTGTGGCGAAAAAAGCGGCTTCAAGTCTTTACTGTAAAGAATATTTTCATATTTTTGCATTCGTATTAATCATTCATAAGTAGAAATGGACGACTATCACGCGGAAAATGAACGCTAACCGATAGGAGAACCACGCAAGCAAGGCCGGTACTCCTGTCTGAAAAATTAATGGAGTACTGCAAATGCGAACTTATTGGAATATAAACAATACACTGCGCACGGAAGAAACGTGGCAGCCCAATTGTTGGACACAGGTTACTTGTCCCGACAATGAAGACATTTCTTTTTTGGTAGATGAACTGAAAGTTCCCGAATATTTTATTGAAGACATCCGAGATAAGGACGAGCGCTCGCGTTACGAATACGACGAAGGCTGGGTGCTTATCATACTGCGTATACCCTACGTGCGCGAGGTGCGTTCGCATACGCCGCATACCACTATCCCGCTCGGTATAATAATTAATAAGGACATTTGCGTTACCGTTTGCAATTATGAAACGAACATGATGATCGATTTCATAGCCTATCAACAGAAACGCAATGTCGGTTTCACCGACTCGGTAGACCTTGTTTTCCGTCTTTTCCTTTCGTCGTCGGTATGGTATCTTAAAAGGCTCAAGCAGATAAACACGCTTATAGAGGAATCAAAACAGAACCTCGACCGCAAAATCGACAACGAAGACCTCGTTGGGCTTTCGCGTCTGCAGGACAGCCTTACTTATTTTGCCACATCGATACGTGGAAACGAAATGCTGCTCTCGAAACTGAAATTCAAACTTCCTGTCGACGAGCTCGACGCCGACCTTATAGAGGATGTGAATATCGAGATGAGCCAGGCAAGGGAAATGACGAACATCTATTCCAACATTCTCAATTCCACGATGGAAACCTATGCTTCGATTATTAACAACAATATGAGTAGCGTGGTGAAAAGCCTTACTTCCGTTTCCATTATTCTGATGTTCCCCACGTTCATTGCAAGTCTTTTCGGAATGAATCTCGTAAACGGTATGGAGGACACACCGTGGGGATTTACCCTTGTTTTTATAATCTCGATCGTGATTACGGTGGCTTTTGTGCTGTTTTTCCGACGCAAAGCCTGGATATGATTTCCTGCAATGTCGTGCAGGTTTTCTGTCTGAAGGTATCCAAATTGAAAGATATGGTTTGCATGAAATTTGCAGCGCCTTGCCGTAGGGTTTTGCAGACAAAAACGGTCAGCTGGCAAGCACTTGAAAATCAGTAGGTGTATATATGGCAAAAAATATGTCTGAGATAATTCAAAATATCTCAGACATA
>CAJKQZ010000280.1 GCA_905202115.1 uncultured Prevotellaceae bacterium | reverse complement strand
AATATGTCTGAGATATTTTAAAATATCTCAGACATATTTTTTGCTATATATACACGTGCTGATTTTCAAGTGCTTGGCCGCTGACCGTTTTTGTCTGTAAAATCATTGCGGAAAGGCGGTTATGATTTTATGGTAAGCAACGTTTTTTCCGCCGTAAGGTATCTCTCCGGAAAGTCGGCGCCGGATTCATGTTTCTAACTGCGGATATCCTGCCGTGCCGGTGTGTTCTCTTTAATTTTTCGCAGGAACTTTTTTCTGCACGTCCAGGCTGTCGGCCCATTGCAGGGATAAATGTAATTTTTCTCATTATTTTTATAATAATGAGCTTGTGTTTCGCGTTTTTAAATCGGAAAATATGTAACAAAAACGAAAATATGCTTGTTTATATAATTGTGGCTTTTGCGGTGAGCTGTGTATTCACGGCTTTACTTATGCCATATGTTATAAAATTCTGTGAATTCAAGAAATTGTACGACAGGCCCGATGAGCGGAAGATTCACCATTCGGCCATTCCCCGTCTGGGCGGTGTTCTCTTCATGCCGGCCATGCTTACGGGCATGATTGCGGCTTTTGTTCTGTTTATTTTCCTGAAACGCACGCAGTTCATGTTGCAGGCTTCGTCGTTCGTGCTTATTGCAGGCGTATTCCTTATGTATATAATAGGAGTGATCGACGACCTTATCGGGGTGCGTGCCAACCGTAAGTTCGTAGTCCAGACTGTGGCCGCCTGTTTTTTCCCTATCTGCGGATTGTGTCTGAACAACCTTTACGGTTTTCTGGGCATATACGAGATTCCTTATGTGGTGAGCTACCCGCTGACGGTTTTTCTTGTGATAACTATAGTAAACTCCATAAACCTCATAGACGGAATAGACGGCCTTGCCTCGGGGTTGTGCATAATGATTTTTTTCGTGTTCATAAAGCTGTTCAGCGAGGGGAATCCGTCGGTTTACGCATTGATGGCCAGTGCGCTAATGGGCTCTCTGATAGCGTTCTTCTATTTTAATTTTTTCGGGAAAGCCAAGAAAGGCACCAAGATATTTATGGGTGATACCGGCAGCCTTATCCTGGGTTATTCCATAGCATATCTTGCGCTCAAGTATGCCATGAACAACCCCGCCGTGTTTCCTTATCGCCACGAAGCTCTCCTTTGGCCGTACACGGTGCTTATAGTGCCCACTTTCGACGTGGCGCGCGTGACGATAGGTCGCATTGTGCGCCGTGTTCCCGTTTTCGGAGCCGACAAGACACATATACATCATGTCATAATGCAGACAGGTTTTTCCATGCACCAGACGCTGGGGATAATACTGTCGCTGTTTGTTTTCTATTGCCTGCTCAATTCGTTTTTGTTCGATATTTGCGGGTCGTACAATCTGATTGTCATTGTCGACGTGCTTTCTTATGCAGGATTTTTCGCTTTGCTTCATGCCGTAAAAGGCGAAAACTGTAAGGCGTCGGGAATGGCCGGAAAACCGGAGGGCAATATTTCCGGTAAAACGGCCGGAAAGCAGCATGTGGAAGCCACATGCGCGCACGACAACCAAGATTCCTGCCGCCGGATAGGCGGGCGGAGGTGAGTGTGCCGTTGAATGAAACTCCGTTTTGCTGCTGAAAATACGCAGCTCTTTTTTGCATGGGTTTTGCAGACAAAAACGGTCACCCGCCAAGTAATTGAAAATCAGCGCGTGTATATGTAGCAAAAAATATGTCTGAGATA
>CAJKQZ010000279.1 GCA_905202115.1 uncultured Prevotellaceae bacterium | reverse complement strand
TTTTTTGCTATATATACACCTGTTGATTTTCAACTACTTGACGGGTGACCGTTTTTGTCTGCAAAATCTTCCGGAAAGGACATTCATCAATAAAAACACATTTGTTCTCAATAGCCGTGCACCGAAGTGTTGTTTTTTCGCTTTTTTTAGTAAATTTGCAAATAACGAACGAATTTTTCACACCTTAAAACCAACAAACATCACGAAAACAAATAAAAATGAAAAAGAATTCAAAAAAACAGGAAACCAAAACTTCTGAAAGCAAAAAATCGGAAAACACCATAACCCGCCGTGAATTCCTCACGCGTTCAGCTGCCGGATTAGCAGGACTGACAATCCTGCCGAGCTGGGTAATGGGAGGAGTGCGCATTGCCCCGAGCGACCGCGTTGTAATGGGATTCATAGGGCTGGGTCAGCAAGGCTGCAGCGACATGAGCAGCTTCACGGCCTGCCCCGGAGTACAAATAGCAGCGTGCTGCGACGTCGACTCCATTAAGCGCGAACGATTCCGCCGCCGCGTAACTGCATGGCAGAAATCGAACAACACAGGCGAGCGCTGCGATGTCTACGAATTCTACGAAGACCTGCTCGAGCGCAAAGACATCGACGCCGTTGCAATAGCAACGCCCGACCATTGGCACGCCCTTGTTGCGATAAACGCCTGCCAGTCGGGAAAAGACGTATTCTGCCAGAAACCTCTTGCCTATACCATTACCGAAGGACTTGCAGTGCAGACCGCGGCACGCCTTCACAAGCGCGTGTTCCAAATGGGAAGCCAGCAACGCTCGAGCGCGGAGTTCCAGAAAGCCATAAAGCTCGTACAGAGCGGCGCAATAGGACACATCGACAAGATATACGCCCGCGTGGGCGACCCTCCCAAACCTCTCGACCTTCCCGAAATGCCTGTGCCGGCCAACCTCAACTTCAACCAGTGGCTCGGCCCGCTAAACGACCCCAAGATACACTATCACCCCGACCTGTGCCCGCCCGTATCGCTCGATCCCGACAAAAACGAACAGCTTTGGGGAGCATGGCGCTGGTATCAGGAAACCGGCAACGGTTATCCCGCCGACTGGGGAGCCCACATGTACGACATTGCACAGGCTGCCATAGGTATGGACGGAAGCGGCCCCGTGGAATTCATTCCCAAAGGATACAACGGCGCCAAATATGCCGCCATGCGCTACGCCAACGGCATAGTAATGACCGAGCAGCCGTATCGCGAAGACGATCCCAATGCCCAGGGCCTTCAATTCATAGGCGACAAAGGCTGGCTCAAAGTAGCGCGAGGCTACATAGAATGCTCCGACCCCTCTCTGCTGAAAGCAGAGAAAAAGGAAGTGGGAAAAGGCGAATACGAAGTAAGTTCGCCGCATATGCAGAACTTCATCGACGCAGTGCGCAAGCGCACCGACCCGAACTCGCCCGTTGAGTGCGGCTGCAGCACCAACACACTCTGCTGCATATTCAACATTGCACGTGAACTCGAGCGCCCTGTTCACTGGAATCCCGCCACACTCAGTTTCGGCGACGACAAGGAAGCATTCGCACACCGTTTGTACTACTACGACTATCGCCGTCCGTACAAACTTCCCTATCTCGACCGCAGAGGATAATACAAAACCGCATAACGATACAATATCCGCCGTGCAACAAAGTTTGCTCGGCGGATTTTTCATTCCGCAGACAATGCGTTTTGCCGTAAAGAAAAAACGATACAGTGAAAAAACGGCAGGAAATAAATTAATGCGGAAAACAACACCTCGCAAAAAAAATATTTTTTTCACACGGTAAAAAACTTCCCGCAGATAATTGAAAATAC
>CAJKQZ010000278.1 GCA_905202115.1 uncultured Prevotellaceae bacterium | reverse complement strand
GAGATATTTTAAAATATCTCAGACATATTTTTTGCTACATATACACCTGCTGATTCTCAATTGCTTGGCCGCTGACCGTTTTTGTCTGTAAACTTTTCCGGCAAAACAGGGCGGATTCTGTATCGGCATGTTTTTTGTTATTCTGAAGCCGTGCTCCAGAATTTTTTGCGTAGCGTGGCTGTGAAAAATTCCGAATGCTGGTTTAATTTGCTACTGTTGTGTGGAGAAATGTGCTTTGTGGATAGAGTTTTGTTTTATGCTGCTCTGCAAGGAGTATGAATTTTCAGAGAAGTTATAATTCTAACGAATTTTCCTTTAACAGAAAATCAAAAATGCTTATGGTCGTAATGCCGTGCTCGTCACGAATTACGGGACATTCTTCTCCGACTACAATTATTTTTTTGAACGAATCGTCTACTTTTAGAAGCGAGGCTTGTTCCTGCTTTGCTTTTTCTTCCGATTCTATTCTATATGCTGATTGAATGTAGTATCTGCGGCTTCCCAAATTGCAAACAAAATCTATCTCAAGAGTTGAGCGCTGACGTTTTCCCTCTTTGTTTTTTACAATAGTAGGAACAGCTCCGACGTCTACGTTGTATCCTTTGATTCTCATTTCATTGTAGATGAGATTCTCCATAAGGTGGCTTTTTTCGAACTGTCTGAAATTTATACGGGCGTTTCGTAGTCCCAGATCCATAAAATAATACTTGTATGGAGAGTTTATGTAATGTTTTCCTTTGATGTCATATCGGGTAGATTTCTCTATAAGGAATGAATCGCACAGATAGTCGATATAGTCTTTGACCGTATCATACGATATGACTGATTTTTTTTCGCTTCTGAAAGCGTCTGCCAGTTTGTTAGGGTTGGTAAGCGCTCCAATCCCCGAAGCCATTATATTTATAAGCTCTTCCAGGTCGTCGTCCTTTCTTATTTCATACCGCTCTTTGATGTCTTTTATATAGGTCTCGTTGAACAGCGATTTAAGAAACTTTACTTTTTGTTCTTCGGTATTGTATGACAATATCTGCGGCAAACCGCCGTAAAGCATATATTCGTTTAATCCTGCCTGTACGGAACCTGTGTAAGCCGATATGTATTCGCGGAAACTTAGCGGGTGCATTTTCACTTCGTAACCCCGTCCACGGAATTCTGTAATAATGTCTTTGGATAAGAATCTGGCGTTGCTGCCCGTTACATATACATCCACGTTTTCCTTTCGCATAAATCCGTTGAGCACATCCTCGAAATTTTCGAGCATCTGTATTTCGTCCAAAAGAATATAGTATGTATTTTTGTCGGTTATCAGATTCTCAACATGCGAATACAGTATATCGGGGTTCCGCAAACCACGATTTTTATAATCTTCAAGGTTTACTTTTATAATGTGGTCGGTTGATACGCCGTGTTGTTCAAGATAGGATACGAATATTTCAAACAGCAAATATGATTTGCCACATCTGCGCATTCCCGTTATTACTTTAATCATTCCGTTTCCTTGTAACGATACGAGTTCGGAAAGATATTTATCGCGTTCAATCCTCTTCATAATCGAAAAAACCGTGTTTCTGTTACAAATGTTTCGATTGCGAAGTTATTTATTTATTTGCAATACATCAAAATACGAGATATAATATTTTGGAGATAATTATGCTTTATATGATAAGATTTCTATTGTGTTATATCGGATATGGATTGCTTCTTATTGGTGCGTGTGTTGCTTTTCCGGCATAAAGGCGTCGGGGGAGGGTTTTATAAAAAATATGCCTCCTGCGAAAAAAATATTTTTTTTCGTGTGGTAAAAAACTTCCCGCAGTAAATTGAAAA
>CAJKQZ010000277.1 GCA_905202115.1 uncultured Prevotellaceae bacterium | reverse complement strand
CGCCAGCGAATTGATTACAGTGGCGCACATTCCCATCTGGTCGCCTTTCACACGGTCGAAGCCTTTGCCGGCTCCGCTGAGTCCGCGAAAGATGTTACCGCCGCCGATAACGATTCCTATCTCCACGCCGCGTTCGTGCGCGGCTTTTATCTGCGCCGCATATTCGCCGAGCCTTTTCACGTCGATACCGTAGCCCTGCTCGCCCATAAGGCTCTCGCCGCTGAGCTTTAAAAGTATTCTTTTGAACTTTGTCATGATTGTAAGCTTTTTATAACGTTGCTAAATTAACAAAATTAACCGTTACCCGCCGATATTCCGGTGCACAATAAACGCCCGCCGCGCCATTCGAGAGTAAAACGCCACCTCCACAAGTCCGCGCACCGACAGATAAGACAGAAATTCCGCCCACAACGCGTCGTTGCCAGCCACATCCCTGAACGAGAAGAAAACGGCAAAGAAAACCGCCGCCGCAAGCGACGAAGAAAGCAGCATAAGGCGCGAAGCCGTAGTTCCCACGCAAATGCCGTCGAGCACGAACGCCACAAACGACGCCGCCGGCACACATGCCGCCCAGCACAGGTAAGACATTGCCGCGGCAACCGTTTCCTTATTGTCGGTAAGTAGCGACAGGAATCCCCGTCCGCCTGCAAAATACGACAATGTGAACATAGCGGCAAGAAAAGAACCGATATAGAACAACCGGCGTACAACCGCGGAAAACGCCTCGCGGTTGTGTTCGCCCACATAGCGCCCTGCAAGCGCCTCGCCCGCATATGCGAATCCGTCCATAAAGTATGAAAAGACAATGAAAAGCTGCATAAGCAGCGAATTCACCGCCAGAACCGTATCGCCCATAGCCGCGCCGGCGGCCGTAAAGTAAGACATAACGGCTATAATGCACAGAGTGCGCAGAAATATGTCGCGGTTCACGCCGAAAAAGCGTGAAAGCCCGCGGGTGTCGAATACCTCGCCAGCCAAAGGGCGCGGCAGCATACGCGCATACTTTCTTCTCCACATCACAACGCACATGGCCAATCCGAAATACTGCGCCGTAACCGTGCCAAGAGCCACGCCCGCCACGCCGAGCCTCAAGACATAAACGAACACCAGACTCGCGGCAACGTTCACAAGATTCTGCAATATGGCCACCGCCATAGGATAGCGTGAATTCTGCATTCCGATAAACCAGCCCGAGAACGCATACATTGCCAGCACCGCGGGAGCCCCAAAAATGCCCACCGCGAAATAAGCGCGTGCCAGCGGCTCCACATCGGCCGAAGCTCCGATAAGCATGAAAGCCGCATTGGCCGCCACGCCGCCGAGCAGAACAAGCACCATTCCGAAAAACAAGGCCAATGCCACGGGCCGCGCCAGCTGTAAAGCCATTTCCTTAGCGTTGCCGCCGCCGAACGCCTGTGCTGTAAGTCCGCTCGTGCCCATGCGCAGGAAAGCAAAAAGCCAGTACACCACATTGAAAACCGTACCTCCCACTGCCACGGCCCCGATATATTTTTCGGCGCCCATGTGCCCTACAATCGCAGTATCGACCAGCGAAAGCAAAGGCACGGATATGTTGGAAACCACTGCAGGCAGGGCAATTCGGGCAATCTGCGCCGCGATAGCACGGCCGGCAGGCTGTATGTGAGAATCCTTATCTTTACGCATTGACATCGCCGACGGCAAAAAACAATCCGTCCGGTTGCCTGCAAAATTAATAAATACATCCGCCACGACACATCCCTCATGCACAAAAGAGCACGTGCCGCAGCAAAGTTTTGCAGACAAAAACGGTCAGCGGCCAAGCAATTGAGAATCAGCAGGTGTATATGTAGC
>CAJKQZ010000276.1 GCA_905202115.1 uncultured Prevotellaceae bacterium | reverse complement strand
CAACTGTCGAGCGTAAGCAACCTCTGCGCCGGCACGGGCGCTGCAGCAAGAGCCAAAACGATAGATATAAGTGTTTTCTTCATGTTCATGACGTTCGTCTTGTTGAATAAAAACGGAACCTTTACAGTTGCTACTTTCGTTGCTTCTGTTGTCTGCAAAAATATCGCATCGGAAATATCTGTCAAAATAAAATACCGGTAAAAATTTACGAATTCCACCTGTTTAGTTTCCATTTTTTCCTTTATTGCGGTGATTCTACTGCCAACTTCGGCAATTTTTGCTTTTTTGTTCTCCCGAGATAACAAAAATGTGGGAAAAACAGGACTTTTTTTCTTTACAGATGTGCTGCAAAACATTTGTGCCGCAAAAAAGATTTGTTTTCGTTGGCCTGTTCGCCGCCATAAACTAACTTTGCAGACGGTTATAAGCCTCTTTTATAAAAAGATGAGTATTTATTCTCAACTTTTCGGCACATTTTTCCGTATCGGCTCGTTCACGATCGGCGGCGGATATGCCATGATTCCGCTCATAGAAGACGAAATCGTGACCAAGAAGCAGTGGATTGACCGCGAGGCGTTTCTCGACCTGCTTGCCGTGGCCCAGACGGTGCCCGGAGTGTTTGCCGTGAACATCAGCATAAACATAGGATACCGCCTGCGCGGAACATTAGGCGCAATAGTGTGCGCGCTGGGTTGCGTACTGCCGTCGTTTCTTATCATATCGGCCATTGCGTTGTTTTTCCATACTTTCCAGGACAACAAAACGGTTGCCGCGATTTTCAAAGGCGTCCGTCCGGCGGTAGTAGCCCTTATTGCCGTGCCGTGCATAAAGCTGGCCCGTTCGGCCGGCATTACTTTGTCGAACGTATGGCTACCGGTAGGAGCTGCGTTGCTTATCTGGCTCATGGGAGTGTCGCCGGTATACATCATATTCGCGGTGGGGCTCGGAGGATACCTGTACGGACGGTATGTAAAGCCGCATGAATAACCGCCTCAAGGCTAAAGACTATGTAATATGATTCTATTCCTGTTGCTGTTCTACACCTTTTTTATTATAGGCCTTTTCGGCTTCGGCGGAGGCTATGCCATGATTTCTATGATTCAGGGCGAAGTGGTGGGCCGCTACCACTGGCTTACGTCGCAGCAGTTCACCGACGTCATAGCCATTAGTCAGATGACGCCCGGCCCGATAGGAATAAATTCCGCCACGTACGTGGGATACACCGCCGTCGTGAATGCCGGCTATCCCCAGTGGTTGGGAATCGTAGGCAGCATAACGGCCACGTTCGCAGTGGTGCTGCCGTCGTTCATACTTATGTACACCGTCACACGCCTGCTCATAAAATATCGCGACAACTATGTGGTCGACAGCATATTTTCCGTGATACGCCCCACCGTTGTGGGACTGATAGCCGCTGCGGCGCTGATACTCATGAACGCCGAGAATTTCAGCGCTCCCGACATAAATCCGTGGCAGTTCTGCATAAGCGTGTTCCTGTTTGCCGCGGCGTTTGTGGGAACGCACTTTTTCAAGATAAATCCCATACGCATGATAGTGCTGTGCGGAATAGCCGGCCTGTTGCTTTATTAAAACTCCCGACGAAACCATAAGAACACATCGGTTTCAAAGTTGGGGAATAATTTCCTTTATATTTTACAATATACGCCGCCTGCAGGCAACCGCATACGCCGGAAACGGCATTGGACTTTTCAGAACATGACATTTTTGTCAGGTGCCCGAACCTCCCGCCGGCAAAGGGGAAAAAACTTCCCGCTTGCGAGAAAAATTATCTCTGAGATATTTTGAATTATGTCAGACATATTTTAAAATATC
>CAJKQZ010000275.1 GCA_905202115.1 uncultured Prevotellaceae bacterium | reverse complement strand
CATATTTTGAATTATCTCCCTTGTATTTTCAATTATCTGCGGGAACTTTTTTACCACACGAAAAAAATATTTTTTTTCGGCAGATAATTTTCCGCGCCCCTCCCGAAAGATTGTCATTTACATTCACAACAGACACACAAGAACACCAGCCAGCAGACTCACTGCCGACAAGCAGGCGGTGAACTGCCCGCAATCGGCAAAACACAGGTGCAAGCTCCCGATTCCGCACCTTATTTATTATAATATAACATACAAACAATATTAATACGAGGATTCAACAAAAAAAGCGTATTTATATAAAACTTATTTAGATGTTTTTTACCTTTGTTGACGGTCTGATTAAAAATACAGCAAATCATAATATCCATAAACAATAAAAACATTCATCATGAAAAAAGCAACATTTCTGCTATTGGCCTGTATTGCGATGTTCTCGTTGGAGAGCTGCCAGATTTACAGCGTTGTAAAAGACGCCACCGACAAGGAAGAAGGACGCATTATAACTAACGACGGCACCGAATACGTCGGCCGCGTGAAAATGCCGAAATGCAACACCAAAACCATAAAGATGAAAACCACCGACGGCAAGAAAGTAAAGCTCGCCAACACAGACATAGCCGTGCTCGGAGTGTGGAAGAAAACACATACCGACAAACCGTATGCTCTCGTGTGCCACCCCTACAGCACCAACAAGCTGTTCTCCACCAAAAAACGGAAAGACCACAAACCCCAGTGGATGGCAATAAAAGAACAAGGCGACCACCTGGAAATATATTCGTGCGGCTACAAATACAGCATTCCCAGCGACGGAATACTCAAAATAACCAGCGTGCAGAACGGCAACATCATCTACATAGCCCGCAAAACCAACGACACTACCGGCCGGCTTATCGGTTACGTAGACGGCAACAGCAAAAAATTCACCCGCACACAGCTCATGGAGTATCTGTCGGACGACCCCGACCTTTGCGCAAAACTCGAAAGCAAAGAAATTGAAGCCACAGACTTCAATAAAATAGTAAATACCTACAATCCTTCGAAATGAAACGCACGGCATTCATAATACTCCTCATTCTGTGCGCGGCAGCAAAGAGCTCGGCACAAGAAAAGCTCACGCATTTCGAAGTATACGGCGGATACGAATGCTTTCCCGACATGACAAACAAATCGGGCTGGAGCATAAACGCCGGCGCCGGCTATGCGTTCACCCAGAAATACTACATGGCCGCCATGCTGCACTGCGGAATAAACAATGGCAAGTTCACCGGAATGTATGCCGGCGAGAAAACCCGCCTCAGTCACAACCTGCGCGAATACATGATAGGCATCGGCCCCGGAGTATACCTGTACAACGGCGGCGACAAATGGATACACGCCGATGTGCTGCTTGGCTACGGATTCGGAGAAGAGACAAAAGACGGCTCCGACGAGGCCAAAAGAAAATCGCTCGACAGTTTTGCAACAGCCGTAAGGCTCGGCTTTGAATACCAGCTGAACACAGGTATAATATTAGGAATCAACGCCGGCGGATACTACGTAGGCAACGAAATACGCCCCGCCGTGTGCGCCAAGATAGGATTTTACATCCCACTGCTATAACACAGAGCGGCAGGTAAGGCAAAAATGACACACTCAAAGGCGACAGGAGCACACCCGCTCCCGCCGCTTTTGTTTTTTAGCCCGAAAATCCGAAAACAATTCCGCCGCAAACAAAAGCCCCTCCGGACACCACCGAGTCCTCCCGCAAAAAAATTATCGGAAAAGAGTATTCATCCAAACATGGCCGCGCAAAAAAATATTTTTTTTCTTACACGTAAAAAACTTCCCGCAGCAAATTGAAAATACAAGGGAGATAATCGAAAA
>CAJKQZ010000274.1 GCA_905202115.1 uncultured Prevotellaceae bacterium | reverse complement strand
AAATATGTCTGAGATATTTTGAATTATCTCAGACATATTTTTTGCTATATATACACCTGTTGATTTTCAATTACTTGGAAGGTGGCCGTTTTTGTCTGCAAAACCCTACGGCTACGCAGACGGAATATTGCATTCGGAGAAACAATCTCGCGGTTGTGCGGATAGGTATGTTTGGCGGGGATTGCCGATAGCATGCCTTTTAATGTCGAAGCAAATGCAGGCGTATTATGCTTTCAGTGGCAGAGGTGATTTTCACTCTGTCGTCTGTGCGCTGTCCTACGAGCCATATTATTTTTTCGTCGTCGACAACTACGAACTGTCGCATGCGTTCCCATTCGTGTATTTTGCGGTCGGTCATGTAATCGCTTACGAGTTTCGAGCCACGCATGCCGAAAGGTATGAATCTGTCGCCGCGGCATAGTGGGCGCAGTCGGAGAGGGCCTTTTATTTTGGCGGTGTCGGCGAATGCGTATTCGGGGCATGTAAGCTCATGGCGCGGAACGGGCTTTCCGTAAGGTTCCACCGCAAGCGAAACCGTTGGGGACAGGGTAATAATACCTTCATCGGGCAGACGGATTGGCTCTGAATCGGGAAAACTGTCTTTGCGGGCCAGGAAAAAGGTTTCTTGTTCAAAAAAAAGTATGCTCTCGGCAGTCTCGAAACGTACTTTCTTTCCCTGTTTCGTGGCTTCGAGCGCCTCGAATACCTGTGTCTCGTTGAATCCTTTGGGGAAAAGCCATTCGTGGAGCACCGCCTCGATCGAGATTCCGTCGGGGATGTCATAGGTTGCAAGCTCCTCATCGCCGTTTCCGTGTCTTGCAATCTTATCGAGCATACAGCCGACGGCCCAGCGGTACATCGTTTCGGCTTCGCGCAGTTTCTGCGCCTCGCGGTGCAGCGTATCGTTTATCGAAGGGTTGAGTTTGCGCAGAAGCGGCAGTACGTCCAGACGAATCTTGTTCCGCATTACGTCATTTTCGAGGTTGGTGCTGTCGGTTACGTAGTCTTGTTTTAAAGAGGCGAGATAGTCGGTTATGTCTTTTCGTGAAACGTTCAGCAGCGGGCGCACGATGTTTCCGTTGCGGTATTGCATTCCGCACAGTCCGCGCAAACCGGTGCCGCGCACCAGGTTGAGCAATAGCGTTTCGGCGTTGTCATCGCTGTGGTGGGCAACCGCCACGAATTGCGCGGGAGTGCTTGCGAGCAGTTGCGAGAAGAAATCGTAGCGCAGGCGCCGTGCGGCCATTTCAATGCTGATTTTATGTTGCCCGGCAAACTTGCGGGTATCGAAGTGTGCTACGTGCAGCGGCACTTCCAATTCGTTGCATAATGTGCGCACGAATTTTTCATCGCGCTCCGATTCGTCGCCCCGCAGTCTGAAGTTGCAATGTGCCGCCTCGCAGGTGTAGCCGAGTGACAGCAACACACGCAGCAGCGCTACCGAGTCGGCGCCGCCGCTCAGCGCAACGAGAGCGGGAGTGTCGGAAGAGGGCAGGGCATTGCCGGTTATAGTTTGTAACACGCGGCGTTCGAAATCCATAGCAGTCGGCTGGTTTTTAAAAGTTATGGAGCTTGCAAAGAAAAGGCGTGTACTGGCGTTTTTTTGCAGCATATTCGGATAGGCAAAATTAGTGATTTGTTTGAAGAACTTGCTTTCTGTGAGTAGAAAACAAGGATATTTCCTTAGCTATAGCCTCGAATTGCCGCCATAACCGCCGGCTGTAACAATAGGACAAAGGATTTTCTGCTTTCTGCGCGGTGTGCGTAAATACGGTTCCGGCATAAAACGGGCGGAGGAGGATTTTATAAAAAACAGTCTTGTACGAAAAAAATATTTTTTTGTGTGGTTAAAAAACTTCCCGCAGCAAATTGAAAATACA
>CAJKQZ010000273.1 GCA_905202115.1 uncultured Prevotellaceae bacterium | reverse complement strand
AAATTCGCACAGGAAGGAGAGAAAACCGACCCTGGAGCAGAATACACCGAGCGCTGGACGGAGCGCCGTGCCTGGAAGTGGGTGGACAACGGCGAGGTCAAAGGTCTCACGGCCGGCAGTGTCGACGAGGCTCTGTCGCTCATTTCGGCTCACGCCTCCGACAAACTTTATAACAGTATAAGCGTTCAGCTGAGCTATTCCGACTATCTTTCCGGTTCCACTGTTTTTACAAACAGTCTAAAAGACCTTCTTGAAAAGGCTTCCGACGCGGGAATGACAGTGTTGCCCACAATGCTTTCTGCCGGCGATTTGTCGCGCGCCAACAGCATTCTTGCCGGCTATGTTTACAATGTGATAGGCGCTTTCTATAACGACGCGCGTATCAAAGGCTGGAATCTGTACACGCAGAGCTCTGCCGACGATGACAGTCGCCTGAAGTCGCTGTTGCCCGACCTTTTCCGCTACGTGCGCTACGCTTTCCCCAACCAGCCCATGTTTGCCGTTCCTTTGGTCTCGTCTGCCACGACGCCCGACGCTTCGGCCGGCGATGTGGCAAACCTCATGTGGCAGCTCAGCGACGTTGCAGGATATACCGTTGCCTCGGGCGGCGTGGTGAGCGATGATTTCCTCGGGGCGCTCTACACTGTTTACAAGCGTCCCGCCTTTGTTTTGGCTACGGCCTCCTTGCAGGAAGAATATGCGCCGCGTCATGTGAACTGGTACGCCTCGGCCGCGCTGAATGCCGACGATGTGGCGAAATTCGCTTTCGCGCCGATAGCGGCTCCCTACGAAAACTACACCGACCGCATGGAAGGCTGGCAGGCATACGCGCAGATGAACAGACAGCCCGTAAAGGGACTTTCGTACAACTCGGTCAGCGCGGCCATTACAGGGGTAACTGCAAATGCAGCTTCGGGTATTTATAACAGCGTTCAGGTGCTGCTCGATTTCGACACCTATTTCCGCAATCCTGAGAAGTTCTTCGGCGATTTCGACAATCTGCTACAGCTTGCCAGTGACGCCGGAATGACGGTGCAGCCTGCTTTGCTGAGCGACAAGTACGCTCTTCGCAATCAGGACGCGCTTACTTCATACGTTGCCGATATGGTGGGACGATACGACAAGGACGGGCGAATTCTTGCGTGGGACATCTACTACAAGCCATGCGCCCAGTCGGTTGACCATGAGAAGGTAATGGCGCTCATTCCCGAGCTTTTCTCGTCCGCCCGCTCGCAGTTCCCCGTAAAACCCGTTTTCGCCACGCCCAACGTGTCGACTGCCGCTTTCCCCGCAAATTTGGACTACATTTACGAGCTTGAGCACGGAAATGCCACGGCTGGCTGGAACAGGCTTACTTACGGAAATTCTTCGGTCGACATGTGTTATAAGATATGGTGCCTCAGCGATGTCATAGCATACGCTTCCTCGCAGGACGCTCCCCAATTGGGGTGGCTCAACAGCGTGGCATATCGTTTCGGTCGGCCGTTGTTGTGCACCAAGTGGCAGGTTTCCAAGACCGAAGACCCGTCAGAAGTCCTTAACGTGTTCCGTAACATGCACGTGAATTGGTTTGCCGACGGCACTCCTGGTGAAGACAATGTAAAGAACTTCGGTTACGATCCTATAATAACGAATTATTGACAGGCGGTTTGTTTTCTGCAATCCGTTAATCGCTTCGAAAGAAATCTGTTCCTTTCGGAGCGATTTTTTTGTGCTGTTTCAGTAACTTATTTCCTACGAAAGATGTTCCGCTCTCTGAAAGTGAATATTCTTTCATGTCGTAATGAATATTTTTCCACGAATTTTGCGAAAGACATTCCGCCTGAAAATACAGGCGTTTCGGGGCATGAAAAATATGTCTGAGATATTTTGAATTATCTCAGACATATTT
>CAJKQZ010000272.1 GCA_905202115.1 uncultured Prevotellaceae bacterium | reverse complement strand
ATGTCAGACATATTTTAAAATATCTCAGAGATAATTTTCCGGACGCTTTTTGCCGGTATGAAAAAACTGCCTGACATTTTGTCAGACGAACCAAGAACGTAGTTCTCCCCCTCCGCACAGATTTTACCTACAAATCCATGTTTTCTTCTCCGTGCCGAATGACAACTGCCATAAGCAACATCGAATTCATTTTTTCTGAAAAAACTTATTTCAACAAACTCGAAAAAATATAAAAACGATGCTTTTTTCATTGCGGAACTTGTTTTTCAAAACCATACTCACATAATACCGACTATTAATCATTATTTTTGCACGAACCATATATTTCGACAATTCATGAAATACATCTGTCCCATATTTTTGATTCTGCTGATAATATTAGCCTCGTGCGAAGATGATTCCATAGAAAAACCCGGCGAAAAGCCTTCTACCTTTTCCGTAAGAATAGACAACGTCATATACGATACCTACTTCGACGAATACCCGCAAGGGCCATCCCTCTATACCCCCTATCTGGTTATGAGCAATCTGCCCGACAATGAAAGAATTCTTGGATTCGGCGAATATTACTCTCCTGAAAACCCCGATCCCGACGAATCAGACTATGCCGTGATATTAGATTATTCCGACGACGAACTGATCCGCGAATGGGACTGGACACAGGAACTGACCTACTCCACAGTCCCGCTCGACCAGCTTATACCGAATAAGACATATTATCTGAAAGGCGTTGTCATAACCGACAAGGGAACATATTATTCCAACGTCGTGGAAATAAACACAGAAAACTTGCCCGACTGCAAGCCCGACCCACAGACGCGGGAATTACCGGTGGCCTTCCATGTCATGCCATACGAGGACGGCACCTATCCGCACACTTACTTTTTCGACGAAATGCTTGCATGCGCCAACCGTATTTACCGGAATGCATGGTCTCTGCCTGGACTGGCCGACGCCGGAATCAAATTCGTGCCCGCAACACATACTCCCGACGGAGCGCCTCTGTCCACGCCAGGCATCCATTATCTGAACGAGCGCGAGATTCTGGATTATAGCAAATTAGATGAAGAAGATTTACGGTTTTTAGACAACAATATATGGAATATGACCGAAGTAATAAACGTATGGATATGCCCTTTCACCAATAATTTCAACGAAAACGAAGGAAACAACATAGGAGGCTTCTCCTTTTTTCCGTTTTTCAACAGTGAAGAAATATTGCAAGGGTGCGACACAATAAAAGCCGACGCTTTCAGCGGAATTTTCATAAACCAGACCGAATGCATAGGAAACGGATACAGCACAGGAGGTGTAATCCTATTCGCACACGAAGTGGGACACTATCTGGGATTAGAGCACGTATTCGAGGAAGACTGGTGTGACGATACCCCCAAGTATGACCGTGAAAAATATATTATCGAACAATTATATCCATATATAGACGCGACCTTACGCTACCCCATAGACACATCCATAAAGCCTTATACAGCTATGAACATAATGGATTACGGCTATGTTATATACGCCGGTATCACGCCGCAGCAGGCCGAACGCATTCGCTACACTCTGCAGCACGCTTATCTCATCCCCGGAGGCAAACCCTTGCCGGCAACCGTAAAAAGCGGCAGCAATCCGAACGCCACCACAAAGTTCAAACCCAGGATAATCCATTGATTCCAACGGAAAAGACAGACCTTTCCCGCTTTTTCCAACACTGTTCAGGCAACGCCGCCTGCCAGCAACCGCACACGCAAAAAAACGGCATCGGACTTTTCAGAACATGACATTTTTGTCAGATGCCAGTACTTGCCGCCGGCACACGGAAAAAAACTCCCCGCGTGTGAGAAAAATTATCTCTGAGATATTTTGAATTATGTCAGACATATTTTAAAAT
>CAJKQZ010000271.1 GCA_905202115.1 uncultured Prevotellaceae bacterium | reverse complement strand
ACACCTGCTGATTTTCAAGTGCTTGGCCGCTGACCGTTTTTGTCTGTAAAACCCTGCGGCAGGATTGCGCATATTTTAAAGGAACCGGTATCCTTTTCTTCTGTCACGGCAAGGGTCTGCCGTGTGTCATGCTTTCAGTCCGTAGCGGTATGCTTCTTCAAGAGCGTTGCCGTTCATGTGCATTTCTCCGGGGTCGGTAACGCCTGTGCCGCGCACAACTCCTGCAAGGCGGGCTTTCTCGAAGCAGGCAATCCAGCCTTCCAGTCCGTTGACTGTGCCGTCCATTGTTTCGGGCGAATCCTCGGCTGCAGCCGCAAGCAGGTATATGTCGCGGAACATGTAGTCGGACGGGAACAGCGGATTGGCTCTGTCAAGCAGTGTTTTCATCTGTCCGCTCATCTCGTAGTAATAAACCGGCGTGGCGAACGCTATCACATCGGCGTTTTTCATTTGTTCGGCAATGGCTACCGCGTCGTCGCTGATGACGCAGCGCTGTGTTTTCTGACAGGCGAGGCAGCCTTTGCAGAAGCCGATGTTCTTTCCCCGCAGGGTGATTGTCTGCACGTTGTTTCCGGCTTCGGCGGCTCCGCGTGCAAATTCGGCCGCAAGGGCTTCGGAGTTGCTCTCGCGGCGCAGGCTGGTGGAAATTACCAGAATGTTTTTCTTGCTCATGTTGTTTTGTGTTTATGTATGTTGTCGTAAGTTTTTTTGCAGGCCCGTAAGTAACGTTTTTGCGGCTTTTGCCGCGCATTCGGGTTAATTGAAAACGGCACGCGTGCGGTGTGTCTCCGCCGTATGCCGTTTTCGCGGTAATCAGTATTTATGCAGTTACATGCCTGCTGCCTCTTGGTTGGCTTTTTTGTATTGTTCGTCGTTCACTTCTTCGAACCATTCGTTTTTCACTTTGCCGGCATCGCCTGTGAGCGCTATGTGCGTGAAATAACTGTCGGCCGCGGCGCCGTGCCAATGCTTTACGTTTACAGGAATTTCGACTATGTAGCCCTTTTGCAGCAGGCGCGCGGGTTTTCCCCACTCCTGGTATATGCCTTTGCCGTCGGTCACGAGCAGAATCTGCTTGCGTGTATGGCTGTGCCAGTTGTTGCGGCAGCCGGGCTCGAAAGTTACGTTGGCAATGTTGACATCGTTGCCTTCGGAAGGCGAGACCATAGGTTTAAGGTAGCTCTTTCCGGTGAAATATGCGGCGTAGGCTGTGTTCTCCTCACCCTTGCCGAATATCGGCTCGTGCGAATTTCCGTCGGGGGCGTCGTTGAACACTTCCTTTACCATAGGTAGTGCCGCCCATGCCTTTGGCCAGCCGCAATAGAAAGCCAGTTGGGTTATCATTTCCACGATTTCCTCTTTGGTTATCCCGTTGGCTTTGCCCATTTTAAGGTGCGACTTGAACGCGTCGCCTATCTGTCCGCTCGAAAATATCGCGGCAATGGTTATCATGCTGCGGTCGCGCGGAGCCAACTGTTTTTGGCGCGCCCACACCTGGCCGAACAGTACGTCGTCGTTGAGTGCGCCGAATTGCGGGGCGAATTCGTCCCATGCATCTCTTCCTGCGGTTACTTTCTTCATGGTTGTTTCGTTGTTTTGTGCCTGCAATGCCGACAGCGGAGCCATTGCGATTGCTGCTGCGGCTATTGCGATGTTGATTGTCCTTAATGTTTTCATAACAATGCAAAAGTAATATGCGTATGTTTTCCGGATTTTGCTTTCGAGGTCAATATCGTTTGCTGTGAAGTCCGATACGCGTTCTTTGGCGTTGCAGAATTTTTTGTCTATCTGAACGTCGCTTTTCCGGTATTGCAGAAAACATACGGACAAAGGTTTTATGTTAAAACGCTCTCTCGCGAAAAAAAATATTTTTTTCGCACGTTAAAAAAGTTCCCGCAGATAATTGAAATTACATAGGAGATAATTCAAAATATGTC
>CAJKQZ010000270.1 GCA_905202115.1 uncultured Prevotellaceae bacterium | reverse complement strand
CATATTTTCGATTATCTCCCTTGTATTTTCAATTTTCTGCGGGAAGTTTTTTACCGTGTAAAAAAAATTTTTTTTTTCTTAGGAGACCGTTTTAATATAAAACTCTCCTTTACCGGTTTTTTGCAGTGGCGTTTTATTCCTTTTCGTTACCGTGCTTTGAATGCGGCGTTCACATGAATTTTTCAACCCATGCCTCGAAGCGTTGCGCACCGTCCTCGCCGAAACGGGCAATTGAACGCCTTGCGGCTTCGAGCGTCTTTTCTTCTGTGGGGCGTGTTTTCGAAAAAAACTTGTCTGCAAAACAGATAATCTGCTCCTCTGTCGTTTCGGGAAGGAAGTCGCGGTGGGGCAGAGGCAGGTTGCGCTTGATTATCTCTTCGCACGTCAGTCCTGCTCCCGTATGTCGCTCGCAAACGCGCGCGTGGCGGGGGAATCCCTCCTTGCGCATCAGTTCCGCGCCCAATACGCCGTGGCACAGATAGGGTCCTTTTCCGTGGCAGTGAATGCCTGGGGCGTCGGTAAGGAATATTCCTATGTCGTGGAGCATTCCCGCCTCGCTTACGAACTCCGTGTCGATGTGTAGTTCGGGGTGCGCCTCTGCCATGCGCAATGCTTTTTCGGTTACGAGGCGGCTGTGGGTTATCAGGAGCTCGCGCAGAGGCCCGTTGTCGCCGTAGTATTTGTCGATAATGCTTATAGCGTTCATGATTCCGTTGTTTTTGTTCTGCGAAGGTATGCAATATCCTGAAAATATCGTCATTTTGTCCGGGGTGTTGGGAGAAATTGTTACTTTCGCCAAGTGTAATATTAAAACAGGCGAAATGAAAAAATTATTGTCAGTCATTGCGGCGATTGTTGCCTTGTGCGGCGTGGTTTCATGCTCGGACGGGGCCGGTGGCGGCGCGGTATCGGAACAGGACAGCGCGGAGGTGTCGTTTCTGCCGTCCGACAGTGTGGTTTACGGGCTGGCAGGATCGGAATGCACCGACTCTGTGCTCGATTTTATCCAGGTGGGGCAGGATCCCAAGTTCTTCGACATCATAGAGGCTCGGAAGCTCGGCAATATAATAGGCGATTTTGAAACCGGCGACCATGTGGCCGTGGTTTTCTCGGCCGATAAAAAGCAGGTTGTCAAGGCAGTCGATATTTCCTCGCTTGTGGGGCGTTGGGTAAAGGATTCTGTCGATACCGATTCGCTTGCCGTAGGTTTCAGTCTTTTTTCCGACGGTTCGGCCGGCTCGATTTCGCATCCGAATTCGGGACAGCACTACACAGGGTGGACTGTAGCCGACGCAAACCTTGTGCTTACGAGGCGTGAAATCATGAATAACGAAGCCAAACCGGAGTACGATACATTCTTCATAGTGCGTTTGCAGAAAGATACCCTTGTTCTGCGCAGGCTCGGGGAAAGAGAAGCCATAAAATACGTTTATAAGGAATTCACCGAGAATGAAAAATAAGCGTGCGGCGCAAAACTAAATCCTCCGGAAGTACATCGTGCTTCCGGAGGATTTGTTTTTTATGACAGTGTGCTATTGCTGTGGGCCGTTGTGGCTGGCGAAAAGGCGTTAGTCCTCTTCGTCCGAGGGCGCCGACGTGTCGAGATTGTTATCTTTGGTAATCGACATGCTTCCGCCTGCGGAGATTGTTACGCTGAACGGAATGTATTCGTCTTCCTGAGACGGATTTCCTACGCTTGCCGCAAACTTGAGGCCCTCGTCGGTGATTTTTTCGAACACAAGGCCGTTAAGTCTGTATTTCTTGTAGAATTCCTCAGGCATGTGTCCGCGGAAAGTGGATTTCTTGAAAAGATGTTCGTAGAACACATTGCCGTCCGACATTATCTTGAGCGTAATATAATTGTCGGAGTATATATCTCCTGACTCGTCGATGATCCGGGTGCTGTCGATAGGAAAACGATGCAACTCGGCGTAATATGTTTTTCCGCGCCATTCGATAGTGT
>CAJKQZ010000269.1 GCA_905202115.1 uncultured Prevotellaceae bacterium | reverse complement strand
CTGATTTTCAAGTGCTTGGCGGGTGACCGTTTTTGTCTGCAAAATCCGCCGGCAGAGTACAGAAAGTTTACGGGAAACAGCTTTTTCCATATTTAAAGGCATTCCGGCACGGACAGAAAGCTCCCTTCGCCGATTTCTCTGACAGCCCCGAAACACACCTGCAGACCGCACGCGCGGCAAAGAATACAAACATCCGAAAACAGCGGCGCGACGGAAGAACATTTCATGGAGAAACGAAAAAAAGTGTCACTAATGTTTTGTGTATCGGAAAAGTATGCCTACTTTTGCAGGCACTTGAAAAGAAATATCGAAAATAAAATAAATAAAAACAAATAAAACATGATTATCGTACCTATCAAAGAAGGCGAAAACATTGAAAGAGCGTTGAAAAAGTTCAAACGCAAATTTGAAAAAACAGGTGTCGTAAAAGAACTGCGCCGCCGTCAGCAATTCAACAAACCCTCGGTTCTGAAAAGACTGGAAAAAGAACATGCAGTATATGTTCAGCGCATGCAGCGCGTTGAAGACTGAAAGAAATTTGCACTAAAGGCTTGCACCGCCAAAAAATTTTACATAAATTCGTTGCGTAAACACATCACGCAACGAATTTATGCTTTTATCGGCTTTCCTGAAATATCTGGCCTACGAGCGGAACTATTCACCGCTAACGGTAGAAAGCTACAAGCAGGACCTTGAAACCTTTGAACGATTCTTCAAAGGAACAGACAAGGAACTGAAATGGGAAAGCATGAACCCCGACATAATACGCCGCTGGCTCGCCGAAATGCTGGAACGGGGCAACACCGCAGCGTCGGTGAACCGCAGGCTCAGCGCGCTGAAAACATTTTACAGATACCTGCTGGCGGCAGGAATAACCGATACAGATCCGACAAGCAGGCTGCACGGACCGAAAAAACAGAAAAGCCTGCCCTATTTCGTAAAAGAATCCGAAATAAACCGCCTTCTCGACGACATTCCCGTGGAAGACACATTCGAAAGTCACAGAAACCACGCAATAATAAACACTTTCTACAACACCGGCATACGTGTTTCGGAACTGACTTCGCTGAACAGAAACAGCGTAGACCTCGGCTCACGCACCATAAAAGTGACGGGAAAACGCAACAAACAAAGAATCATCCCGTTCGGACAAGACCTGTGCGACGAACTGAGGCAATATATAATAAGGTGTAACGACATAAACGGCGACAACACACAAAACGCACTTTTCATAACCGCAAAAGGCAACCGGCTGACAAGCGCGGAAGTGAGAACAATAGTAAAAAAACAGCTCACACTCGTCACTTCGATAAAAAAACGCTCGCCGCACGTTCTGCGCCACACCTTCGCAACCACAATGCTGAACCACGACGCCAACATCGAAGCCGTGAAAGAACTGCTGGGGCACGAAAGTCTGTCGACAACCGAAATATACACCCACACAACCTTCGAAGAACTGAAAAAAATATACAAACAGGCCCATCCCAGGGCATAACTTAATTTAATGTTTATACTATGGAACTAAAAATCAAATCTATCCATTTCGATGCAACCGAAAAGCTGCACGATTTCATTGCCAAGAAAATCGCGAAAATCGAAAAAGCCAGCGATCAGATAGAATCGGCTGAAGTAACATTAAAGGTAGTAAAACCCGAAACAGCCAAGAACAAAGAAACAGGAATACGCATCGCCGTTCCGAACGATTCGCTTTTCGCTGAAAAAGTGTGCGACACATTCGAGGAAGGTGTCGACCTATGTATAGAAGCGCTGCTCAAGCAACTCGAAAAATACAAGGAAAAACAGCGCAAATATTAAAAAAAGTCCTCAAACATTTTGCACTTTAAAATTTATAACTAACTTTGCAGCCGTTTCCGACCCTCCTGGAGGTGGAAACGGCTGTTAAAAGCAGCAAACAACCTAAAGGGTAAGTTCCAGAGTGGCCAAATGGGGCAGACTGTAAATCTGCTGGCGTACGCCTTCGGTGGT
>CAJKQZ010000268.1 GCA_905202115.1 uncultured Prevotellaceae bacterium | reverse complement strand
GAGCCATACTATTTCCGCGCCGTTGCCAAGTTTTATCTCGAAGACTACAACGGAGCCGAGAACGATTGCAGCGAGGCAATAGAACTCAACCCGTTCATAAAAGACGCCTACCAGCTGCGCGGGCTGTGCAGAATAAAAGGAAACAAACTCGAAGAGGCCGTGGCCGATTACACAAAGGTCATAGAATACAAACCTCTCGACCAGGTTTCATGGTACAACCGCGTTTTATGCCGCATTCAGCTGAAAGATTACGATACAGCGCTCGATGAACTCCACAAGATGAACGCGCAATGGCCTTCGTACAACAAAATCTACAGCATAGAGGCGCAAGTGCTCCTGCAAACGAAAGACACGCTGCGCGCCGACAGCATGTTCCAGGTGGTGTTGGAGAAAAATCCGAAAGACAGCGAAGCATGGGGCACACGCGGCATGATTTATTACAACCGCGGCGACTATGCCGAGGCCGACACGTTCCTTACAAAAGCCATTTCTTATTCCAAAGACATTCCCGAGTTTTATATAAACAGGGCCCTTGTACGTTATCAGCAGCGCGACCTTCGCGGAGCGATGAACGACTACGACAGTGCTCTCGAAATAGACACGACAAACTTTCTCGGGCATTACAACCGTGGATTGCTGCGTGCCCGCGTGGGCGAAGACAACAAAGCGATAGAAGACTTCGATTTTGTTCTGCGTCTTGAGCCCGACAACCTGCTGGCGCTCTTCAACAGGGCCGTTCTGCTGGAAAAAACCGGTAACTATCGCGCTGCTATAAATGATGTTTCCAAAGTCATTGCCGACTATCCGCATTTCTGGACCGGTTACGAACTGAGAGCGCGCTGCCTGCGCAAGACAGGAAAAACGTCCGAAGCCTTGCGCGACGAGCGAAGAGTGCTTGCGGCGCAGCTCGACCGCACTTTCAACAACAAACGTTACTCTAACAAAAGCACTCGCAAGCGGCGCGAACTTAACATTGACGACTACCAGA
The DNA here is from genome assembly GCA_905202115.1 of uncultured Prevotellaceae bacterium. Taxonomy (GTDB): domain Bacteria; phylum Bacteroidota; class Bacteroidia; order Bacteroidales; family Bacteroidaceae; genus UBA6398. Next base: position 1,031 of record CAJKQZ010000268.1, on the reverse strand, counting down.
AAATCGTGGTGGACGAAGAAAAAGACGTAGGCGAAAAATATGCCAACGACTACCGCGGAAAAGTCCAGAACCGCAAGGTCGAGGCTTCCGTCCAGCCGATGTTCGCTTTCTCTGCCTCGTTTTCCGCCGCGGGCCGCCTGTCGCGTACGGCATTCTGGCCTGAACTTGACAAATGGAACCGCCGGGAACTTACCACCAAGCGAGTTTTACTTACCGACCGCATTGCGCCTACAGCTTCGAACGACATAAACATTCTGTTTGCCGACATAGAAAAGCTGTCAACCAAGATAGAAGGCAACAAGTCTCTTATTGATGAAAGACTTGCACGCGCAATATTATACTGCGACGCGCGCGACTACACCTCTGCCCTTTCCGATCTGAACGCGTACATTTCATCCGACTCTACATCGGCTATGGCATACATGCAGCGTGCCGTAGTAAAACAGCGTCTTGCCGAAATAGAGCATGCAAGCGAAGAAAACAATACCACGCGAGGCAACGGCTCGGTAGAATGGAAATCCATACTCAGCGACATCGAAAACGCGGCAAAGCTAATACCCTCAAACGCTGCCATATACTACAATCGCGGATGTGCGAACTTCGCAATAAAAGAGTACAAGCGTGCTGCGGAGGATTTCACAAAAGCTATAGAAATCGACCCGCACCTGGCCGAGGCCTACTTCAACAGGGCACTGTCCCACCTTGCCACAGAGCAGAAAAAAGAGGCTCTTTCAGACCTCAGCAAGGCCGGAGAACTCGGCATATACGACGCATACAGCATTATAAAGCAAAATTCCAAATAAGCCGCTTCCGTTTTTTTTAGGAATCGGCCGAAGTTCCAAGATTTCCAAAGATTTCCAACGCCACGCCCGCATGAAAACCGCAGCGGCATGAGGGGATTTCCGGCCCGGATGAAAATTCGGGAGGTAAACATTCCGTTTCGCACAATTTTTCTACGAGAAGAAAAAAAATATTTTTTTCACTGTAAAAAACTTCCCGCAGATAATTGAAAATACAAGGGAGATAATCGA
>CAJKQZ010000267.1 GCA_905202115.1 uncultured Prevotellaceae bacterium | reverse complement strand
ATATTTTAAAATATCTCAGACATATTTTTGATTATCTCCCTTGTATTTTCAATTTCCTGCGGGAAGTTTTTTACCTCATGAAAAAAATATTTTTTTTCGTGAGGAACAAGATTTTTTATGCGGCTTGCCGGAAATATTTTTTACCGGCGTTTGTTCAGAAGCGGGAAAAGACGTTTGCCCAAAGCGTTGTGCAGGCGGTTTCTGCGTCAGTCGAACACCTTGAAAGCAAAGCCCTGCGACTGCAACCATTCAATGGCTCGCGGCAGGGCGTAGAGCAGTTTGTCTTCGCTTCGCAGTGAATCGTGAAAGGTTATTATCGAACCGTTGCGGGCATATCGCCTTACGTTAAGCAACACGTCGCGCCCGTTTAGGTTGATACTGTAATCGCGCGTTACGAGGTCCCACATCACGATTTTGTATTTCTGCTTCACGAACATGTACTGGTCCCATTTCATCCAGCCGTGCGGCGGACGGAATAAGTCGGTCTGCAACAGGATGTTTGCCTTGTCTACGTTTCGCATGTAGGAGCGCACTCCGTGCCGCAGTCCGCCTATGTGGTTGTAGGTGTGGTTGCCTATGCGGTGGCCGCGGTCGCGCACCATTGCCAGTCCCTGCGGGTATTTGTATGCGTTCTCGCCCACCATGAAGAATGTGGCCTTTATGTTGTAGCGGTCGAGAACATCGAGCACCCACGGAGTGACGACGGGTATAGGCCCGTCGTCAAACGTGAGGTATACGGCCCGTTCTTCGGGGTTCATCCTCCACAGGGCGTGGGGGTAAAGCCATCGCAGAAACGTTGCCGGTTGCTCTATTATCATGTTTCAGTTGCAGATGTGAGCCGTCTTTTGTCTTTTGCTGCAGGAATCACTCTTCGGGTTCTTCCTGCGGGGCGTTGCCGGCGTTGTCGGGCATGAAAGAGTCGCCGGTGCGTCCTTGCCACATGCTGTAATAGTTTACTATGTCGCTTTCGGTCTTTTTCATCTTGGCCTCGTCGAACATTTCGTAGGTTTTAAGCACGTTGCGGAGCACTTCGAGCTGTACCATATAGTCGCGGCGGTAGCTCATGAGCTCGCGCGTGTTGAGCGAGTTGTACCATGCGAGGAACTGGCGGGCGTCGGTGGATATTTTCGAAAGGATATAGTCGGCTTTCTTGTGGTTGCCGAGGAATGTGTAGGCGCGTGCCAGCTCTACGGCGCCGCTGCGCCAGTCGTAAGGCACGTTGTATTCGGGAATCTGCTTGTCGCAGTATTCGAGCGCCTTCTTTGCCTTTTCCGTGTCGCCGCGCTCTATGAGGCGGAGTGCTGTCTGGGCGAAAGCCACGCGGTGTGTCCAGCACATGCGCATAGCGTTCTCGTCGATGTAAAGGCCTTTCTTGTCGAGGCCGCCGTAGCGGTAGCGCGTCATGAGGTTCTCGTACGTCTTGTCGATGTCGATATTGTTTCTGCTCTTTGCCGTGTTGAAAGGAGAGATTCTGTATGCCAGACCTTCCTTGATGAAGTTGTCGCCGAGGCTTCCGTAGTTGTCGGCGCCTACTGTGGTGGCTACGTAGAGCGGGCGCTTGAAATTGCTCTGCGCGATCATCTCGTAGAACATGAGCTCGTTCTTGTAGACGGAACTTCTGCCTTTGAGCGAAATGACCATGACGTCGGGAATGCTGTCCTTGAGCATCATTCCGGAGTTGCGCACGGCTTCCTTGTCGACGGTGATTACGAGACTGTCGGTGGGGATGAAGCGCTGGTCGGGGTCGGAACTGCGAACGAAGTTCTTCATTATGTATGAAAGCTCGAACATGTTTACGTCGGGGTACTTGCGGTTCAGCTCAAGTAATGCCTGCTTTTGCGAAGCCTCTACGTGAACGAGTTCGTGCTCGCCGTTTGATACGTATTCCAAGCGGCTCCATGTTATGGGCAATGCGGGCGAATCGTAAGCGGGACGCTTCATCTGGTCGATGTACCAGTCGGTCTGCAAGTAACTCAGGTTACAAGTGCGGGCATCGGTACGGAAGCCTTCCGTTTCCTGATTGTACCACAGAGGGAAAG
>CAJKQZ010000266.1 GCA_905202115.1 uncultured Prevotellaceae bacterium | reverse complement strand
TCTGAGATATTTTAAAATATGTCTGAGATAATTTGAAATATCTCAGACATATTTTTTTCTTGCTGCTGGAGCGTCTTCAAAAAACACGCTGAAACGTCCGCATTTTCTGTGACGGAATAATTCTGAATATTTATACATAATGAATAAACCGCCGTTTTTTGGGCGGTTCGGAAACAAGTGGTAACTTCGCGCCCTGACACAGAAATCATTATATAGAGTTTTGCCATGAGTTGGGTGGACACAATTTTTACAGAGCCGTCGGCGCTTCAGGCTGTTGTGGTAATAAGTTCCATATCGGCCGTAGGCCTGGTTTTCAGCAAACTTAAATGGCGTGGCGTGGGCTTCGGTGTGGCTTTCGTGTTTTTTGCAGGCATTCTGGCCGGACACCTCGGACTGAAAACCGACCCCCGCATGCTCGATTACGCCGAGAGCTTCGGACTCGTGTTGTTCGTATACGCCCTCGGTCTGCAGGTGGGCCCCGGCTTTGTGAGCTCATTCCGCAAGGGCGGTACGGAATTCAATGTTCTTGCCTTGTGCGTGATTGCTCTCGGCACACTGATGACGATTCTTATTATCCCGCTTTCCGGAATAGACGCCGGCAACGCAGTAGGAGTGCTCTGCGGCGCCACGACCAACACACCCGCTCTCGGAGCAGCGCAACAGACGCTGCGCTCGCTGGGACTTCCCGACAGTACGCCCGCACTGGCTACCGCCGTCACTTATCCTATCGGAGTGATAGGCGTCATTTTCGTACTTTCACTGCTGCGCCCTCTGCTTTCCAGGTATAATGCTTCGCCCGACGGACAAAAACAGGACGACGTACCGTTCATCGCCTCGTTTTTCGTCTGTAATCCGGCCATTGCAGGAAAAACGCTGGCCGAGATAGCCTCGTTTGCCCACTGCAAGTATGTGGTGTCGCGCCTTTGGCGGAACAACGAGGTTATTCTGCCCGACGGCACGACAAAACTGGCCGAAGGCGACAGGATTCTCGTGATTGCGGCGAAAAAGGAAATACCGCAGCTCACGATATTCTTCGGAAAGCTCGACAACACCGACTGGAACAAAAAAGACATCGACTGGAACTCGCTCGACCGCAAGTTCGTATCGCAGCGCATAGTGATAACGCGTTCCGAAATAAACGGCCGTAAAATAGGCTCGCTTCACCTGCGCAACCGCTACGACATAAACGTCAGCCGCGTTTACCGCTCGGGATTCGCTCTCGTAGCTACTCCCGACCTCGTGCTGCAGATGGGCGACCGCATTACCGTGGTAGGCGACGCGAGGTCGGTGGAACGGGTGGCGGCAGAGCTGGGAAACACCGTGCGCAACCTTGAAGAGCCCAACCTCGTGGCTATTTTCGTGGGCATTGTGCTCGGACTGGCTCTCGGAAGCATTCCTCTCAGCATTCCCGGCATAAGTATGCCGGTGAAGTTAGGACTTGCCGGCGGACCCATAGTGGTGGGAATACTAATCGGGGCTTACGGCCCGCGCCTGCACATGGTAACCTACACCACCAGCAGCGCAAACCTCATGCTCCGCGCCTTAGGGCTTTCCATTTACCTTGCCTGCCTCGGGCTCGAGGCGGGAGCGCATTTTTTCGACGCCGTAATGTGCCCCGAGGGGGCCATGTGGATAGGCATGGGCGCGCTGATAACGATTCTTCCCGTAGCGGTTTTATGTGTTATAGCCGTAAAATTCGTCAAGCTCGATTATTTCTCGGCCGCCGGCATGTTGTGCGGAGCTATGGCCAATCCTATGGCGCTCGGCGTGGTGGCCGACGCGCAGGGGAACGACAAGGCCGCCGTGGCCTACGCCACCGTATATCCGTTGAGCATGTTTGTAAGGGTCATAATAGCCCAAATACTCATAATGGCATTTTTGGGATAGAGCGGCCCGTATTACCGAAAATATACCTTTTCCTGTGAAAATCCGCAGTGCCTTGCCGTAGGAGTTTACAGACAAAAACGGTCAGCGGCCAAGCACTTGAAAATCAACATGTGTATATGTAGCAAAAAATATGTCTGACATATTTTAAATTATCTCAGACATATT
>CAJKQZ010000265.1 GCA_905202115.1 uncultured Prevotellaceae bacterium | reverse complement strand
CATATTTTCGATTATCTCCCTTGTATTTTCAATTTGCTGCGGGAAGTTTTTTACTCGTGCAGAAAAAATATTTTTTTTCATATGGCGGGGTGTGAATAAAAATATCTTCCAATCTATTTTCTGCCATATCCATAAAATCAGTTGGTTTTAAATGTAGGAAATGTCTGAAATGTTCTTGCGTTTTTTGCGGGCGTATGTTTGGAATACGGAAATGTGAAAGCGGAGGTGTCCTGCTTTTCGCTCCGCATCGTTTGCGGTTCCGATAAATCGTCGTATTTTTACGGTTGAGAACATAAGGACTTATGAAATGAAACACGTTGAAGCAAAAGATCTGAGAGATAATTTTTTTGAAGCCATAGGCAAGGAATGGATGCTCGTTACGGCGGGTACGAAAGAACGTTTCAATACGATGACTGCCAGCTGGGGAGGTGTGGGATTCCTTTGGGGAAAGCCCGTTGCCTTTATCTTTATACGCCCGGAGCGTTATACGTTCGAGTTTCTTGAGAATAGCGATAGTTTTACCCTTTCGTTTCTCGGCGACGAGAACAAAGACATACATAAAGTGTGCGGCTCCAAGTCGGGCCGCGAAGTTGACAAGGTAAAAGAAACGGGGCTCATGCCTTTTGCGTCGGATTCGGGCAATGTGCTCTTCGAACAGGCGAGACTTAGTCTGGAATGCCGCAAACTTTACTCGGACATGCTGAAAGCAGACGGCTTTATCGACAAAAGTCTTGTGGAACGGTGGTATGGCGAAGGCGTGGGAAATTTTCACCGCATGTATATAGGTGAGATTACCGACGCGTGGTTGCGCGAATAAATGCTTACCTTTGCACTTACAATATTATTATATGAATACAATAGGACATATATTCCGTCTTACGTCGTATGGCGAGAGCCACGGCGCGACCATAGGCGGCGTTATTGACGGTATGCCCGCCGGTGTGGAGGTGGACGAGACTTTCATCGCGGGTGAACTTTCCCGCCGTCGCCCTGGGCAAAGTTCCATAAGCACGCCGCGCAAGGAAAGCGACAAGGTGGAGATTCTTTCGGGCGTGTTCGAAGGAAAGACAACGGGAATGCCCATAGGATTCGAGGTGAGAAATGAAAATCAGCACTCCGGAGACTATAATGAATTGAAGGACGTGTTCCGCCCCTCTCATGCCGATTTCACTTACTTTCGGAAATACGGTCTGCGCGACCATCGCGGAGGCGGCAGGCAGAGCGCACGCGAAACGATAGCGCGCGTGGTGGCGGGAGCGTTCGCAAAACTTGCTCTGAGAAAGGCGGGCGTGGAAATAAGAGCCTATACCTCGCAGATTGGCGGGGTAAGTCTTTCGGGAGGCTATCGTTTCTGTAATGCGTCAGACGTGGAAAGCAACATTGTACGCTGCCCTGAAAAGGAAACGGCAGAGCGCATGGAGGCGGTTGTGCGGGAAGCGCTTGCCGCAGGCGACACGGTGGGCGGAGTGGTGGACTGCGTGGTGCGCGGTTGCCCTGTGGGGCTCGGCAGTCCGGTGTTTGCCAAGCTGCATTCCGATCTCGCCTCTGCGGAAATGTCGATAAATGCTGCGCGCGGGTTCGAGATAGGCGGCGGATTCGAGGCTGCGGCAAAACACGGCAGTGAATATAACGACATATTCGAACCCGACGGAAAAGGAGGAGTTATAACGTCTACGAATCATAGCGGCGGAGTTCAGGGAGGCATTTCGAACGGTATGGACATCACTTTCCGTGTGGCTTTCAAGCCCGTACCTACGCTTAAAACCGAACAGCGCACCGTAAACACTGCGGGAGAGCCTGTGGTTATAAAGGCCCGCGGGCGTCACGACCCGTGCGTGGTGCCGAGAGCCGTACCTATTGTTGAGGCAATGGCAGCTATGGTGCTGCTTGACCATTTGCTTCTGCAAAGAACCGACAGGCTGGATTGAGAACTTCTGAAATAAATATAAAAAGGCGGTGTGTACTTGTGTACATTACGCCTTTTTTTGTGTTCGGCTTTTCAGTCGTGGAAATAATGATAATATATAGTCGCGAAAAAAAATTGCATGGTAAAAAAGTTCCCGCAGCAAATTGAAAATACAAGGGAGATAATCGAA
>CAJKQZ010000264.1 GCA_905202115.1 uncultured Prevotellaceae bacterium | reverse complement strand
ATTTTCGATTATCTCCCTTGTATTTTCAATTTACTGCGGGAAGTTTTTTACCAAGCAAAAAAATATTTTTTTTCACAGGAAGCAGATTTTATATAAAAACCCGACGCCGTCGATTTTCTACAAGGCGGCTCCATTCTCACCCCACCCACATCAAAACATTCCATACCTGTCTTTTCATATTCCCTTGAATATGCGACATATAATACATACGGAAAATTCTCCACCCAAAGCCTGAATCTGCATATATTTTCATAAATTTGTATGTTTTCACTAAACTCATCGAACAATGAAAAAAGCATTCTTTCTGTTACTCTGCGTTTTCGCTGCCCTACAGACCGTACACTCGCAGAAGCTGCGCGTGATTTACGAAACCGACATGGGAAACGACATTGACGACGCCATAGCCCTTGACGTGATATGCAAATACATGGACGAGGGGAAAATAGATCTGTTGGGCGTGAGCACACACAAGGCGGGCGACAACATCTGTCCTTTTGTCGACGTCATGCTGACATGGTACGGTTATCCGCGTGTTCCTATAGCAAAAAGCCCGACGCCGGTGGCACGCCCGCAGGACGGCAACGGATATGCCGACGCGGTTGTGAAACAAACCGGCAGTGACGGCAAACCCGTATACAAACGCAGCAAGAAAGAAAAAGACTTTACGAACAGCGTGGAATGGTACCGCAAAACGCTGAGCAAACAGCCCGACAACTCGGTCGTAATTGTCTCGGTTGGATTCGGCACTAACCTTGCACTGCTGCTCGACAGCAAACCCGACAAATATTCCAAACTTACAGGGCGTGAGCTTGTGGCTAAAAAAGTAAGACTGCTGTCCACCATGATGGGCGACAACGAGAACTCCTCACATCCCGAATACAATGTGATATGCGACCTGGAACCCATGCGGAAAGTCATGGCCGAATGGCCCGGCGAAATAGTGCAGAATCCTTTCGAAGTAGGAATAAAGGTTATCTATCCGTCCGACATACTGAACTCACGGCTTACATGGGCCGAGAACCACCCGCTCGTCAAGGCTTACAACACATACAATCCCAATCCCCACAACCAGTACATGTGGGACATCCTTTCCGTGGTTTATCTCTTACACCCCGAAATGTTCGGCATTAGCGAGCGGGGAACGGTCGAGGTAGACAACAAGGGAATAACCCGTTTCCGGCCGTCGGCCGAAGGAAAGCACCGCTATCTCATCACTACCGACGAGCAGAACAAGGCTCTACAGGACATGATAATCGGCATAACGGAACGAAAACCCAAGAACTTCAAAAAATAAAACAATAATGCGGGTAATTCATACCCGCATTATTGTTTTATCGCGTGGCCTCGACCAGAGGAATAAGCAAAGGAGCTATGCCGCGCGCGTAATCGTTCATCTCCTTGCGCAGGCGCTTGGCCTCGCCGCCGGTGAAAGAATCGAGAAGCGCCCAGAACTTAGGACTGTGGTTCATCTCGCGCCGGTGACAAAGCTCATGAAGCAGAACATAATCGATATAGCGCGAGGGCAGGGCCATGAGATACACCGAAAGATTGATGTTTCCGTTCGAAGAACAGCTACCCCAGTTGGTATGGCTCTGCCTTACGAACGAACGGCGGTACGTTATGCCCGTCTGTTCCGAAAACATCTGCAAACGGGGCACCACCACCCTTTTCACCTCCTTGCGCATGGCCTCGACAATAGCGCGGCCGAGCATAAGCTGCCGCGCGCGGCTGCGGAAATCGGTTGACGGCGGACAAACAATGGTTGCCCGCCCCGCCGTCTGCCGCATGAAAAATCCGGCGTGCGTTCCTTCGCATAAATCGACGGAAAAGATATCCGTCGAAAGCGAATAATCGTAATCTATCAGCTTTATCACGTTGCAAAAGTATCCTTTTAATATAAAAACAAGGCAGAACAGCAGAAGAAGAACATATATTCCATTAAAAAAATCAACACTTTCTCTCCGCCCGCCGTTCCGAATTTCCTCAGCTTCGCGAAAAACAAACCGGACAAGTCTCATGCTGCGACCGGACCATGCAAAAAAAATTATTTTTTTTGCACATTGAAAAAACGTCCCGCAGATAATTCAAAATACAAGGCACATAATCGAAAATATGTCT
>CAJKQZ010000263.1 GCA_905202115.1 uncultured Prevotellaceae bacterium | reverse complement strand
TATCTCAGACATATTTTCGATTATCTCCCTTGTATTTTCAATTATCTGCGGGAAATTTTTTACCGTGTAAAAAAAATATTTTTTTTCGTCGGGGGCGATTTAAAATTAAATCTTCGTCTGTCGTTTTATGTCGTATCCACGTTAAGATAAGCCGGTGAAAGTGCTGCCGCAATGAGGAGGAATGCTGTGTTTGTGGTGAAAGAACGCGCAGTGCTTGCAGAAATGAATGCACAGTGCGCCGGCATGCTTAAATTTCGTCGAAAATGCTGTCGTATCCGTCGTCGTCGAACAAGTCGCTGCCGTTGGCAGACTCATTGTCAGCACTCAAATCCTCACCGTAAGCGTCGTAGCCGGAATCCTGCATGAATCCGTCTATCTCGCGGCGCTCCTTTTTGGTGGGGCGTCCGGTGCCGCGGTCGCGTATTCCGTTGTTGCCTATACGCCGCAGCTCGAGAATTTCGAGCTGGTCTTTTGTGGTGATGTTTTTTATTATTCCGGTCAGTTTCGACGCTCCTACGCGCTGTGTTATAGCCTTGAGCACGAGGAATGTGTAAAGCACCGGCGGTTTGCGCACGCTTACTTTGTCGCCTTCGTTCACCGTGTGGGCGGCTTTGGCGTAGCTGCCGTTTACGAGCACTCTGCCGTTGCGGCACGCAGCGGCGGCAATGGTTCGGGTCTTGAATATCCTTACGGCCCATAGCCATTTGTCCAATCGTGCACTTGCCATGAATGTGTGGGTTTATTTGTTGTTGAAGTTTGTCATGGTGAACTGCATTCCGGCAAGGCAGAAACTTTTTATTGCTTCGCAGGCCAGGCCTACGCGCTCGTTCATCTGTTCGAGTTGCTCGGGAGGGAATTCTCCCAATACCCAGTCTACCTGCCGGCCTCGCGGAAAGTCGTTTCCTATCCCGAAGCGCAGGCGCGCATACTGCTGTGTGCCGAGCACGGAGGTAATGCTTTTCAGTCCGTTGTGCCCTCCTTCGCTGCCCGAGGGCTTGAGGCGTATTTTTCCGAACGGCAGCGAAAGGTCGTCCACTACCACGAGCAGGTTTTCGGGCTGGATTTTCTTTTCGTTCATCCAGTAGCGCACGGCGTTTCCGCTCAGGTTCATGTATGTCGAGGGTTTCAGCAGCGTCAGGCGGTTGCCCCGCAGCGGCATTGTGGCTACGAAACCGTATCTCTTGTCGTCGAAAACAATATTGGACGCTTTTGCAAGAGCGTCCAATATCGTGAATCCTATGTTGTGCCGTGTGCGGGCGTATTCGTCGCCGATGTTGCCCAATCCGGCTATAAGGTAATTCGTCATTCCTTATTCTGCTTAAGCCTTTGCAGCTTCGGCGCTTGCCGCACTTGCCGCGCTGCGGCTGTTACGTGTGGTCTTGACGGTGCAGACAACTACGTCTTTCGAGGTTACGAGTTCAAGGCCTTCGAATGCGAGGTCGGCAACCTTGATGCTCTTGCCGAGCTGCAGTTCGGTTACGTCAATGTAGAGCTTCTCGGGTATCTTGTCGAAGGTGGCGCGCACTTTGAGACGGCGAACCGGAGCGTTGAGACGGCCGCCGGCCTTTACACCGGCTGCGAGGCCTTTGGTTGCTATGGGCACTGCCATGATAATGGGTTTCTCGGCATGAACTTCGTAGAAGTCTACGTGCAGAACTTCGTCCTTTACGGGGTGGAACTGTGCGTCCTGGAGAATAGCGGTGTGTTTCTTGCCGTCGATGATGAGGTCTACGAGGTAGATTTCGGGGGTGTAGAGCAGTTTGCGGATTTCGTCGTATTTAACGTTGAATGCAACTGCTTCGGGCAGGTTCTTCTCGTTTCTTGCTTCTCCGTAGAGTACGCAGGGCACGAGGCCTGCGCGGCGTGCTTCGCGAGTGGCTTTCTTTCCTGTAGCCTCGCGGGTAACTCCGTTGATTGTGATTTCTTTCATTGTGTGTTACTCTAAATTAAGTTTTTGTATGTTTGCTTAATTCGCCATCGCACTACTTGCGTGATTGTTCAGGCAAAATCGGGTGCAAAATTATGGATTTTTATTCGAATGAGCAAGCCGTGCGGTATATATTTGCATATGAGTGCGAATGACGCTCCCGCAGATAAAAAAAATTATCTCAGACATATTTTAAAATATCTCAGAGATAATTCAAAAT
>CAJKQZ010000262.1 GCA_905202115.1 uncultured Prevotellaceae bacterium | reverse complement strand
AGACATATTTTGAATTATCTCTGAGATATTTTAAAATATGTCTGAGATAATTTTCAGAGCTCTTTTTGCCGGTATGAAAAATATGACCTGACATTTTGTCAGGTGGGTAGGAAATTATGTTTCCTTGCTTATATGAATTACCCTTGTGTTGGAGCGGCGGATTATCTCGTGGCAACTGTTTCCGTTTTCATGATAGCGATGAAAATTCATGGGCCTGTATTTGGCTTTTACGCGGGAATGGCTGTTTGTGTAAAAAAGTTAATGAGTTTGTCGGGAATCAGTTGTCCTAATTCATCTTTTTTCTTGTTTTTGAGCTAAAACTTCTGTATATATTGCGGCCGGGCATAAAAAACAGGCTTGCTTATTTTGTTCTGCACTCGCCTTTTGATATTTTTGCAACGGATTGAGCTCGCTCTTATCCGCAATTTATTAGATAAAAAGAAGCGTTATGCTTTTCTTGTAAGTGAAAACCTGAGAAATTTTCAATGATGACAAGACGGCATAGTAGTTCTCGCGTTTTGGTGTGGGCTGCTATTCCCTTACTCTGTCATCATAAGGTTTTTTCAGTACCTTTACTTTAAGAAACGGGCATTGCAGTTCCACGTTTCATAATTAAAATTGAACGCTTTGGGGGGCTGAAAAGCATTTATAATAATTTATGAGAATATTTTGTAATATTATCTGGCATATTCCGTATCTTGGATTTATGCTTGCTTTGTTTACGGCAATCGGCGGCCTGTTTTGGTGTATAACCATAGTGGGAATACCTTTGGGCTTGGGAATGTTTCAGCTTAGTTTGTTTTATCTTGCCCCTCACACTCACCGTATGGTGTCGAAAAGCGACCTCGCTTTGCTCACAGGCGAGCAGCAGAACACCGCTTATAAGGTATGGGCTGTTATTATACGGATTTTGTATTTCCCGTTCGGACTTGTATATGCTTTTCTAAGCGTTCTGCACATCGGTCTCAATTTCGTTACTTTGCTTGGCATACCCAACGGCGTGGCCGAAGCAAAAGCTTTGGGAACAATATTCAATCCTATAAACAAGAAATGCGTTCCTTTGCCTATAGCCGAGGAGATAGACCGTCTGAAAGCGGAAAGAATGCTTAACAAATACAGCAATCGTTCTGCCGCAACGGTTGCAGCGGACGGAAATGCCTGCGTTACGCCTGCGGCGCCCGAAAACATAGACGTTGCACCTCAGATTGCGGAGGAGAAAGTCGTGGCCGACGATTCATGGCTTGTTGCCGGAAATCCTGCAACGGTTTATGAGGCTGCTGTGCCCGAAACTCAGAGTGCCGGAACGAATACGGATATGAAGAAAATAGGACTTATAGCCGCCGCATTTGTTTTGGGAATTGTTCTCACGGGAACATGTTTCTGGCTTTTCTCGAAATCCGACGGCGATAAGGACGGAATGCAATCCGGCTTTGAGGCCGAACAGACCGAATCGTTTTCCGACGAAACGGACGGCAGTACGGCTAACGCATATTCGGTTGCCGATAATGAAGAAATGTATTCTGAGGAATATGCCGACGATGAGTTTCAGCCCGACGAGCCTGTTGCGTCGAATGAAACCGTGGACGAGGCTGCGGCGGCGCAGATGCAGACCGTTGCTTCGGAAGAGTCTTCCGACGTTTCCGGAGAGGATGATTTGTCCTCGGTTTCTGAAGAGAATGAATCCTCGGCTCAAGCCGAAGCCGAGGATGATAATGTATATAGCGTGGTGGAACAGGCACCGCAGTTCCCCAGCGGAGGCGAAGCCGGTCTGCTTAAATTTATAGGCACGCATTTGCGCTATCCGGATATCTGTGCCGAGAGCGGAATATCCGGCACTGTTATGGTGGCTTTCGTGGTAAACAAGGACGGGAGCGTTTCGGACTTCAAGGTAATTCGTAGTGTCGACAAAAATCTGGACAACGAGGCTTTGCGCGTGCTCAAAAGCATGCCCAAATGGAATCCGGGAAAACAAAACGGCAGGCCTGTGAGGGTGAGGTATAATGTACCGGTAAAATTTAATCTTATCTGACGCTTGCGGTGCTTTGCCGTAGGGTTTTGCAGACAAAAACGGTCAGCGGACAAGCACTTGAAAATCAGCAGGTGTATATATAGCAAAAAATATGTCTGAGATAATTTAAAATATCTCAGACATATT
>CAJKQZ010000261.1 GCA_905202115.1 uncultured Prevotellaceae bacterium | reverse complement strand
ACACCTGCTGATTTTCAAGTGCTTGCCAGCTGACCGTTTTTGTCTGCAAAACCCTCCGGAAAACGGAAGAAAAGCGGGGCACAGCGCCGCTTATTCAACAATCCGCTGCACATCGTGTATCAACGACATGAAGTTTGCCGTAAACAGGCGCACCGCTATCGCCATGAGTATTATGCCGAAAAACTTGCGCAACAAATATATGAAACTTGCGCTCACCCTGCGCTCCACCCAGTCGGTGGCCCGTATTACGAGAAACACGCACAAAATATTGAGCACGAGAGCCGTGATTATGTTTACCGAAGCAAACTCCGCCTTAAGAGAGAGCAACGTAGTGAACGAGCCTGCGCCGGCTATAAGAGGGAACACCACCGGAACGAGGGTTGCTTCCTTTATAGGGCCCTGATTCCTGAAAATCGTAATGTCGAGAATCATTTCCAAAGCCATGAGAAAAATAACGAGCGAGCCGGCAACGGCGAACGATTTGATATCGACGCTGAAAAGGCGAAGCATGGCATCTCCGGCAAAGAAAAAAGCCAGCAACAAGGTCAACGAAATCGTCGAGGCTTTCATTGCGCCCACAGGACGTCCCTGCTTTTTAAGGCTTATAATCACGGGCGTAGAGCCGAAAATATCTATGACCGCAAAAAGAACGATAAACGCACTTACGATCTGATGTATATTAAAATCTCCGAATATATAGTTGAACATAAAAACTGGATATTTTAAGGTTTACCACTTAATAGCGTTGAATATCGCGTCGGACGCGCCGGCGTTGTCGTGAATATACCTTCCCGCAACGGCACCGGCCTTTGCGCGGCGCTCTTCATTGCCAAGCAAAAGGTCCATAGTCATTGCGAAAGTCTCGGGCGAGGAAATTTCCATGCAGCCGCCTTCGGCCACAAGCGCATTGGCTTCGCGGAATTTATGGTGATTGGGCCCGATAATCACCGGCACGCCGTAAACTGCGGCCTCGGGAACATTGTGTATCCCCACACCGAAGCCTCCGCCTACGTAAGCTATCTGCCCGTAACGGTAAATGGACGAAAGCATTCCGTAAGTGTTCACGATAAGGCAGTCGGCTTCGGTCACATTCCGTTCGTCGGCCTCGGTAATGCAAACAGACGGCCGCCCGAGCGCCTGCTTTATACGCGCAATGTGGGCATCGCTCACCACATGCGGGGCAAGCACGAGTTTAAGTTCCTTATGAGCATTGAAATAGGGAATGATTATGTCCTCATCGGGCTCCCAAGAACTTCCTGCAACGAGCACTTTGCTGCCGGCTGCGAACTTTTCGACCACAGGTATGTGGCGCGCGGCATTGCAAATGTCAATCACGCGGTCAAAACGGGTATCGCCCGTAACAGTCACGTTTTTTATTCCGCGGGCTGCGAGCAAACGGCGCGAACTGTCGTTCTGCACGAAAAAATGGTCGAAATTATCGAGAACACGTGCGTAAGGACCGGCATATTTCCGGAAAAAAACCTGCCCGGTACGGAAAATGCTCGAAACACTGTAGACCTCCGCTCCGGAAAGACGCAGCTCGTCGAGCATATTCTTCCAGAATTCATATTTTATAAAGAAAGCTTTTTCCGGATGTACCATGCGCACGAAACGGCGGGCGTTGCGCGGAGTATCGAACGGTATGTAACAAACGATATCGGCGTTCTCGTAGTTTTTTCTTACCTCATAGCCCGAAGGAGAAAAGAAAGTGAGCAATATTTTATACTCCGGATGACGACTGCGGAGGCGTTCTATTAGCGGGCGTCCCTGCTCGAACTCTCCGAGCGAGGAAGCGTGGAACCAGACATAGCGCTCGTTCGTTTTTATCGCGTTGCGGAGCATAGGGAATATCTCTTCGTGGCCATGAAGAAGCAGCCGTGCCTTCGTGTTGAAGAGCGCGGCGATACGCACGCAGAGAATGTAGAGATATATTCCGAAAGAATACATGACAGCGGCTTACTCTTTTTTACCGAGAACGTCGATAGCGCGCGCAAGACGGCGCAAAGTCTCTTCTTTCCCGATGAAAGAAGAAATGTCGAACACGTGCGGACCGATGCCCTCGCCTACTATCGCAAGGCGGAAGGCGTTGAGCACGTTTCCCGTGCCGAGATTATTGTCGGCAATCCACTTGAGCACCGTTTCCTCCTGACCGGCGATAGAAAAGTCGTCGATACCGGCGAGCACA
>CAJKQZ010000260.1 GCA_905202115.1 uncultured Prevotellaceae bacterium | reverse complement strand
CATATTTTCGATTATCTCCCTTGTATTTTCAATTTCCTGCGGGAACTTTTTTACCTCGCGAAAAAAATATTTTTTTTCGTGCGGGATACATTTTTGCAGAATTGTTTCCCCTTTGATTTTTCACAGACCTACTTTATATATATGCTGTACTAACGCCAAAATACATACGATATATTTCAGGATGTGTATGATATAGCTTATTTTTGAAGCCGTAAACCTTTAACCACATGATATCTATCAGTGTGAGAAACCATGTAAAATCCCAACCATAGCCCTGCAACAAAAATGAAAATAGCACATATAGCCCTGTGGTCAAACGACATAGAAAAATTGCGCGATTTCTATACAAAATATTTCAACGGCTCAAGCCACGGAATTTACACAAACCACTCCAAAGGGTTTGCGTCTTGTTTCATACACTTTGACAACGACGTTTCGTTGGAAATAATGCAGCGCACAGATATATGCGAAATATACAACAAGGAACACATAGGTTTGGCACACATAGCCTTCAAACTGCCTGCGCCAGACGACGTGAACCGTATGATAAAACGTTTGCAAACCGACGGATACATAATAAAAAGCGAGCCACGCATTACTGGCGACGGATATTACGAAGGTGTCATTTCCGACCCGGAGGGAAACATTGTGGAAATTACATCTTATCCCGAAGCTGAAATAACTCCGACCGAAACACCACCCTACGATCTTCTGCTTGAAGCCGATCCGGACAAAAGCAAGGTGGACGAATATCTCAAACGCTCAGATTGTTTCATAGCGACAGTAGGAGAAACCGTGGCAGGAGTGATTGTTGTGCAAACACAAGGCAACGTGGCCGAAATAATGAATCTTGCCGTAAGACAGGCTTTCCGCAGAAGAGGCATAGCAAAACAGTTGCTTCGCCATATATCGTGCGAATGGAACCGGAAAAACAAAATAAAAGTGCTTCGCGTTTGCACGGGACTCTCATCCGCCGCTCCCATTATGCTGTATCAGCACGAAGGATTTGAACTAAGAAGCGTTGATTTCGACTATTTCACCCGAAATTATGCAGAACCGATATGGGAAAACGGCATACAATGCCGCCACCAACTTATAATGGAAAAAATTTTAGGATAAACACCTCTATATAAATCGATACGCCGCTTAATTTGAAGCGTTCTTAATCCAAAAACAAAACATTTGTATGCAAAACTGCATATAAATACAGAATACTTTCCAATTTATAGCAAAAATGTTATCAAATGTCCGAATTTATGACATATATTCGTATCTTTGCATAGAATTCATGTATTTCTGAGGCAAAAACATTCGGCAGAAAATGACTATCGCTATTTTAAAATATCCCGCTGGAAACATTTTTTCCGTACAAGCCGCAATAAAACGGTTAGGCGCAGAAAGCATTGTGACCGACGACAAGGAAACACTGCTCAAAAGCGACAAGATAATCATACCCGGACAAGGTGAGGCCGCGAATACGATGACATATCTGCGACAAAACGGTTTGGACAACCTCATACGCTCGTTCAGCCAGCCCGTACTCGGAATCTGCATAGGAATGCAACTTATGTGTTCTTCGTCAGAAGAAGGAAATGCGGAATGCCTGAACATTTTTCCTGATATAAAGGTAAAAAAATTCATACCTCAGACCAACGAGAAAATACCGCACATGGGCTGGAACTCACTGCACGGCATAAACGGCGGACTGTTCAAAGGAATTAGCGAAGAAAGCTATGTTTATTTCGTACACAGCTATTATGTTCCCGAATGCAGATTCACAACGGCCGAATGCCATTACGCAGGAAAGTTCAGCGCTGCTATCGAGCAAGGAAACTTCCACGCAGTTCAGTTTCATCCGGAAAAAAGCGGAACCGTAGGTGCCAAAATATTGCAGAACTTTCTTGAAATACAGTAACATCTCTCCGAACATGATAGAAACAATACCGGCAATAGACATTATAGGAGGTCATTGTGTCCGCCTGTCACAAGGTGATTACGACACCAAGACCGATTACGGTGAAAGCCCTGCCGATATGGCCGTAAGATTTGAAAAACTCGGCTTCAGAAAACTGCATGTAGTAGACCTTGACGGCGCACGAGCCGGAAAAGTTATAAACATAAAGGCTCTTAAAGAAATTACAAGCCGCACACGACTTATAGTTGACTTCGGCGGAGGAATAAAACGGGATGAGGACCTTGATTCTGTATTTAAAGCAGGTGCAAACTCCGTAAGCAT
>CAJKQZ010000259.1 GCA_905202115.1 uncultured Prevotellaceae bacterium | reverse complement strand
CTTTTTTATGTTAATAAAGATTAATCAACGGGGGGGGGTAGATATTGTATCTCAATATGAATTTGTATTAAAATAAAGTTATATCTTTGCAGACAGACAGGGGGAATTATGATTACGGCAGATTTTGATTAATCCGGATTCTGTCTTGTTGTGTGCAAATAAATGTGATATGAATTCGATAAAGAAAATATTGAATTGGTGCTTGTCGAGAAAAGCGTTTCCGTATTGGGGAGTGCTTATATTAGACAGCGTAATTGTTTTATTGACTGGAATTTTCTGTTTCGCGGCATTTCACGGAAGAGTGGAGATGTGGAACAATATAATTCCTTTAATGGAAACGTTATGCTTGTATCTGCTGTGCTATCTGGTTGGCTTCAGAGTAATGCGCACTTATTCCGGTGTTATACGTTACTCGTCGTTCGTCGATTTATGCCGTATAGGAATAGCTATGTTCATCGGAGTTGTACTGATAGCTTCGTTTAGAATTTTTCTGCATGTCGACCGCTGGCTTCTTCCCATAAGTTTGCGTGAACTTTTGGGCACGTTCTTTATCGCGACGATTCTTATGTGTACGTTGCGAATACTTATAAAGGTTATTTATGATAAGGTTTCATTCTATGGCGAAGCCGTAAAGCGTACATTTATATACGGTGTAAGACGCGGCGGCATAGGCATGGCTAAGAATATAAGGGATACAGAACCGAAACGTTATTTGCTGTGCGGTTTCGTAAGCACGGCAAGCGACATGGTTGGCAAGATGCTCATGGGTGTGAATGTTTACAGTAACGACGGGAATCTTGTAAGAATAATGAGGGAAAAGCATGTGAAAGTGCTGCTCGTATCGCCTCTTTGCCAAAAGGAATTTATAGGAAACAAACAACTTATCGACAGTCTGATAGATGCGGGAATCAGCATTAATTTCCTTGACCCTGTGCGGCATTGGGACGGAAAAAGCGACCTGAATGTGGCCGATTTCCGCGAGGTTGAGATAGAAGACCTCCTGCCACGCGACGAAATAGAGGTCGATATGAATGCAATAGGAAAGCTCTTGAAAGGAAGCGTGGTGCTTATAACCGGTTCCGCCGGCTCGATAGGAAGCGAAATAGTGCGACAGGTGGCTGCTTTCGGGCCCGAAAACATGGTTCTTATAGACGAGGCTGAAACACCGCAGCATGATATAAGACTTATGATGGCAAAAGATTATCCCGACGTGAAGTTCAGCGCTATAGTAACCACTATATGCAGAAAAGACAGAATGGAACATATCTTCATGACCTACAAACCTGATTATGTGTTCCATGCAGCTGCCTATAAGCACGTTCCCATGATGGAAGACAATCCTTGCGAGGCCGTGGAAAACAATGTGGAAGGAACAAAAATCGTTGCGGATCTGTCTGTGAAGTACGGCGTTAAGAAGTTCGTGATGATTTCCACCGACAAAGCCGTTAATCCAACCAATGTAATGGGTTGTTCCAAACGTATTTGCGAGATATACGTGCAGAGTCTCGACAAGGCCATAAAAGACGGTCGTGTGAAAGGACAGACACAGTTCGTAACCACACGGTTCGGCAATGTGCTCGGCTCGAACGGTTCGGTAATACCGTTGTTCAGACAGCAGATAAAAGCCGGCGGCCCCGTTACCGTTACGCATCCTAATATAATAAGATTTTTCATGCTTATTCCCGAGGCTTGCAAGCTGGTGCTTGAAGCTGGCACTATGGGGCGCGGCGGAGAGATATTCGTTTTCGACATGGGTAAGCCGGTAAGGATTGCCGATATGGCCAAACGAATGATTCTTTTGAGCGGAGCTACCAATGTGGAAATAAAATACACAGGTCTTCGCGACGGAGAAAAATTGTACGAAGAGGTTCTTGATGATGAAGAGATAACTCATCCCACCGAAAACAAGAAAATAAAGGTTGCAACGGTGCGTCAGTACGATTTTACTGAAGTGAGCGCACATATAGACGACCTGATAAGTAAGAGCTATGAGTTTGATGATATGAAAACTGTGGCTATTATGAAAGCGATAGTTCCGGAATATAAGAGCAAACATTCTAAATACGAAGTGCTCGACGTATAATCGCTGTGCAAGAGTGGGTATGCCCGCACCCCAGGCGCGACGTTTTTATAGTACGGGCAATTTTGAATCGCCGGACCGTTAACGCGGAAAGGCGATTCTTTTTTTATTCATGAATGTGTCGTGGATTTTCAGATAGAGTGGCTCCGCAGGGAAAAAAG
>CAJKQZ010000258.1 GCA_905202115.1 uncultured Prevotellaceae bacterium | reverse complement strand
TGAGATATTTTAAAATATGTCTGACATAATTCAAAATATCTCAGAGATAATTTTTTTTACAAGCGGGAGGTTTTTTCCCTTTTGCCCACGGGAGGTGTGACGACATGACAAAAATGTCATGTCGTAAAGAGCTTCTGGCCGCAAATGCTTTCCGAAGCATTTAGTTCCGGTTGTTACAAATGCGATTTTGCGGAGATTACGGCGGATTCCTGAAAAAATGTATATTTGTGTCACGATTGACGGATTTTTATGATAGAAACAGATGGAATTTTACGTATCGAGTATTAAGGAATACCAGCAAAGGGGAGATATTGTGAATGTGATTCTCGACAATCTGCACCTGATTCATGAAAATGCAGACAGCCGTGAATATGTAACCGAAAAAATAGCGGGTTTCTTCAGTACGCTGCGCGACGATCTTACATTGCTCGTTGAAACGGAGTATGTAGACAAAACTTATCGCGATAATTACTATACGCTTTACTCCACAAAGCTGCGTCCTTACTATCGTAATTGTGTGAGAATATCATTCTTCTCGCCCGAATTCAATGAGGACACGGAATTTACGGTCGATAATATTGATGAAATCAAGAAAGCTTATCTCGGTTTCCTCGTGATACGCCCTCTGGTAGAATGCTGCATTGGCCGCAACGTGGTTTCGCCGCTTGCAAAAGGTGCGGCATATAATAATATGGCTATCTGCAAAACTACCATACCTTCCACTTGTATGGGTATAAAAATGCAGGCCGAAGGCTTCCCGCACTCTTCGCAGGACGGCGAAATGATGAGCTGCGCCGAGACTACCGTATGGGCTATTCTGGAATATTTCGGAAACAAATATTCCGACTATCGTCCGGCAAAGCCTTCTGATATACTTTCAGCGCTGAAACCTTTTGTCTATGAGCGTCAGTTGCCCTCGGGAGGCCTTTCTTTCGAGCAGATTTCCGTAGCTCTTAAAAGCCAGGGCCTGAGCAGTAAGGTTTACGAAAAGAGCAACCCTATGTTTAAGGAGCTTTTCACATGTTATATCGAAAGCGGTATTCCTCTTGCCGTCTGCATCCAGACGAAAGACTACGGCCATTCGGTTGTTTGCGTGGGGCGCGAGAAAAAAGACAGGGATATTATAAACAGAAAGGGCATGACAAAAATTTTAGACAAGCATTATTTTGTTTGGAATAAGAGCATAGACAATTTCGTGTTCAACGATGACAATTTGCCCTGCTACCAAATGTCTTTATTCGAACATCCTACGGAATGTTACGGTCTTGAAGAATGGAATGCCGGCGAAATATCGCATTTCATCGTACCTTTGCACGCAAAAGTGTATCTCGACGCAGAACTGGCAATAAAGGCGTCGAACTATATCGCGATAAAGAAAATGAACATACCCGAGAAGTCGGTGATCAGAACCTTTCTTGCCTCAAACCGTACGTATCGTGAATATATTGTGCGCAACAAAGATTTCAGTGAGAAGGAAAAACAGGCCTATTTGCATATAGACATGCCTAAGTTTGTATGGGTAACTGAAATTTCAGACAGGGATTCTTTCCTGAAAGGTAAGGTAAATGCATTGATTCTGCTCGACGCGACCGGAAGTAATATAGATAATGAAGGATATACTTCACTTTTATTCTATCAGATTGACGGAAAAGGAATGTTTTTTAATAAGAAAAACAGTTGGTTCGAAAATATTTCCTTATCTTTGCCTCCCAATTTCGACGCATTTGATGAAAATTTGAAATAAATTAACCTGTAAAATGAGAAAATTCTTGTCTCCTGAAGATTTGTCGGTAGAAAAAAATGCGGTTGTCACACCAATGAGCTCGGACGATGTGAAAGATTTCAACCTTTTCATGAAACAAGCTGTGCGCATAAGTTGCAAAAACAGTCAGAAAGCCAATACAACTGCCTCTAAAGTTTATCTCACGCGATAGTTATAATAACAATATAATTTACAAGCCTTGCAAATGTGGCGTATATGCCTGTTTTGCAAGGCTTGTTTATGTTTGTGCTATATGTCTCGTATGTTTTTCGGGTTATGTCAGAGGCATTCTGAAATATGTAGTACTTGTTTTACACTGTTTCCGGAAATGTATTGCAATGTATGGAAACGAAAAATATTCCGTTTCTGCAGAAAAACTGTAGTGGTGGAAACGGACTTCCTTTTCTCGACCTGACAAAATGTCAGGTGGCTTTTTTCATTCCGGCAAAAAGAGCTCGGAAAATTATCTCTGAGATATTTTAAAATATGTCTGACATAATTCAAAATATCT
>CAJKQZ010000257.1 GCA_905202115.1 uncultured Prevotellaceae bacterium | reverse complement strand
ATACACCTGCTGATTTTCAAGTGCTTGGCCGCTGACCGTTTTTGTCTGCAAAGCCTCACGGCAGACCGGCGGAAACTTCCCGCACGGCACGTTTTTTGCTGAGAGATACAAACGCTAATATAAAACTCCCGTAATTTTCGAAACGCGCCCGATAGTCCGCATATAACAAGGTATATGGATTCTTGAACGACTAATCCTTTCCGTTTTCTCCCGTAGTGTTCTCAAAAACCCTGCGCAGCACATCCTGCGAAGTACGTATCTCGCTGAGACTAAGCCCGCGCAAGGCACCCTTCAAAGTAAACAAAGCCACCTTTATTGCCGCCTCATGCATTTCTATTCCCTTGCTTGTGAGGCGGATTATATTCTTTCTGCGGTCAAAACGGTTGGCCGTGCGGGTAACAAGGTTCTGAAACACCATTGAGTTGATAAGCCTCACCATTCCCGGCTTGTCCTTGTACATTGCGTCGCACAGCTCCTGCTGCGAAACGCCGTCGTGCTGCGACAGACGCTGGAGCACATTCCACTGCTCGGGCGTGATGTCGAGCCCCGCAACATGAAAATTGTGCTGCAGCTTGCGGCTTATCGCCGCCGACACCTTGCCGTTCATAACGGCAAAAATCAATCGCACGTCAATGTCAACGAGAGGTTCCATGATGAATATTATAACTTTTGCAAAAATAACACATTCCCTCATTATGCAGCCAACATTCTAAAATAGAAGTTACAACGTTTTGCCAATAAAAAATAAACACGTAAATTTGCAGCCGATTTAATAAAACCAAACCAATTAAACCAATTAATTAAATGATTAACCAGTACGAAACCGTTTTCATCCTAACTCCCGTTTTGTCTGCCGACCAGATGAAGGAAACGGTTGAAAAATTCAAGGGGCTGCTGACCAACAACAACGCAGAGCTCCTGAACGAGGAGAATTGGGGCTTAAAGAAATTGGCTTACCCCATAGAAAAGAAGTCCACAGGATTCTACATCCTGTTCGAGTTCAAATCAGAGCCCACGCTCATCAAAAAACTCGAGACCGAATTCCGCCGCGACGAACGAGTAATCCGTTACATCACCGTCAAGATGGAGAAATACGCAGCACAGTACGCTGAAAAACGCCGCAACAAAAAAGAAAAGAAAGAGGAGGAATAAACATGGCACAAGAACAATCCGAAATAAGATACTTAACTCCGCCCACAATCGAGCTCAAGAAAAAGAAATATTGCCGTTTCAAAAAGAGCGGAATCAAATACATCGATTACAAAGACCCCGAATTTCTGAAGAAATTCCTCAACGAGCAAGGGAAGATACTCCCCCGCCGCATAACCGGAACTTCTCTCAAATATCAGCGCCGCATAGCGCAGGCAGTTAAGCGTGCACGTCATCTTGCTCTTCTTCCGTTCGTAACCGATTTGATGAAATAAAAAGAAGGAGGACACACAATGGAAATAATACTTTTAGAAGACGTACAAGGATTAGGATATAAAGACGACATCGTCAAGGTTAAGAACGGCTACGGCCGCAACTACCTCATTCCCTACCAAAAAGCCGTAATAGCTACCGAATCGGCAAAGAAAAGCCTCGCCGAAAAACTCAAACAGCGCGCCCACAAGCTCGAGAAAATCAAGAACGACGCACAGGCGCTCGCCGACAAACTGGCTAAAGTCGAAACACTTGTGATAGCAACCAAAGTAAGCCCCACCGGCGCAATCTACGGTTCGGTAAACTCGTTGCAGATAGCCGACAAACTCCAGGAAAAAGGCTTCGAGATTGACCGCAAGAAAATCGAAGTAAAAGACGTGAAAGAAGTAGGAAGCTACACGGCCGTTGTAAAACTCCACAAAGAAGTATCGGTTGAGATTCCTTTCAACGTTGTCGACGAAAACGCAAAACCCGTGGCAGAAGAAGCAACAGCCCCGGCTGAAGCACCTGCAACGGAAGCAGCTGAGTAAAACGACACACGGCAAGCAGGAATTTTAAATACATAAAATCCCTGCAAAACCGTCGAAAGATAAAACAAAAAAACACCGCAGCATTAAATTTAATGCTGCGGTGTTTTTTATATTCCCCCTGCCCTATCAATGGTTCAATGGCAAATCAATGAAAATAAATTATCTGTTTGAACCGGATAAGGTCTGCAAACAATCTATGTAGAGAAAACAGAGTTTCTTTATCGACCTGACATTTTATTCTGTCGTTTTTTGTATGCCCGTAAAAAGCATCCGAAAAATTATCTCTGAGATATTTTAAAATATGTCTGAGATAATTCAAAATAT
>CAJKQZ010000256.1 GCA_905202115.1 uncultured Prevotellaceae bacterium | reverse complement strand
AGCACCAGAAAGCAAGCGGCCCGTCGGGATTTTCCGCGCTGTAAATTCCCGCATAAAAGGCAAAGAGCATAACTATTATCATTGGCATCATAAACTGCGAGGAATCCTCGTGAGAATTGACGGCCGAACCCATTGCCGCAAAGAACGAAGCATAAAACAAGTAGCCGCCAACGAAGCAGAACAGGAACATAACTATGATTTCCGCGAAACTCATTCCGCCCAAAACCGACAGTAAATCTCCCGCATGGCTTACTCTGCCGGCTACAGCGGGAACCGTACCCGCAACATCGGGAACCGGCTCGGCAGGAACGCCGAACAAGGCGGAAGCAACCGAGACAATCACCCCGACAAGGATTCCCCAGATAAGCAACTGGAACAATCCCACAAGAGCAACGCCTATGATTTTCCCCATCATCAATGTAAACGGTTTCACCGACGACACCATTATCTCCATAACGCGGTTTGTCTTTTCTTCCATAACGCTCTGCATTACCATTGCGCCGTAAGAAAGCACGAACATGTATATAAGGAACGTAAAGAACAATCCCACGCCCATAGCTACCGACGTGTCCGACACGCTCTCGCTTCCGTGTTCAGTCCACTTGACTGTCTGCACGTCGAAGTCCTCGTTGCAGCGGTCTATTATCATTTTCAGATTCGGAATGCCGTAGGAATTCAGGCGGTCTTCGTGCACTTTACTGTCGAGCAGGGAGTTTACGAACTGTTTCAGCTCGGCAGGGATTTCCCTCGTCGAGTAAATTCTGACGGCCTCGGGATTTTCGGCCAGGTCGTCCCATATCGAAACCACCGCATACGTGTCTCCATCGGGATTGCGGTATTCTTCTTTCATGCTGTCGCTCATAACGAAACGGAAATGCCCGTCGGTCTTGAAAAGCGGCGCATATTTTCCGGTGCGGTCTATCACCACGACATTTTTCTGCGTGTTGTCCCTGACCGACGAAAGCATAAGCGGCACGAACACCACCGCGGCAAACAGGAAAGGCATTAAAAGCGTAAGCACAAGGAACGAACGCTTGGTTACGCGGTACGTAAATTCGCGCTTTACTATTATAAATATCTTGTTCATACTCAAAATTGTTTCTGCAAGGGTCATCTGCCGTCATACATACCCTGCCCCACGGTTTTTATAAAGATTTCGTTCATCGAGGGCATTTGTTCGGAAAAATATGTCAGTTCCGCCCGCCCCGACAGTTCGCCGAGAAGCTCCGCATTGCTCGCCTCGCCTGTCTTGACCAGGCGCACATGCGTTTCGCCGGCGGCATATTCCGACGAAACCACCTTGTAAAACCGGCCCTCGCCGAGTTCAACCTCACCGCGACAGGAAACGTCGTACATTCCGGTGCGGAAAGTCTTGCGCACCTCTGCCACATTTCCGCTCAGCACCACCTTCGAACGGTTTATCAGCGCGAATTCGTCGCACACCTCCTCGACCGACTCCATATTGTGAGTGGAAAAAATTATGGTGCTGCCTTTACGTTTAAGTCCGAGTATTTCATTTTTCAGCAGCTCGGCGTTCACGGGGTCGAATCCGCTGAAAGGCTCGTCGAATATAAGGAGTTGCGGTTCGTGGAGCACGGTAATGACGAACTGCACCTTCTGTTGCATGCCTTTCGACAGTTCCTCGAGCTTCTTGTTCCACCACGGCATTATCCCGAACTTATCAAACCATTCCCGCAGGCGTTTTTTGGCTTCGCCCTGCTTCATACCTTTGAGCATGGCTAAATAAACGGCCTGCTCGCCCACCTTCATTTTGCGGTACAGTCCCCGCTCCTCGGGCAGGTAACCTATGCGTGCAACATCGTCGGCTTTCATCTCTCGGCCGTCAAGGAACACCGACCCTTCGTCGGGTGCGGTAATACGGTTTATAATACGTATAAGAGTGGTTTTTCCCGCTCCGTTCGGGCCGAGGAGACCGAAAATTTTCCCCTCGGGCACACAAATGCTCACCCCGTCGAGAGCCGTATGACCGGAATAGCGTTTCACTATTCCGCGGGTTTCAAGAAAATTATGCATGTTATGTTGTTTACGGGGCAAAAATAGCGAAAATCACATTGCCGAACCTCATTCCGTAAGTTTTTGCATATATAATATAATGTGTCTGAGATATTCTAACGCAAATCCGGCAGAAACGAAAACAGACACGACAGAAAACCGGCTATGAAAACTTTACCCCGAACCGGCTCTCCTTTGAAAAAAAATATTTTTTCTACACAGTAAAAAAGTTCCCGCAGCAAATTGAAAATACAAGGGAGATAATCGAAAATATGT
>CAJKQZ010000255.1 GCA_905202115.1 uncultured Prevotellaceae bacterium | reverse complement strand
GACATATTTTGAATTATGTGCCTTGTATTTTCAATTATCTGCGGGAAGTTTTTTATCATGCGAAAAAAATATTTTTTTTTGAACGGTAAAAAAAATTGCAGTTCTAAGGCAAATGCGCACAGTCGGGTTGTTTCGTCGGATTGTGGTTGTTGTGATTGCTGGAATGTCGCGTTTTTGCTAAATTTGCGCTGGGGCGCTGAATCCGGCAACGCCGTTTTCTACGGCAATGTTCGGCATTCTGCTCCTGAAGCCGCATTGTTGTCCTTATAAAATAAAAACAGTTATGGAAATCACTCTTATCATTCTCGCTGTGTCGGCTGTGTTTTTTGCGCTTGGCAAGGTGCGTTCCGATATAGTTGCGCTGTGTGCTCTTATATGCCTTCTGCTTTTCGGGATACTCACGCCGCAGGAGGCTTTGTCGGGCTTTTCGAATTCGGTGGTAATCATGATGGTCGGCCTTTTCGTGGTGGGAGGCGCAATTTTCCAGACCGGTCTGGCCAAGATGATAAGCGGAAAGATAATGAAGCTGGCAGGCCGTAGCGAACTGTTGCTCTTTCTGCTCGTAATGCTCGTTACGGCAGCGATAGGGGCTTTTGTGAGCAACACGGGCACGGTGGCCCTTATGCTGCCTATTGTGGTGAGTCTTGCAGCTAGTGCAAAGATAAACGCAGGGCGGCTGCTCATGCCGCTGGCCTTTGCAAGCAGTATGGGAGGCATGCTTACGCTCATCGGTACTCCGCCAAACCTTGTTATTCAGGAAACCCTTACCGAAGCAGGGTATGAGCCTTTGTCGTTTTTCTCGTTTCTGCCTGTCGGCCTGGTATGCTTGGGAGTGGGCGTCGTGGTTCTTTTGCCGTTGAGCCGCTGGCTGCTGTCGAAAAACAACGAAAAGAAATCCTCTTCGGGCAGCAAGAGCAAAACGCTCGACCAGCTTGTTGCCGAGTACCGTCTGGAGGACAATCTTACGGTATTGCAGGCCGGAGAAAGGTCGCAGGCGATAGGGAAAACCATTGCCGAGCTTGACATACGCAACCGTTACGGCCTTACGGTGCTTGAGGTGAGGCGCGAATCCGTAAGGCGCAAAGGACTTATGAAAAATGTGGAGCAGACCCTCGCAAGTCCTAACACAAAACTGCGCGAGGGAGATGTGATTTACCTTATGGGAGACAGGCGGCAGGCTGCGGATTTTGCAGCAGCCTATAACCTCGGGCCTGTTTCGGGAACGGAAAACTTCGGGAACGGAAAGAAAGGCGCGCTCGACTTTTACGACATAGGAATTGCCGAAATAGTTCTGCTTCCTAACTCTCCTTTGGTGAAACGCCCGCTGAAAGAATCCGATTTCAGGTCGAAATACAGTATGAATGTCATAGCTATCCGTCGCAAGGGCGAATATATAATGGAAAATCTTGCCGACAAGAAAATGCACTCGGGCGATGTTCTGCTCGTGCAGGGCACATGGGGCAACATAGCCCGTCTGAACAACGAGGAAGAACGTTGGGTGGTACTCGGCCAGCCGCTTCAGGAGGCGGCAAAGGTCACGCTCGACTACAAGGCTCCGGTTGCGGCGTTGATAATGCTGTTAATGGTGGCTATGATGGTGTTCGATTTCATTCCGGTTGCTCCGGTTACGGCGGTCATGATAGCCGGCGTGCTTATGGTGCTTTGCGGATGCTTCCGCAACGTCGAGTCGGCCTACAAGACAATCAACTGGGAAAGCATAGTTCTCATTGCCGCAATGATGCCCATGTCGGTAGCTCTTGAAAAAACGGGCGCTTCGGCCCTGATTTCCCATTCGCTCGTGAGCGGCTTGGGAACCGTAGGGCCGCTGGCGCTTTTGGCCGGAATTTATTTCACCACTTCGCTGCTCACGATGTTCATAAGCAACACTGCAACGGCTGTGCTCATGGCACCCATAGCCTTGTCTTCGGCCGCCGAGCTTGGCGCGAGCCCTTATCCGTTCCTTTTTGCTGTCGCCGTGGGAGCGAGTATGTGTTTCGCCTCTCCGTTCTCCACGCCGCCCAATGCTTTGGTTATGCAGGCCGGAAGATACAAGTTCATGGACTATGTTAAGGTGGGACTTCCGCTTCAGCTCATTATGGGAATAGTCATGGTTATGGTGCTTCCCCTGCTGTTTCCGTTGTGATTGTTTTATGTGAAATCCGCAGTGCCTTTTCGTAGGGTTTTGCAGACAAAAACGGTCACCTGGCAAGTAATTGAGAATCAGCGTGTGTATATATAGCAAAAAATATGTCTGAGATATTTTAAAATATCTCAGACATATTTTCGATTAT
>CAJKQZ010000254.1 GCA_905202115.1 uncultured Prevotellaceae bacterium | reverse complement strand
CCACCTGGTCGGTGTCGAACTCACAGCCTGCGGCCTCCATTATCTGCTCTGCTATTTTCCTGCGGCGGGAATAAACTCCGATGTTCGCCTCCCTGTGCCACGCCGCGTCGTTGTCATAGGCTTTTACGGCAGCCAGCTGTATGGCTCTGAACGTTCCCGAGTCGATGTTGCTCTTTACTTTCAGTATCCACTCTATGAACGTGGCGTTCGTTGCCGCCAGTCCCACGCGCCAGCCAGGCATGTTGTGGCTCTTGCTCATGGAATTGAACTCTATGCAGCATTCCTTAGCTCCCTGCACCTGGAGAATGCTTATCGGGTGCTCATTAAGAATGAAGCTGTACGGATTGTCATTCACCACCACGATGTTGTGACGCCGTGCAAAGTCCACGAGGCGTTCGTAGGTAGCCATACGCGCGTTTGCGCCGGTCGGCATGTTGGGATAGTTGCACCAAAGCAGTTTCACGCCGGTTAGGTCCATATTTTCGAGCTCATCGAAATCGGGCTGCCAGCCGTTCTCGGGGCGCAGGTTGTAATTTACTATCTCGGCTCCCAACAAACGGCTCAACGACGTGTATGTAGGATATCCCGGATTGGGCACGAGCACTTTCTCGCCAGGATTTACGAACGCCAGGGTTACGTGAAGAATCCCTTCCTTAGAACCTATCAGCGGCTGGAGCTCGCTCTTCGGGTCGAGTTCCACGTTGAACCACCGCTTGTACCACCTTGCCATAGCTTCTCTCAGTTCCGGCGTTCCCATTGTGGGCTGATAGCCGTGAGCCGCGGGGAGAGAAGCCACACGGCAAAGCTCATCGACGGTGGCTTGCGAGGGCGGCATGTCGGGGCTGCCTATCGCAAGACTTATTATGTCTTTTCCCTCGGCATTGAGGCGTGCTATTTCCTTGCCTTTGCGGCTGAAATAATATTCGCTCACCGACCCGAGGCGGCAGGCCGGCTTTATACCGCTGTTGAAGTTGCTATTGTTTTGACACATATTCTCCGAGTATTTTTAATTCGCTTATCAAAGGCGTTATCGCGTCGAGACACTGATGAAAACGCGTGTAATCGCCATAGGTCACATCTACGTAGAAAAGATATTCCCATTCTCGCCCTATAATAGGCAGCGATTGTATTTTCGTAAGGTTTATCTTATAGAACGAGAATATCGAAAGTACCTGCGAGAGGCTTCCTTCCTCGTGCGAGAGTGCGAAAACCAGACTGCTCTTGTTGCAAAGATGAGTGTCGCGAAGCAGGTCGGCGTTCCAGGGGTCGGCCAGCACGAGAAAGCGTGTGAAGTTGTGCTTGTTGTCTTCCACTCCCTCTTCGAGCACTTTCATTCCGTATAGCGGTGCGGCGTCTTTCGAACAGATTGCCGCATGACCGTGCAGTTGCTCCCTGCTTATGCGCTCGGCCGACCCTGCGGTATCGTCGGCCTCTACCACGCGCAGCCGCGGGTGCCGCTTCAAAAAGGCGTAGCATTGGGCCAAAGCCACAGGGTGCGAGTTTATTTCGGTAAGGCTGTCCCAGTTGTCGGAAGGCAGGCACATAACGCTGTGGCTTATATGGAGCTTATGCTCGCCCACTATGGTAAGTCCGCTATTGCGGAGCAGTTCGTAATTGTGCAGCAGGCTTCCGGCAATGGTGTTTTCTATCGCCACAAGAGCGAGCAGCGAGCCGTCGCGCTTCATCTCGTCGAAAAGAGCCTCGAACGTATCACAACAAATCAGTTCGATGTCTTCTCCCTCGAAGTACTCATGGGCTGCAATGTCGTGAAACGAACCCCTTATGCCTTGTATCGCTACTTTTTTCATCGTTATGTCGTTATTTTTATGACACACGAAAAATCCCGCTCTTGCGAAGCGGGATTTCTGTATGTTTCTTTATTTTTTCTGTTATTTTCATGTACGCACCGTCCCGCTTCGCTTTATCTGGCAAAGTAAAAATAAAAGTAAAAGCTAAACGCTGCGGACAGATTGGTCATCTCTTTATATTTGCTTAAAAATTCGTGACAAAAATACACATTTAATCTTACACTCCAAACAAAACAGGCATTTTTTTAACCGCAAACGATGTTTTTGCCGTTTCTTCATCGTTTTTCCAAAACAAAGACGGCCTCATCGTAAGACTCTGCGGCAACTTGCCACGCCCTTCCCCGCAAGCAAGAAAGCACACACCGTTCCCGCGGAATCGGCACCGCCTTTAAAGAGGGTTTTGCAGACAAAAACGGTCACCCAGCAAGCACTTGAAAATCAGCACATGTATATATAGCAAAAAATATGTCTGAGATAATTCAAAATATCTCAGACATATT
>CAJKQZ010000253.1 GCA_905202115.1 uncultured Prevotellaceae bacterium | reverse complement strand
TATGTCTGAGATAATTTAAAATATCTCAGACATATTTTTTGCTACATATACACCTACTGATTTTCAAGCGCTTGACAGGTGACCGTTTTTGTCTGCAAAACCCGCGCGGCAAGGCATTGCGAAATTCCATATAAAAGCAGCGATTTTTTACAGATATAAGAATGTTCCGGCCTCCTTACGCCACAGGTCATAAAACAAATCCGGCTGCACCTGTAAGTGCAGCCGGATTTACAGTTAATCTTTTATGTTCCTGCTTAGTTGCAATTGGCAAGTTTGTTGTCCGAGCCAAGCACGTCGATAATCTTATGCTTGTACATTTCTTCCATGAGGTCACGTGCAGGACCGCAATATTTGCGCGGGTCGAACTCTGCGGGTTTGTCAGCAAACACTTTGCGAACCGCTGCGGTGAATGCAAGACGAGAATCGGAGTCGATATTGATTTTGCATACAGCGCTCTCCGAAGCCTTGCGGAGCTGCTCTTCGGGAATGCCGACAGCGTCGGGCAATTTGCCTCCGTTTGCATTGATGATGTCAACATACTCCTGGGGAACGGAAGACGATCCGTGAAGCACAATGGGGAAACCGGGGAGTTTAACCATAATAGCGTCGAGCACGTCGAATGCCAAAGGAGGAGGAACGAGGCGACCGGTTTTCGGATCGCGGGTGCACTGTTCGGGCTTGAACTTGTAGGCACCGTGAGAAGTACCTATGGAAATTGCAAGCGAATCGCAGCCTGTGCGCTGTGTGAAGTCGATAACCTCTTCGGGACGAGTGTAGTGGCTCTCTTCAGCCTGAACCTCGTCTTCAACGCCGGCAAGCACGCCAAGTTCGCCTTCAACGGTCACATCATACTTATGTGCATATTCAACAACCTTTTTCGTAAGAGCAACATTCTCCTCGTAGGGAAGCGAAGAGCCGTCAATCATTACAGAGGAGAAACCGAGGTCCACGCAATTCTTGCAAAGCTCGAAACTGTCTCCGTGGTCGAGGTGAAGAACTATTTCAGGATGATTGCAGCCGAGTTCCTTTGCATATTCAACCGCGCCCTGAGCCATGTAACGGAGAAGCGTGGGGTTTGCATAGTTGCGGGCACCTTTCGATACCTGAAGAATCACCGGAGAACGAAGCTCTGACGAAGCCTTTATGATTGCCTGCAGCTGCTCCATGTTGTTGAAGTTGAATGCAGGAACAGCCCAGCCGCCGGAAATTGCTCTTTTAAACATTTCGCGGGTATTAACCAGGCCTAAATCTTTGTAATTTACCATAATTGTAAGTATTTGTTATGTTTACACTTTTTAGCCACACAAAAATAACCATTCTTTTGTTAGGCAGTCAGAAAACGGACATTTTTCTCAATAAAAAGAAACTTTTTCAATAAAAATTGTACACTAAACAAAGCAACTTTCACTCAGTCGTTGAGAGCATTGCAAATCAACGTGAGAATTTTTTCCCGTTCCACTCATACACGATTGCATCTTTCACATAAGGAAGCACTTTATCACGCTCCTCCGGCGCAAGAGCCTCCACAGACAGCGAGTACTGCAGGCTCTCTTCTTTTTCCGACAACTCCACGCATACGAAAGCATCCTCACATGTCGAGCGGGCATAGGCCAGCCGCTCGGCATCGCACGTATCCGACACAACAAAGAACTCCTTTTTCTCGGGCGGCGATACGAAATTTCCAGCCGGCAACGGTTTCCATGACATCGTATAGAACTTGATGTCAGTATCTTTGGCCGGATAAACGTAGGTATACGCCACCACAATAAACGTTTCTCCGGCAGTAGGTACAAACTTCCGCATAGCCACCGTGCTCACGGCCGTAGGCCGCAGCAACAGGTAATTGTCGTCGAGCTTGAGCAACTCGCTTTTGCCTCCATACAAGTTTTCCACATTAGACTTCATGTCGCTTTTGTAAAAGTCTATGCAGTCAAGGCGGTTGTTCTTCGTCATTACAGGCACTATGCTGTCAGGCATTTCCGCAAATACCTGTTCCATTGTCTGGGCGTTGGCTTCAAAAAAGCACAATGCGGCAACGGCAATCATGTAAAGGTGTTTCATATTCCGATAAATCATTACGGCCCATGTTTTCCGCAACGGAAAACCGGCAACCAGCTGCAAATTTAAAATACCTCCGACACATTTTGAAATATCCGAGGCATATTTTAATGCCGGTTTCATATAAAACGAACCGTTCCGCCAAAAAACCGACGGACTACAGTTTAAATCCGAACCATACTTTTTATGAAAAAATTTTTTTTTGTTCGGTTTAAAAACTTCCCGCAGGAAATTGAAAATACAAGGCACATAATTCAAAATATGTCTG
>CAJKQZ010000252.1 GCA_905202115.1 uncultured Prevotellaceae bacterium | reverse complement strand
CCACGGTTTCGGTTACGGTCGTTTTTTTCAGAGCTGTCACGGCCACGCCTCGCCCATATCCCTCATTCCCGCCATTGCAACATCATGCAACGCCTACTTCTCGCAAAGCTTCATCCGCATGATGAGTGCACGCAGGCGATACGGTAGCATAGGCAACGCTTTCACGCGGTGGAAAGACTACATGGTTTCGATGGGATACGGATATAAGTTAGGAATAGACCTTCCGGGCGAGCGTCGGGGCATGATTCCGAACACAGAATATTACAATAAACATTACGGAAACCGCTGGAACGGAATAACGGTAGTGAGCGACGCAATAGGACAGGGCGAAGTGAGCGCCACACCTCTGCAAATCGCAAACCTTGCCGCAACAATCGCAAACCGCGGCTATTTCATAACGCCTCACGTGGTAAGCGAAATCGAGGGGGAAAGCCTCGACAGCATATACCGCACGCGCCGCTACACAATGGTCGAGCCTCAATATTACAATTATATGGTTGCGGGAATGCGGCGCGCCGTGCTCGGCGGAACGTGCAGGGATGCAAATCTTCCCGATATCGAAGTATGCGGAAAGACAGGAACTGCCGAGAACCGCGGCCAAGACCATTCCGTATTCATCGGCTTCGCTCCTATGGACAATCCGCGCATAGCAATAGCCGTTTACGTTGAAAACGGAGGCTTCGGCGCCCATTACGGAGTGCCCATAGGAGGAGTGATGATAGAACAGTATATAAACGGAAAGCTGTCGGAGCGGGGAGAACGCACGGCTGAGATTTTCCAGAACAAGCACCTGAACTATGGAGGTAGGGAACGTTAAACCGGCATCATTATTCCGAAGATTAGACTGGTTCACCATTGGTCTTTACGCGGCATTGCTCGTGCTTGGTTGGATAAGCGTATGCTGCGCTATCTACGAGTTCGGCCAGCCCGACTTTTTCGACTTCGGATTGCGCTCGGGCAAGCAGCTCAGATGGATATGCTGCTCCGTGGCACTGGCATTCATCCTGCTTATGCTCGACGAGAAAGTTTACGACACATTCGCCTACTTCATTTACGTCGCCTTCATGCTTCTGCTACTCGTAACGCCTTTCATAGCGAGCGACGTGAAAGGTTCGCTTTCATGGATTAAATTCGGAAGCATCAGCCTCCAGCCCGCCGAGTTTGCAAAGTGTGCCACAGCTTTGGCACTTGCAAAATTCATGGGCACATACGGTTTCGACCTGCGCCGCATGGGAAATTTCTTCAAGGCATTAGGATTGGTACTGCTTCCCATGACACTCATTGTATTGCAGAAAGAAACCGGTTCGGCCCTCGTATATTTGGCCTTCTTCCTCATGTTCTACCGCGAAGGCATGAACGGCAGTGTGCTTTTTGCCGGCTTTGCCGCCGTGCTGTTCTTCGTTGTGGGCGTAAGGTTCAGCAACGAATACATGACCGGCACCGAAACATCCGTAGGCGAGTTTTCCGTTCTGCTGCTCGTATGGTTCTTCACCGCCGCAATGACGTTCGTAACCATACCCGAAAAGGTGCACAGCATACGTATAGCCGCTTTCGGCGGAGCGGCCGCACTGTTGTCCTACCTGTTCTCACGCTTCGTCGTGCCGTTCAACGTAGGATATGCATTGCTTATAATAATATCCGCCGCGGTAGTCTACCTTATCGTCGAAGCCTTATACCAGCGGAAAGCCAAACTGGCTGTAATCGCATGTTTCGCCGTGGTTTCAACGGTTTTTTTCTACTCTACCGACTACGTAATGAACAATGTGCTCAAGGTTCACCAGCAACAGCGAGTGAAAGTACTTCTCGGCATAGAGCAAGACCTCAGCGGAGCCGGTTACAACGTAAACCAGAGCAAGATAGCAATCGGTTCGGGAGGCCTGTTGGGAAAAGGACTGCTCAACGGCACGCAGACCAAGCTCAAGTTCGTACCCGAGCAAGACACCGACTTCATTTTCTGTACCGTAGGCGAGGAAAAAGGATTCCTCGGGGCAGGCGTCGTACTGCTTCTCTACCTCACGCTCATTCTCCGGCTCGTCCACCTTGCCGAAAGGCAGACGAGCGCATTCGGCAGAATATACGGATACTGCGTTCTGAGCATTTTTCTGTTTCACGTGTTCATAAACGTAGGCATGGTAATCGGGCTCACGCCCGTAATAGGGATACCGCTACCCTTCTTCAGCTACGGCGGGTCGTCGTTGTGGGGATTCACGCTCCTGCTCTTTATTTTTCTGCGAATCGACGCGTCGCGCAAACGCTGACGCCGAATTTTCCGCTCCCTCCCTCCCATAAGAAAGACCTATAGCTTCGCACAAAGCAGAAGGTGCTTTTCCGTAGGGTTTTGCAGACAAAAACGGTCACCTACCAAGTATTTGAAAATCAGCAGGTATATATGTAGCAAAAAATATGTCTGAGATATTTTAAAATATCTCAGACATATT
>CAJKQZ010000251.1 GCA_905202115.1 uncultured Prevotellaceae bacterium | reverse complement strand
CGTAAATATATTGAAACACATTATTGCTTGCCAATGACCCAAAACTGCCTACTGCATTATCTTGATAATCATCAAAGACTATCATTTTTGCATTGCCGCCTGTTGAATAATTGGAATGCTTCAAATGAACCGATTGTGTAAACTTCTTCAACCCTGTTATTGTCTGTGCAGAATTGAGCGTCACGTAGTTCGCAAGGCTCTGGTGCGAGGTGAGCACTTTCGCGCCTCCGGAATACAGGCAGCCGTCCGTGCCTATGTATGCCGTGTCGTGCGAGTACGTCTGTGGGTTGGCGGCCTGCGAGGTCGCGCCTATGAGGAACAGTTTGCTCGACGTGTCCGTGCTCCCTGCCGTGTTCTTCGTGTCGGTGTTCGGGTTCGCGGGTAGCTTGACCGTGATGTTCGTGGAGCCTACAGTGGCTATCGTCACTGCGCTGTCCCATGCAAGCGTAGCCGCCTTGTCGCTCACGCTCTGATGTGTAGTCAGCGGAGTTATCGAAGTCCCGTTTATCGTTATCACACCGTTCGAAATCTTCGTGTTCAGCGAAGTAAGGACGGTCT
Source organism: uncultured Prevotellaceae bacterium (assembly GCA_905202115.1). Taxonomy (GTDB): domain Bacteria; phylum Bacteroidota; class Bacteroidia; order Bacteroidales; family Bacteroidaceae; genus UBA6398. The sequence continues at coordinate 1,918 of CAJKQZ010000251.1, read as the reverse complement.
GCCATGACTGCCATGTGTCGGAACGGCCCACACGGAAGTACAGGCCTTGAATCGAATCGCTATCGGCTGCCGTCGACGCAAGCTCCCATGAGGCATAGCTGCCTGTCCAGCCTCTCATGTGTATGCCGGAGAACCAATTGGACGACGGCATTCCGGTATTGTTGAACCATACCGTCAGTTTTTTATCCGCAAAATACGACGGCAGCCTTGTTTCGCCTCTCACATCCTTGATATTGAGGTAATCCAAAGGCTGGTGCGCCGTCAGAGCCCCCAAATCTGCGGCAGTCAGCGATACTGCAGCAGAACCGTCGTAAGTCTTGCTGCCAAAGGTAAGAGCATAGGGGTTAACACTTGTCGTAGGGAGATTGTCTATCTGCGTTTTAAGATCATAACCGAGTTTCGCGGAAAGCACATATCCGGCCTTTGCTGCCGTGTAGTCACTCCAATTGTCAAGACGGCTGTAGCTTGCCCCGCCACTCGAACCGCTGCCACCGCTGCCCACGCCAAGAGCGGACACATAGGTCTTTGAATAAAAGCCTACATCCTCACCGTCATATTCAGCAGGATAAATGCCTCTGTTCGCTAAATCACGGACAAACCACTTCGACATCTCTGTGGCGAACTGTGTAACAAAGTCTGTATCGTTCTGTTTCTTGTCGAGTTCGGCCTGCAGCCCCGCACCCGTGGCGTCCAGCAAGCGCCCATTGCGCGGGCGGGCGGCCTGACGGGTAATTCTCAGCTTAAATTCTTTCTCGGTCATAGTGCTTTGTTATTCTGTTTCCACTTCTGCCCTGACGTACTCGTCGGGCGTTATCTCTATAAATTCGGCGTCGCTGGTGTCTTGCCCCAGGTTTTCACACCCGCCCGTCTGCATGAATAGACAGGTGCCCTCCTGCGCGCGGTCTATGAAAACGCACAGCCCGTCGGGCGGAACGGCGGCCTCGCCGCTCAGAACCGTGTGGCGCTCGGCATACTGGCTGTAAAGCGTTCCTATGAGCAGTTCCTCTATCTGCGCCGTTCGCCCCGCCCGCGTAAGCTCGGTTATCTGCGAGCCGTCGGAGCGTAGGTATACGCCGCGGGCCGTGGGCACTCCGCCCGCAACGCTACCGCAAATGGTGTCTATCTCTAAAGGCTCGGCGGCCGAGGCGTTGAGCTCGGCGCGGTAAACGATGTCTTCGTCGTCGATGTCCTCACCGAACATGCGAGCGTTAACAATCTCTATCTGCGGCAGCTCCATAAGTATGTGCCTTATCTTGTAGTGGCCGGCGGTCTGATAGTCCTTGAAAAAGTATTCGGTGCGTGTGTCGGTAAAGTCGTGTCCCGCGTCTATGGCCTCCCAGCCTGGCGAGAGTATCTCTACCCACACATTGCCGGCGCCGTCGTCGGGATATGGTAAATACGCCCCTGGCTCGCAGGCGGAAAGCTGTGTGGTTATTGTCCTGCGGTGAGGGTTTATCCCCGGCCGGTTGTTGGCGAACCCGTTTGCCACGCCTGCGGCGTCGCGGCGGTCGCTACCGCTGTAATAGGCCAGGTAGCCGAACACGTCGGGCTTGCCGCCGGTTTCGGTATATTCTTTCCACTGCCCGAGGGTACTGTCAAGGCTTTTAAGCGTCAGCCCCGCCTGTGTTTTCACCTCGAGCCGGTTGTCCCAGCAGTATATCTTGCCGCTACGCGCCGACTGGAATTTCACACAGCAGGGCACGTAAACGAAGTTGCCGTACTTGCTCCACTGCTCCTGATAGGTTTTTTCGTGCGCGCCGTCCATCCAGTCGCCGGCCTGCTCAAAGGGGTTGCTGCGGGGATCGAGCAGCAGCCTTGCCACAACGCGCAAATAAAGGCTGTCGGGATTCGCCACGGCGGGGATGTCGGCCTTTTGTGAGCGGAAGAGCACTTCGGCGCCGGCCGATATGTCGGCGCT
>CAJKQZ010000250.1 GCA_905202115.1 uncultured Prevotellaceae bacterium | reverse complement strand
TTATCTCCCTTGTATTTTCAATTTACTGCGGGAACTTTTTTACCATGCAAAAAAATTTTTCTTTTTTTCGAAAGCACTTTTTTGCAGAATAGTTTCCACGTCGTTTTTTCAGAGGTGCCGTAAATATATAATAAGCACAATGCACAGATTTTATTTATGGCACGCATTTTGTATTTCTGATAAAAACAACTATAAACAAAAACATCATGCCAAAAGGAAAAATAGGGGTAACGACTGACAACATTTTCCCCGTCATAAAGAAGTTCTTATACAGTGATCACGAAATTTTTCTTCGCGAAATAATATCCAACGCCGTCGACGCCACGCAAAAATTGAAAACATACGCACAAAAAGGCGACCTCGACGGTGAAGAGATGGGCGATCTTACCGTTCACGTCACTTTGGACAAGGACAAAGGCACACTTACCATAAGCGACCGCGGAATCGGCATGACCGAAGAAGAAATCGACAAATATATCAACCAGATTGCCTTTTCAGGAGCAAACGATTTTCTCGACAAATATAAAAACGACGCAAACGCTATTATTGGCCACTTCGGATTAGGATTCTATTCCGCTTTCATGGTAAGCAAACAGGTGGAAATCGTAACCCGCAGCTACAAAAAAGACGCCAAAGCCGTACGCTGGACCTGCGACGGGTCTCCAGAATTCGAAATTTCCGAAGCACAACGCGACAGCCGCGGCACCGACATAATATTGCACATAGACGACGAGGCCAAAGAGTTTCTCGAGAAAAATCGCATCCAGGAACTTCTGTCGAAATACTGCCGCTTCCTGCCTGTACCCATAGCTTTCGGCAAGAAAACCACATGGAAAGACGGCAAAGAGGTCGACACCGACGAAGAAAACATAATAAACGATACAAATCCGCTATGGACACGCAAGCCTGCCGAGCTTAAAGACGAGGATTACCTCAAATTCTACCGCGAGCTCTATCCTATGGCCGACAATCCCTTGTTCTGGATTCATCTGAACGTAGACTATCCGTTCAATCTCACAGGTGTGCTCTATTTCCCGAAAATAAAGAACAACCTCGAACTGCAGCGCAACAAAATCCAGCTTTACTGCAACCAGGTTTTCGTTACCGATTCGGTAGAAAACATCGTTCCCGATTTTCTCACCCTGCTGCACGGCGTAATCGACTCGCCCGACATTCCTCTTAACGTAAGCCGCAGCTATTTGCAGAGCGATTCGAACGTGAAGAAAATATCCACATACATTTCAAAGAAGGTGGCCGACCGCCTGCAAGGTATTTTCAAAGACAACCGCAACGACTTCGAAAACAAATGGGACGATCTTAAACTATTCATCAACTACGGAATACTCACCGAATCCGATTTCTACGACCGTGCAAAGTCGTTCGCGCTGCTGAAAGACGTAGACGGAAAATATTTCACCTACGACGAATACAACACATTGATAAAAGACAATCAGACCGACAAGAACGGAACTCTCGTTTACCTGTATTCAAACGACAAGGAAGCCGAATACACATACATCGAGGCAGCTAAGGCAAAAGACTACAGCGTTCTGCTAATGGAAGGCCAGCTGGATACTCCCGTAATCAATTTCCTCGAACAGAAGTTCGAGAAGAGCCGCTTCTCTCGCGTAGACAGCGACGCCATTGACCGTCTCATACAGAAAGAAGATTCCGCAGCCAATGAAATAGACAAGGAAGACAGCAAGAACGTGGCTGAAATGTTCAACTCACAGCTTCCGAAAATCGACCGCACCGTTTTCCATGTCGAGACACGCAGTTTAGGAGAGACGGCCTCGCCCGTAACAATCATACAAAGCGAATACATGCGCCGCATGAAGGAGATGAGCCGCCTGCAGCAAGGAATGAGTTTCTACGGCGAAATGCCCGATGAATACACGTTGATTCTCAACAGCGACCACCGCCTTGTGCACGAGGTGCTCGACGCCGGCAAAGCCGCTACCTCAGAATCTCTCGCACCGATAAGTGCGGAACTGAAAGGACTGGAGGCACGCCGCGAGGCCCTGAAGCAACAGCAGGAGAAGAAAAAGGCCGACGAGATAACCGATGACGACCGCAACGCTCTGAAAGAGTGCAACGAAAACATCGACAAGCAACACGCCGAATACAACAAGGTTCTCGGCGACTATGCCGCCGGAAACAAGATTATTCATCAGCTCATCGACCTTGCCCTGCTACAGAACGGAATGCTGCGCGGCGAAGCACTGAGCCGCTTTGTAAACCGCAGCGTAGAACTCATCAAATAACAGTTTCTGTAAACGCTATATAAAATTACACATACCGAACAAACCTATTCTCCCGCACGGATTTCATCACCGTGCGGGAATTTTTATTTTACGCTTGTTCCGCACTGGCTATCTCTTCAAAAACGCAATGACAAAGCCATGCCCCGCCGGAAGAGTTTGCAGACAAAAACGGTCAGCGGCCAAGCACTTGAGAATCAGCACGTGTATATGTAGCAAAAAATATGTCTGAGATATTTTAAATTATCTCAGACATAT
>CAJKQZ010000249.1 GCA_905202115.1 uncultured Prevotellaceae bacterium | reverse complement strand
AACGACCTCCAGGTTATGAGCCTGGCGAGCTACCAACTGCTCCACTCCGCGATGTATTCGGCGTTCCGAATTGCGACTGCAAAAGTATGAAAAAAAATGTATTCACCAAACTTTTACGACGGATTTTTTCATTTTTGATGCAGAAATGTGCTTTTTCGGGAAGAAACGCTCTCTTTCCATGCGGTTGTCGGATTGCGGAGCGTTGTGTGGCTTGCATTTTTTGTTTTGCACTTTGTGTAGTGGAAAGTTCGCAGCGCGTTTTTGCCGTACACGTCGGCTGATGTGTTTTTCCGCCTATCCGAACAGCTGGCGTAGGGCGTCTTCCACCTTTCCTACGGGTACGATTTCTATTCCGGCTTTCTTGTGTGTGAGCCCTCGGGTGTTGTAGCGCGGAATTATAATGCGTTCGAATCCGAGTTTCTCGGCTTCGGCAATGCGTTGCGAAATACGTGCTACGGGCCGTATCTCGCCGCTTAGTCCTACCTCGCCCGCCATGCAGGTGGTGCGGCTTATAGCGGTGTCTACGTTGCTCGACAAAACGGCGGCCACTACCGAGAGGTCGATTGCGGGGTCGGCAACGCGCAGCCCGCCGGCGATATTGAGGAATACGTCTTTTTGGGCCAGTTTAAAGCCTACTCTTTTTTCCAACACGGCCAAAAGCATGTTCATGCGGCGTATGTCGAAGCCTGTGGCCGAGCGTTGCGGCACTCCGTAGGCGGCTGTGCTCACCAGGGCCTGTGTCTCGATGAGCAGCGGGCGCACTCCTTCTATTGTCGAGGCCACGGCCACGCCGCTGAGTCCGTCGTTTTCCTGGCTGAGCAGGAGTTCCGACGGATTTTCTACGCTTCTTAGGCCGGTGTATCCCATTTCGTAGATTCCGAGTTCGCTTGTGCTTCCGAAGCGGTTCTTTATGCTGCGGAGAATACGGTACATGTAATGCCTGTCGCCCTCGAACTGCAGCACCACGTCGACTATATGTTCCAATACCTTAGGCCCTGCAATTACGCCCTCTTTCGTTATGTGCCCGATAAGGAACACGGGTGTGCCGCTTTCCTTTGCGAATTTCAGCAGCGCGGCGGCGCATTCACGCACCTGCGACAAACTGCCCGGCGCACTGTCGGCGGTTTCGGTGGCAAGGGTTTGAATGGAGTCGATTATCACTATGTCGGGCTCGCATTCGGCTATGTTGCGGAATATCTGTTCGAGCGATGTTTCGCACACAATCATGCAGTCGGCCGTTGCGTTTTCTATTCGTTCGGCCCTGAGCTTTATCTGTCTCTCGCTTTCTTCACCGCTTACGTAGAGCACCTTTTTTTCGGGCATCCGCATTATTGTTTGCAGCATGAGCGTGGATTTTCCTATCCCCGGCTCTCCGCCGAGCAGTATGAGCGAGCCGGGCACAAGGCCTCCGCCGAGCACTCGGTTGAGCTCGCTGTCGTGGCAGTCTGTTCGTATCTCGTTGCCCGACTTCACGCTCGAGAGCTTTACCGGTACGGATTGTCTTTTTTCGAGCTTTGCGAGTTTTGAGGCGTTGCTTCGGGCAGTGGGGGCGGCTTCGGGTGCTATTTTTATTTCCTTGAACGTGTTCCATTCGCCGCATGAGGGGCAGCGCCCCATCCACTTCACGCTTTCCTGCCCGCAGTTTTCGCAAACGTATGCGGTTTTTGTTTTTGCCATGATAAAGGTGATAACGGTTCTCCGGCAGTACAGCCGGATTGCTTTTATAGAGCAAATTTACCCATTTTGCGAGAAAAGAGTTACGAATAAGCTAAAAATCCGTACATTTGCTAATACAATGCAGCATATGTCGGATACAGCGTGTTCGGCCGAGGGAAAAATTGCGGGCCGTCCCCAGATTGCGGTAGTGAGCTTGAACACTCTCGCGGCGCGCGGTCTTGCTTCGCTCATAGAAAGCGTGATGCCGGTGGCCGATGTGCGTATTTTCCATGATTTCATTGATTTTTCGGCGTTCGGTGCCGAGAAGTTCTACCATTATTTCGTTACAGCCGAGGTGCTGTTCCATAATCCGGCGTTTTTCACTAAAAATTCGCGTCGCACCATTGTTGTTACCCTGGGACAAATGCATTCTCAGATACCCCGTTGCTTCAAGACTATCGACGCTACTCTTAGTGAAAAGGACCTTCTGCGGGCTTTTCTGCAAATGGAGCAGCATGCTCACGCCGGCGGGCGTTTGATGCAGGGGATAGTGCGCGGCGAGGGCAGGCGCGAATCGGGTGCGGATGTCCTTACCCCGCGCGAGAAAGAAGTGCTGCGCGAAATCGTTCTCGGTCACATAAACAAGGAGATTGCCGACAGTCTTAATATAAGTCTTACCACGGTAATATCGCACCGTCGCAACATTATGGAGAAACTTCATGCCCGTTCGGTGTCGGCGCTCACTATTTATGCCGTGATGCACGAGATTGTTTCGGCCGATGACATTTGATTTTTTTCCCGTATGCTTTATGTCGGTACGATTGTGCCATATCGAATAATCCGGCACGCAGAAAATGCTTGTAATACCTGATAGAGTCCATCGGTGTCATAATAGTATCTTTCTCTCCCT
>CAJKQZ010000248.1 GCA_905202115.1 uncultured Prevotellaceae bacterium | reverse complement strand
GAGATATTTTGAAATATGTCTGACATAATTTAAAATATCTCAGAGATAATTTTTCAGAGGTCATTTTCAACGGCAGCAAAAAACAACTGACATTTTGTCAGGTCAAGAAAAAACGACCCGTTCCGGCAGCAAACAAAAAAAGCGGCCGAGTTGCATTAATGCACTCGGCCGCCTACGTTGTACCCGGAGCCGGGGTCGAACCGGCACGGATTGCTCCACTGGTGTTTGAGACCAGCGCGTCTACCGATTCCGCCATCCGGGCTTCAAGACGCCGCACGAAAACCGTGCTAAAGTGTTGCAAAGATAAACTTAAAATCTGACATTTCCAAAAGCTTGTGAATTTTTCATTTATTCACAGTACATTTTTGCAGTCTAATGGTTTTTATCATATCTTCGTCACATCTTAATATCGCGTAAAAAAAAACGAAAACCATGAGCAAAGACTATTGCGTTATCTTAGCAGGCGGCACAGGGCGCAGACTCTGGCCGGCAAGCAGCAAAGCCGTTCCAAAGCAATTTGTCGACGTGTTCGGCATTGGCAGTACACTTTTGCAGCTTACTTACGAGCGCTTTGCGCGCTTTATCGAGCCCGACCATATTTACGTGTCCACTTATGTAGATTATATCGACATCGTCGAAGAACAGTTGCCCAACATTCCGCGCCGGCACATACTGGCAGAACCCGTGAGGCTCGGCACCGCACCGGCCGTGGCGTGGGCCAACATACATATAATATATAAGGAGCCCGACGCACGCGTCATCGTAACGCCTGCCGACCAGTACATCCTGCGCCAGGATGTGTTCGAGCAGAACATGAGCCATGCCCTCGATTTCGTGGCGAAGAACAACGTTTTTGTAGTAATGGGAGTGCGCCCCACAAGGATTGCCACCGAATACGGCTACATCCAAATGGGCGGTCAGCCCGACGAACACAACCTTGTTCCGGTAAAGTCGTTCACGGAGAAGCCCGACGAGAATTTCGCCCGCATGTTTATCGAAAGCGGCGAGTTTCTGTGGAACACGGGACTCTACCTGTGGAGCGCAAAGACCATGCAGAACTCGGTTGCGGAGCTTATTCCGAACATCGCACCGCACATAGACGAGTTCATCAACCTTTCCAGGGAAGAAGAACAGGATTTCGTAAACAAACACTACCCCTCGAATCTGTACATGTCGATAGAAAAAGCCGTTCTTGAACGCAGCGCCAACGTATATGTAGGCGCCGGCGCGTTCGGCTGGGCCGATTTGGGCACATGGAGCAGCCTTTACGGAATTTCAGACAAGGACGAAAACGGCAATGTAGCCCTTGCAACGCGAACGGTCATGCATGACTGCAGCAACAACGTAGTGAAACTGCCTTCGGGACGCGTGGCCGTAATAGAAGGCTTAGACGGATACATCGTTGCCGAAAGCGAAAACACCCTGCTCATCTGCAAACGCGGCGACGCCAACCGCGTGCGTCTGCTTGCCAACGAAGCGCAGGAGAAATTAGGCAAGGAATTCGCCTGAACACGGGAAAATGCCGCTTTTTGCAGAAGGATGCAAAAGTTTTTCGGCATTACGTTTGCGCATTTCAAACAAAACATATACTTTTGCAGTGCTTTTCGAGCGATTTCCGCAGAAAAAAGCCGGACTTGTAGCTCAGTTGGTTAGAGCAACAGACTCATAATCTGGAGGTCATAGGTTCAAGCCCTATCTGGTCCACGTTTTTTCAACAGCCGTACTTAACAAGTGCGGCTGTTTTCGTTTTCTTTCATCCCCGCATTGCCGCCGCCGGCAGACACACCTCCGCAAAGTCCTATGAACAGAAGCAACTGCGCGCTATAATAGGAAACCATTATAATCATACCCGCATTTTCTATCGGACTTGTGAACCTGTTCCACGCCAAAACGAAATCGGATAACACAAACAGCGCCGCTCCGGTTGCAAGCGTGCGGCGACGCGTCATCACCGCGCACAAAAACATCATCAGAATAATCAAGGCGTAAAGCAGCGTCGCAATTTTTAACGAAATGTCGGGAATACCCGCAATTATTTTCACAACCGCGACCGCAAGCAGGATTGCCGCTGGCAAAATTACCCCGACTTTCATTGCCGCTGACCTGCAAACCGGCCTGCGAAGCATTCTTACAAAACACATAACGAACATTATATGCGACAACGCAAAGAAAGACAACTGCGGCAGGAAAAAATGCAGCGACCCCATGAAATCTCCTGCGGCCGAAAGCAGAAACGCCGCTGCAGCCAACCTGTATCGCATTGCAAAGCAGGCGCACGCAAGCAGCGACACAGGCAGAATTATCTTGTGAGGCAACTCCACGGGCGCGAAATAGAGAATTCCCAACAGCACGAACACCGCCGCCGTTACAATGACAACACATTTGCCGTATGTATGTACCTTTTCTTTCATTCGCAAAAGCACACATTATATATAATGCACCGCAAATTATGATTTTTTTCGCAACAATACAAATTCACATCCGCCACCGGCACCGTTGCAGAACAAAACACAGCCGGAACCGCCACGGTCACACAAAGCATGATAGCGTAAGCAGCGAAAATTTGAGGAAAC
>CAJKQZ010000247.1 GCA_905202115.1 uncultured Prevotellaceae bacterium | reverse complement strand
CATATATACACCTGCTGATTTTCAAGTGCTTGGCCGCTGACCGTTTTTGTCTGTATCGGACGCTCGCGGTTCGGACGGTTTTTCGGCTTTCCTGTGCCTCCTGTCGTTCCTGGTATTTTTGCGTTTGCTTAGGGACATGAATGTGTGCTCTGGCTTTTGTGGCGTTCAAAATGCTTGCAGTCACATGCCATACGAGAAAATTCACTAACTTTGCGCCCGCAAACATGCGGCGCAACGGTAATGCGGCAGCCGCGAGAACGTACTCATTATGTTAGAAATAAAGAATCTTCATGCTTGCGTTGCGGGCAAGGAAATACTCCGTGGGGTGAACCTCACGGTCCGCGACGGCGAAGTCCACGCTCTCATGGGGCCTAACGGTTCCGGCAAGTCCACACTCAGCAACGTGCTTGTGGGCAATCCCGTTTACGAGGTTACTGCGGGCAGTGCGGTGTTCAACGGCAAGGAACTGCTCGGGCTCACTCCCGATGCCCGTGCCCACGAAGGTTTGTTCCTGTCGTTTCAGCAGCCTGTGGAGATTCCGGGCGTGAGTATGGTGAATTTCATGCGCGCAGCCATAAACGCGAAGCGCAAATACTATAACCAGCCGCCCATGAGCGCGGCCGATTTCCTGAAACTCATGCGTGAGAAGCGCAAGGTGGTGGAACTCGATTCGAAACTCGCCGGACGTAGCGTAAACGAGGGATTCAGCGGCGGAGAAAAGAAGCGTAACGAGATTTTCCAAATGGCAATGCTCGAACCCAAACTGTCGATTCTCGACGAGACCGACTCGGGGCTCGACGTGGACGCATTGCGCATTGTGGCCGAGGGATTCAACAAATTGCGCACCGCCGAGACGAGCGCCATTGTCATAACCCACTACCAGCGTATGCTCGACTATCTGAAACCCGACATAGTGCATGTTATGATGAAAGGACGCATAGTTAGAACCGGCGGGCCCGAACTGGCAGAGGAAATAGAGAAACGCGGTTTCGACTGGATTAAGGAAGAACAGGACTGACATGGGCAGCGCACAACAGTATATAGATTTGTTCGGCTCGCAGCGCGACGAGATATGCCGCCATTCGTGCAGCGCCATGAACGCGCGGCGCGACGCGGCGTGCGGGACTTTCGCGCGCAACGGCTTTCCCACGCGCAAAAACGAGCTTTATAAATACACCGACCTTGAGGAGGCGTTCGCTCCCGACTACGGCGTGAATATCCGCCGCGTGGAATTTCCTGTGAATCCCTACGAAGCTTTCCGCTGCAACGTTCCCAACATGTCGACGTCGCTTTATTTTATGGAAAACGACGCTTTCTACGACCGCGCGCTGCCTCATGCGACTTTGCCCGACGGCGTTTTTGTAGGTTCCCTGCTGAAGGCGGCCGAGGAACTGCCTCATATCGTTGAGAAATACTATGCCGCGATTGCCGATACGGAGAAAGATTCTGTTGCCGCGCTCAACACCATGTTCGCCCAGGACGGACTTCTGGTCTATGTGCCCGACGGCGTTAAGGTGGAGCGTACCATACAGATTGTAAATATCATGCGTTCCGACGTAGACCTTATGGCAAACAGACGGGTTCTCATTGTTCTTGGCGAGAATGCGTCGGCTTCGCTGCTGTTCTGCGACCACGACGCCGACGACCGCGACTTTCTCGTTACCGAGGTAGTCGAGATTCATGCCGGCTGCAACTCCGCGCTCGATTTCTACTCGCTCGAGCAGACTACGGCTAAGAACAAACGTTTTTCGAGCCTTTTTCTCGAACAGCAGGCCGGAAGCCACGTTGCGGTAAACAACATGACGCTTCACAACGGGCTTACGCGCAACTCGCTCTGCCTGAAACTGGCGGGAAGCGGGGCCGAACTCGAGGCCTACGGCTTTGCGCTCGAGGGCGGGCGCCAGCATGTCGACACCAACGCGCTTATCGACCACAGTGTGCCTGAGTGCCGCAGCAATGTGCTGTACAAATACGTGCTCGACGGGCAATCGGTGGGAGCCTTTGCCGGAAAGGTGCTCGTGAGGCCCGACGCACAGAAAACGGAGTCGCAGGAAACAAACGCCAATATATGTGTGAGCGATGACGCGCGTATGTTTACGCAGCCAATGCTCGAGATATACGCCGACGATGTGAAGTGTAACCACGGAGCAACGGTAGGACAGTTGAGCGAGGAAGCCCTTTTCTATATGGGCCAGCGCGGTGTGGGCGAGAAAGAGGCGCGCCTGCTGCTCGAATATGCTTTTGTCGATGAGGTGCTGCGCCATGTGAAGCTGCAGCCCCTGCGCGACCGCATTTCCCACCTTGTTGAAATGTCGTTTCGCGGAGAATTGTTGAAGTGCAGCAACTGTAAGGCCTGCTGAAGCTGGATTTCCTGTTCCTGCCTGCATGGTGCAGGAAAACGTGTGCAAAGAAGCGTGGCTCCGTTAGGGTCTTTAAGGTCGTTAATGACATTAACGACCTTAAAGACCCTAAATCCGGCGGAGTTTGCAGACAAAAACGGTCACCCAGCAAGTAGTTGAGAATCAATACTTGTATATATAGCAAAAAATATGTCTGAGATATTTTGAATTATCTCAGACATATTT
>CAJKQZ010000246.1 GCA_905202115.1 uncultured Prevotellaceae bacterium | reverse complement strand
GCATAAAAAATGAACAAGTTCATTTTGTTCTGCACTCGCCTTTTGCTATCTTTGTCAGCGTTTGAAAAAATTACAATAATGCAAAGCCATATTCTTTCCATTACAGGTCGCCCCGGACTGTTCAAATTGCTGAAACAAGGGCGAGGTATGCTCATAGTAGAAACCATTGACAACGTTAAACGCAGAATGCCCGTAGGAGAACGCGACAAAGTCGTATCGCTAAACGATATTTCCATTTATACGGAAGAAGAAGACAAACCGCTCATGGAGGTGTTCGAAGCCGTAAAGAACAAGGAAAACGGTGAACCGGTGAAATTCAATCCGAAAAAGATACCCGCAAACGAACTTCACGACTACTTCGCCGAGGTTCTGCCGAGCTACGACCGCGACCGCGTATTCGACAACGACATGCGCAAACTTTTCACATGGTATAACATTCTTGTTGAAAACGGCCTTACCGACTTTGCTGAAACCGCAGAAGAAAACGAAAACGCCGAAGAAAACACAACAGCGGAAAAAGAAAAATAAACGCAGATATATCCATATATATTAATTGAAATCATAGCCCCGCAACACAATGTTGCGGGGCTATGATTTTCTGCCACAGACCAATTGTTCCTTACCCGAAGTACAACCGGTTCACTGAAGATGTTTTCGTATTTTCACGAGATATTCCGAAAAAGCCTGCTCGTCCATATTGTCTATTATATTTATAAGCTCTTTCAGTTCTGTCCTTATCTTCGCCACCTGGCCCGACGTGCGAGGATTGAAAAGAACTTCCCTCAAAAGCGTGTCGTCCTCGCCGAGAACTCCCTTTGCAATTGCCATGTGGCGCTTGAACGTCGTTCCCGGAGCGTCCTGATGCTTCATTACCGCCGCAAACACGAACGTGGAAACGAACGGAATGCTCAACGAATAGGCAACGGTCTCGTCGTGCTCGTCGAAAGTATATTCGCAAACGTGAAGCCCGAGCCGCGTATACAAGTCCTTAAAGAATATACGGCCCATGTAATCGCCTTCGCTTATTATCACGGCATTTTCCGAGCTCAGCGCCCCGAGATTGGCAAACGTCGGGCCGAACATCGGGTGAGTGGAAACGTAGCGGAAGCCGCATTTGTCGTAGAACTCCTTCATGCCCGTCTTTACCGAGGCTATATCGCTGAGTATGCACTCCTTAGGCAAGTGAAGAAGCACGTTTTCGAACGCCGCAACCGTTGCCTTGAGCGTAACGGCGTTTATAACCAGCTCCGGACGGAAAGCGTTCACCTCGTCGAGCGAGGTGAAACGCTGCGTGTTGTACATAAAGCGCAAACGTTTGGGATCGGTATCGTAAACGGCCGTTTCGTGATCGAAGCTGAGCAGGTCAACGAAGAACGCGCCCATTTTGCCTGCGCCCAGAATAAGTATTTTCATCGTCTTTCCGGTTTCCTTTCTGCGGTTATTTGTTTATAACCTCCAGTTGTTGCCTCACGCTTTCCTCGTGAATGCGTTCGAAAATAGTTCTCACAAATTCGTCGCTCATTCCGCAGAGCACTCCCTGCGCGCCGCGCTTGTCAAGAATCTCATTGTAGCGCGTGGCCTGCACCACAGTCATGTTGTGCTCACGCTTGTAGGTCGCGATTTCGCGGCTTATGCGCATTCTCTTGGCAAGAATCTCGAGAAGAGTGTTGTCGCACTCATCAATCTGCGAACGAAGGGTTTCTATGCTCTCGGTCGAGGAAGCGATGTCGCGTACCACAAGGCGGTCGAGTATGAAGTTGAGCACATCGGGCGTCACCTGCTGTTTTGCGTCGCTCCAGGCGCTGTCGGGAGCGCAGTGGCTTTCGATTATCAGTCCTTCAAAGCCGAGATCCATTGCCTGCTGGCACAAAGGCGCAATCAGTTCCCTGCGCCCGCCTATGTGGCTGGGGTCGCAGATTATCGGCAGCTCGGGTATGCGGCGATGCAGCTCTATAGGAATGTGCCACATAGGAAGATTACGGTACATCTTCTTGTCGTAGGTGGAGAAGCCGCGATGAATTGCGCCTATACGTTTGACGCCGGCGCAGTTAATACGCTCAATCGCGCCTATCCACAGTTCAAGGTCGGGATTGACAGGATTTTTTATGAGCACAGGTATGTCCACGCCTTTCAGCGCGTCGGATATTTCCTGCATGGCAAACGGATTTGCCGACGTGCGCGCGCCTATCCACAGGATATCTATGCCGGCTTTCAGAGAAGCCTCCACATGTTTTGTGTTCGCCACCTCGGTCGACACGAGCATTCCAAGCTCGTTTTTCACGCGCTGCATCCAGGGCAGACCTTCTTCGCCTATTCCTTCAAAGCCCCCTGGCTTTGTGCGCGGCTTCCATATTCCCGCGCGGAACACCTTGATACCTTTGTCGTGCAGCTGTTTTGCGGTGTCAAACACCTGCTCTTCGGTCTCGGCGCTGCACGGGCCTGCTATTACCAGCGGGCGTTTCGCTTCCACGCCCTGGAGATTCAGTTTCTTTAAGTCTAATTCCATTTTGTTTGTATGCTTTATTGTTTCTATTTTCTGCTTTGTGGTTTTCTCCGGTTTTCACCCCCGAAAAATTATCTCTGAGATATTTTAAAATATGTCTGAGATATTTTGAATTATCTCA
>CAJKQZ010000245.1 GCA_905202115.1 uncultured Prevotellaceae bacterium | reverse complement strand
CTACTTGGCAGGTGACCGTTTTTGTCTGCAAAACCCTTTTGCAAGGTTACGCGGATTTTGCGTGGAGCATTGATTCTTTACTTTGCCCGAATATTTTACTCCTGTATCGGGTATTTGTTATTGCCGGAGTTCATTGATTTTCGAAAAAATGTAATCTTTAGTTTGCGTATTATGCGAAAAAGTAATATTTTTGCGAACATAGATTGTTATGACACTGTTTCTGTGGTAAGAGACATGGTATAATAATAAGGAATAAGGCGAGTTGTATTTGAAAACCGGAATATTTCCGTCTGCCCTACCGGAAAAAAACGAAGAATGACTAACCTTATGAGTGATAATTACTTTGAAAATAAAATTACTTAAATGTCAATAAGAAGCATAATGATTAAGAAGAGAAAAGCCTCGCTGATAGGTACGTTCTTTATCGCTTGCGTCGCTGCATTGTCGCTGACGTCCTGTTCCGATAATGTCGATGATAGCGATTTGTATGTTTTTACAGGGGAAAGCGCCTATTCGTATTGCGCTGAAACCGATGGTCTGAAAAATTTTGCCTATCTCTGCTCCCGTGTCCGTCTGAGCAAGAAATCGCAGTCTAATTTTTCCGATCTCTTGTCGGCCCGTGGAAATTACACGGTTTTCGCCCCCACCGATGATGCCATACAGCATTATCTGGATTCTATAAACAACACGACCAACTATGACATTACACAAACGGTCGACTCTGTTGCGGAATTCATAGTGAGAAACTCCATTATCGACAATGGCGAAAACACCGCTTATCTCACTACCACCTTTTCCATTGGCGCGCTTGGCTATCCTAATATGAACAACCGTTACATTCAGATAGACTATGGAAACTCGGAAGACGGCCGTACTGTAATCTATGTGAACGGAAAATCGAAAATCGTTACAAGCGATGAGGAAGTTTCGAACGGTGTCGTGCACAGTATCGACAACATCATCGATATGAGCGCATCTTCTTTGCCCGACCTCATTTCACAGACCGAGAATCTGCGTATATTCTCCATGATGCTCGAACTTACCGGCTGGGCTGACTCGCTTGTGGCCTACATCGACGAGGCTTATGAGGAATATCATCCCGAATACGGATCGATAGACCCAGGAAATACATCGGGCGGTGAAATGGGACCGAGCCCCGAGCACCGTTTCTTCGGATTTACGGCTTTCCCCGAAACCGACAGTGTGTTCGTTGAGCAATGGGGAATACCCGAACCGCAGATAGTTAACGGAAATGTGCAGAACTGGGATGAAATCATCGCCAAGTTCATTGAGAAATGCCAGGAAGCATATCCGAATGCAACCGATGCAGACCTTACGAGTCAGGACAACGCGGTGAACCAGTTCATATCTTACCACCTGCTGCCTTTCAGTTGCACCTGGAAAAACCTTGTAGTGCACCATAACGAGCTGGGTTATGCTTACAACAACCCTTCGCTGCTTACGATAAACTGCTGGGAGTATTATGAAACGATGGGCAAGCCCCGCCGTCTGATCAAGTTTACCGAAGGTTTTACGACCGACGGCAAGCGTATCAACAGATACTCCACATACGACAACGATTTCTATGGCGATTACAGTGAAATCACGGTTCCGCGCCCGGGTATCAATATAAACCAGAGCAACGGCATGTATTCTAACAATGCGCTCAACGGCTTCTATTATCCTATAGACGGAGTGCTTGTGTATGATAACGATGTTCCCAACAAGGTTCTGAACGAGCGCCTGCGTTTCGATTTCGCTTCGATCTGCCCCGATCTTATGACTAATGGCTTGCGTCAGGTGGAGGATGATATATGGCGTTTTATTCCCGAAGGCTATCTTTCTACTTTCTGGTATACCGAAGACACCAAATGGCGTTATGTGCCTTATCATACCGCAACGCAAGATAATATGCAGGGTGATGAAATCAACATCCTCGGTCAGTATGATTTCACATTCAAACTGCCGCCCGTGCCATTCGAAGGCACATGGGAGTTGCGTATGTGCGCACCCGAGATACAACACTTCGGCATGTTCCAGGTATATCTCGGAACAGACAGGCTGAATCCCACGCCTATCGGCTTGCCGCTCGATTTCCGTTTGGCTTCGAGCAATCCTATCATAGGTTGGGAAGCCGATACCGACGATCTTGACGAGAACCGTGAGATCGACAAGCGTATGCGCAACCACGGTTACATGAAGAACAACAAGCACAACGGCCTTCCTGCTTCGGGTGGCGTGGTAACCATGCCTCTTCGTGCGGCCAGCGGTGATTACATACGTTTGCGCAAGATTCTTTGGAACGGTACGATGAAGCCCGACGAGACTTATTACATACGTATCAAGTCTGTGCTTACCAATACCCGTACTTGCTGTATGCTCGACTATTTCGAAATGGTTCCGAAGAACGTTTATGGAGGAGAAACCGTTGAAGATCCGTGGTAAATAAGAATCTGCGGTTGTCCGTGTAGGGAACGGACATCTGCAGGCCCATATAACCGTCCCCGCTCCTTATAAGGAGCGGGGACGGTTGCTTTTTTCGGTATCGGCTTCGCTTTTTGCGGCGCCAGCCTTGCCGCAGTGCGGTTCTTGTAAGGTCTTTAAGGTTGTTAATGCCATTAACTACCTTAAAGACCTTAAATCAATGTGTTTTTGCAGACAAAAACGGTCACCTGCCAA
>CAJKQZ010000244.1 GCA_905202115.1 uncultured Prevotellaceae bacterium | reverse complement strand
TTATCTCCCTTGTATTTTCAATTTCCTGCGGGAAGTTTTTTATCGTGTAAAAAAAGTATTTTTTTCGTGTGTGGTATTTTTTACGTAATTGTTTCCTCGTAGGTTTTTTGCCCAACCGTTTATGCTATGTGTAGAAATGTACCGATTGATTTTGTTGTCCGTCGTTCATTTGTTAAATTTGTGACTTTCTTTCGGGGTTGTGCTCTCCGTTGCAAGCCGTGAAAACAAATAAACCAAAAATATAATGATGAAAAAGTTATCCGTATTTCTTTCCTTGTTGTTCGTAGCTACGTTTTCCTACAGTGCCTCGATAATAAGGAACGAGGCACCTGCCGACACAAGCCAGTGGATTTGTTTCCGCAAGGTTATCGATGTTAAGGGAAATCCAGCAGACAATAAATTGCGCATTGCCGCCGACACCAAGTACTGGCTGTGGGTGAACGGCGAGCTCGAAGTATATGAGGGAAGCTTGAAGCGTGGCCCTAATCCTGAAGATACATATATTGATAATGTGACGCTTAAAAATCTGCGCCCCGGCAGCAATACAATAGCGGTTCTCGTGTGGTATTTCGGGCGCCCGGGGTTCAGTCATCGCATTTCGCCTTGCGCAGGGCTTTATTTCGATCTTACAGTAGGCTCTAAGCATTATGGCAGCGACGCTTCCTGGCTTACGGCAATGCACCCTGCCTATTATGTGCCTTCGGGCGAGCTTCCCAACTTCCGTCTTGGTGAATCGAATATAGGTTTCGATGCACGCAATGACATAAGCGATTTTTATAAACCAGGTTTCGACGACTCTTCATGGAAACATGCTGTTGAAACAGATTCTCGCACATCCGGCTGGAACGCATTCGTAGACCGCCCCATACCGATGTGGAAAAATTATGGCATAAGTCGTTACGCTTCCGAACGGCGCGAAGGTAATGAAGTGATATGCACTCTTCCCTATAATGCGCAAATTACGCCTGTACTAAAGGTCAAGGCTCCTGCCGGAAAAGTAATAGGCATGCGTTCGGATTGTTACCGGACGGGTGGCGGCGAACTCAACGTGCGTGCCGAATACATAACCAAAGAAGGTATACAGGAATATGAAAACTTAGGCTGGATGAACGGCCACGAAATAATCTATACCATTCCTGAAGGAGTAGAGGTGCTATCACTCGGATACAGGGAAACCGGTTACGATTGTGAATTTACCGGCAGCTTTATCTGCGACAATCCCGACCTGAACCGTCTTTGGAGAATGTCGCAACGCACGCTTTACATCACCATGCGCGATAATTACATGGACTGTCCCGATCGCGAGCGCGCACAATGGATTGGCGATGTGACAAACGAATTGGTAGAAACCTTTTACTCGCTTTCGCCGAGCGCAAATCTTCTCACGCGTAAGTGTCTTCTCGAATTCGCCGACTGGCAGAAAGAAGACAGTGTGCTTTATGCCCCTGTTCCCCAGAGCAACTGGGACAAGGAACTGCCCATGCAGTCGATGGCCATGATAGGTATGGGTGCCTGGAACTATTATCTCGGCAGCAATGACAAACAGACGATTCGTGATATTTATCCTGCGGCATATCGTTACATACATATGTGGAAACTCCGCGACGACGGGCTCGTTACTTACCGGCCCGGAGCGTGGGACTGGGGAGATTGGGGCGATAATGCCGACATGCAGGCAATGTGCCAGCTGTGGTATTCGATTACGCTCGAGTATTACGCCAAACAGTGCGACCTTATAGGAGAAAAGAAAGAGGCGGTTTGGGCCCGTGCGGTGAATGAAAAAATGAAGAAAGCCATTCACGAATCGTGCTGGACGGGAAGTGCTTACCGTCATCCCACGTACACAGGCAAGACCGACGACCGCACGCAGTCGCTTGCCGTTCTTTCCGGCGTGGCTCCCGAGAGCGAGTACAGGCAATTGAACGAGATATTCAATACCGTTGAATTTGCAAGTCCTTATATGGAGCGTTATGTGCTTGAAGCTATGTGTGAAATGGGTAATACGTCAGATGCGTTGCAGCGTATACTCCGGCGTTACAAACCAATGGTCGACAGCCGCTATTCAACCCTTTGGGAACTTTTTTATAACAATATGACAGACGTGTCGGACTTTTACAACAGAATGGACGGCTCGAGCTATAACCACGCATGGAGCGGTGCGCCGCTTATTATCTTGTCGAAATACATTGCCGGCATATCCGTACTGAAACCGGCTTTCAAAGAGTTTCGCGTGTGCCCCGAACTTTGTTCGCTCAAGAAGGTAAGCACTATAGTTCCCACTTTGTACGGCAACATTTCTCTTGCAATCGATAAGACTTCAGGATATAGCATGCGTCTCGTTGTTCCCGAAGGCACTACGGCCGAAGTGTGGCTGCCCGCCGATTACAGAGGTTTCCAGCAGAATGACAAGCCGTGCCGTATGGCTAAAACTTCCGACGGAAAGCATTACATCGTAAAGGTAAAGGCCGGAACGCATTGCTTCAGGTCTGAATGAATGCAGCGTTTGTAATGTGAATTATAATGCAAAGCGGCTTTTCCGAAAACGGAGAAGCCGCTTTTTCATAATGACAGTGCATATTATAAATTCGCGGTGTATTTCCGTAGGGCTTTGCAGACAAAAACGGTCAGCTGCCAAGCACTTGAAAATCAGCATGTGTATATGTAGCAAAAAATATGTCTGAGATA
>CAJKQZ010000243.1 GCA_905202115.1 uncultured Prevotellaceae bacterium | reverse complement strand
AACTCTTTACGCTGCCGTCGGCTTGTACACGAGCGTAGACCAAACCTTTGGCGCCGATTTGCGGGCTACGCACGAAATCGGTCAGCTGGTCTATCTGCTTGCGGGTATAAACGGCGCAGCCTTCAGCGCAAATGCCGCCGATATATTCGGCCGAGTTGAACACAGGGAATTCTCCCGTGCCTTTCAGCACATCGTCGAGTTCCACGAATTCCATTCCGAAACGCATGTCGGGTTTGTCGCTGCCGAAACGTTTCATTGCGTCTATCCACGGCAGACGGAGGAACGGTTCGTTCAGTTCGTAGTTGCGGATGTTTTTGAAAAGGTATTTGGCCATTTCCTCGAAGAGTTCGATGATGTCGTTCTGCTCCACGAAACTCATCTCGCAGTCTATCTGCGTGAATTCCGGCTGGCGGTCGGCGCGCAGGTCTTCGTCGCGGAAACATTTTACAATCTGAAAATACCTGTCCATGCCGGCTACCATAAGAAGCTGCTTTAATGTCTGCGGGCTTTGGGGAAGGGCGTAGAATTGTCCTGGATTCATGCGCGACGGTACCACGAAGTCGCGTGCGCCTTCGGGTGTGGAGCCTACCAGCACGGGAGTCTCTATTTCAAGAAAGCCTTTGCTGTCGAGAAACTGGCGTATGGCAATGCACGTTTTGTGGCGCAGCTCGATATTTTTTCTTACGGTGTTGCGGCGCAGGTCGAGGTAACGGTATTTCATGCGCAGGTCGTCGCCGCCGTCGGTTTCGTCCTCGATTGTGAACGGCGGAACGAGGGATTCGTTCAGTATTTGCAGTTCTGTGACGTTGATTTCGATTTCTCCGGTAGGGATGTTGTCGTTTTTCGCGTATCTTTCGTTTACCGTTCCGGTTGCTTGAATTACATATTCCCTTCCGAGTGTGTTTGCCGCGTCGAAAAGCGGTTCGTTATCGGTTTGGCTGAACACTAACTGCGTTATTCCGTAGCGGTCGCGCAAGTCGACGAACGTAAGAGCTCCCATTTTGCGGATTCTTTGAACCCATCCTGCCAACGTAACGGTTTCGCCTGCATTGGCAAGGCGAAGCTCTCCGCATGTTTTCGTTCTGTACATCTTTATGTGGTTTTGTATTTGTTTTTGCAAGTGTTGCCGCGGGCTGTTGCCGGTCTTTCTTTTTCAGTCGAGTTTGAGAACGGCGAGGAAAGCCTTTTGGGGAACTTGCACATTACCTATTTGTTTCATTCTTTTTTTGCCGCGCTTTTGTTTTTCGAGCAGTTTGCGCTTACGCGAGATGTCGCCGCCGTAGCATTTTGCGGTAACGTCCTTGCGCACCTGCTTTACGGTTTCGCGGGCTATGATTTTCGCTCCTATTGCGGCCTGTATAGCTATGTCGAACTGCTGGCGCGGAAGCAGGTCTTTGAGTTTTTCGCATATTCTCCGCCCGAATCCTATAGCGTTGTCTATGTGAGTGAGCGTTGAAAGTGCGTCGACCGGCTGCCCGTTGAGAAGAATATCTAATTTTATGAGTTTCGACGGGCGGAAGCCTATCGGGTGATAGTCGAACGAGGCATATCCTTTCGAAATGCTTTTCAGCTTGTCGTAAAAATCGATGACGATTTCTCCGAGAGGCATGTCGAAATTTATTTCCACGCGATTGCCGGCAATGAAATTCTGGTTTACGAGCTCACCCCGCTTGGAAAGGCAAAGGGTCATGATAGGGCCTATATAGGTCGAGCCGGTTATTATTGTGGCTCGTATGTAAGGTTCCTCAACGTGGTCTATTTCCGACACGTCGGGCATACTTGCGGGGTTGTGCACTTCGCGCGGGTCGCCGTGCTTGTCGTATACCATATATGATACGTTGGGCACGGTGGTGATTACGTTCATGTCGAATTCGCGGTCCAGACGTTCCTGCACTATTTCCATGTGCAGAAGTCCGAGAAAACCGCAACGGAAACCGAATCCCAATGCAACCGAGCTTTCGGGAGAGAAAGTAAGCGACGCGTCGTTTAGCTGCAGCTTTTCGAGCGATGCGCGAAGGTTTTCGAAGTCTTCGGCTTCAACGGGATATACTCCGGCAAAGACCATAGGCTTTACTTCCTCGAAGCCTTCTATTGCTCCGCTGCAAGGACGCTCGACGTGTGTGATAGTGTCGCCCACTTTTACTTCGGTTGCGGTCTTAATTCCGCTTACTATGTAGCCCACGTCGCCGCAGTGCAGTGATTTACGTGGCGACAGCTGCATTTTCAGTACGCCTATCTCGTCGGCATGATAGTCCTGCTTGGTGTTTACGAATACAACGTGGTCGCCTTGTTTTATCGAACCGTTTATGATTTTGAAATAGGCTATTATTCCACGGAAACTGTTGAATACCGAGTCGAATATCAAAGCCTGGAGCGGGGCTTCTTCGTTGCCGGTAGGTGCCGGTATGCGTTCCACTATGGCTTCGAGTATTTCGTCTACACCCATGCCGGTTTTGCCGGAAGCGCGTATTATTTCCTCCGGTTTACAGCCGAGCAGTTCTATTATCTCGTCTTCAACTTCATCGGGCATGGCGTTGGCCATGTCGCATTTGTTTATTACCGGAATTATGGCAAGATCGTGTTCGATTGCCATGTAGAGGTTCGATATTGTCTGGGCCTGTACGCCTTGCGTTGCGTCGACAATGAGCAGCGCTCCTTCACATGCGGCAATCGAGCGGCTCACTTCGTATGAG
>CAJKQZ010000242.1 GCA_905202115.1 uncultured Prevotellaceae bacterium | reverse complement strand
TATACACCTGCTGATTTTCAAGTGCTTGGCCGCTGACCGTTTTTGTCTGCAAAATTTTGCGGCAAGGCAGGCGGTTTTTCGTGTTTTGCGTACGATTGCACTGTTCGGTTTGCATTTGCGGATTTTTTGCTATGCTTTTTATTTATTAACTTTGCAAGGTATTAGCATGACTCGAACCGATAGGGTGATGCGAAATAAATTTAGTATACATTATTATATATAATAGATGAAGACTATCAGATTAGCATTTTCCGCACTTGCGCTGTGCGGAATCTTCGCGGTGGCCGGCGCGCAGAACGTTGACGGCTTTACAACCGAGTTGGTGATTAAAAAACCGGGCAATCCGGCTGTTTCTTATAACCTGTCGCCCGTTATGGCGAATGCTTCGGGGGGCACAACGGAGTGGAAGTTGAATGCCGACAAGCCGATGCCCGTTGTTCTGAGCCAGGACATTTCGGCCGAAGGCGACGTGCAGACGCTTTCGCTCACCATTACGGCCAAAGAGACGGTTTATTTCAACCTCGGCTGCACGTATACCGTTGCCAACAGCCGGCACGACGACTGTCTGTTTTATATGCCCGGATTCTGGTACCATAAAAACCTGCGCTCGCCCAAAGAGGCTCCCTCGTTCCACACTTCCGACAGCTGGCAGGTGAGGGAAGATCGTCTGAGCACGCCGCTTACGGGCATTTTCGACGCCAAGAGCGGTGAGGCTTACACTGTGCTGCGCAAGGAAAAAGGCTCGGCCGAATGCGTGCTGCAGAACCTTTCGGGCGATGTGATTCTTACGGGCGAAACTTCGCTCGGCTACACCGGATTCCGCAATATCGGCGGCAAACCTGCCCTTGATTTCGGCTATCCTTACCGAGAGGCTCCGCGCCGTTACATACGCAAGCTCACGCTTATCGACCCTGTGCGTACTTTTGCGAAGCTCAACAAGGGAGAAAGCAAGACAGTAACCTGGCAGATAAAGCATGGCAAGTTCAATGACTATTCGGATTTCATTGCCGACGCCTGGAAATATTCTTTCGATTCGGAAAATCCGCAGCCGCTGGTTTCGTCTTACAGCGACGACCAGGCCAAGAGCGTCATGACGAATTACTTCAAGGAAAGCTACGTCGACAAGTTCCCTCTTAAATTCCTTGCGAGTCCCGAAATGGTGGTTGCAACATGCAATTCGCCGGCTTCGGCCGAAGTTGGCTTCGTGGGGCGTACGCTTCTCAACGCTTTCAACGCGCTCGAGTATGGAGAGGCCCACAATGGCGGTGAACTTGTTGAAATAGGCAAGAATATATTCGATTCTTACCTTGAAAACGGCTTTACCAAGAACGGATTTTTCCGCGAATATGTGAACTTCGGCAACAATTCCGAAACCACGACGTTCAGCATACGGCGCCAGAGCGAAGGAATCATGGCAGTTCTATTTTATCTGCAATATGAGAAATCTAAAGGCCGCAAACATCCCGAATGGGAGGCGAAGATGAAAAATCTGCTTGCCAACTTCGCGAAACTTCAGAAAGAAGACGGCTCTTTCCCGCGCAAGTTCGACGACAATCTCAAGGACGCAGACCCATCGGGAGGCAGTACGCCCTGCGCAACCCTGGCCCTTGCTATGGGATATAAGTATTTTAAGGATAAAAACTGCCTGCGCCAGGCGCAGCTTACTATCGACTACCTCGAGAAATCCATAATTTCCACATCGGATTACTTCTCGTCTACACTCGACGCCAACTGTGAGGACAAGGAAGCCTCGTTCTATGCCTGCGACGCCTTGTATTTCCTCTCGTTCGTGACTAAAGGAAAAGAACGCGAGCGCTATGTGGAGCTTTGCAAGAAATCGGCTTATTTCTGCGCTTCGTGGTATTACACATGGGACGTTCCTTTCTCACAGGGACAAATGCTCGGCGATTTAGGCTTCAAGTCGCGTGGCTGGGGTAACGTGTCGGTAGAGAATAATCATATCGACGTTTACATTTTCGAGTTTGCCGCAATCATGAAGTGGCTGTCGGCCGAGACCGACGAGCCGCGTTTTGCGAAAATGGCCGATGTGATACGCAGTTCAATGCTTCAGCTCATGCCCGACGAGGGAAATCTCAACGGAGTGGGCCGGAAAGGATATTATCCGGAGGTTGTGCAGCACACCACATGGGATTATGGGCGTAACGGAAAAGGATTCTATAACGACATCTTCGCGCCGGGATGGACGGTGGCCTCGCTTTGGTCGCTGCTTTCGCCCGAACGTGTTTCCGGCTTCTTTGCTGCCAAGAAATAAGGCTTTCTCCTGAGTGGGAAGTTGTGAGTAAAGACAAACGAATAAACCGAATCCCGTGCCGGTAAGCCGAAATAAAGTCCAGCGTCTGTTTCTGCGCGTAAGCGCCGAAGGATTCAGTTTTGCCGTTTATCATCCTTTTGGCGGCCGGCCGCCTGTAACAGAAAATTATGACGTTAACCCCACGGCTTCGCTCAATGTGAATTTGCGCGAAGCCCTGGCGGTTACGCCGTTGGCGCAGGAAAAATACAACAGCGTTGATGTTTTGCTGAACGTTCCCTACACTCTTGTTCCGCTGGAACGGTTCGACGAGGATAATCTGGAGGATATATACCGCCTTAACTTCCACGGTGCGGGCAATGACCGCATTTTTTATGATGTGGCGGGAGCGCTCGGCGTTGTTTTGGTTTATGGCACCGACGAT
>CAJKQZ010000241.1 GCA_905202115.1 uncultured Prevotellaceae bacterium | reverse complement strand
TTACTTTCCAGATATAGGCATAAACAGTGTAGTTAGGGAAAGGAACTTCTACGACCTGCTGCTTGCCGTCATTGTCGAGAAGCTTTTCTATAGGCAGACTTTCGAAATCCTGTGCTTCGTAGTTGGCTATTTGCTGGCCGTCCATTGAAAGGGTCTGGTCGAAATAACCATTCCTGTAGAGAAAACCAACGGCACACATGTCCACATTCGAATCAGAGGCTTCCTTTATATAGTCGCCTGCCAATATACCCAAACCACCCGAGTATATTTTCAATACATTCGAAAGGCCGTACTCCATACAGAAGTAAGCGACCGACGGACGTGAAGTATCGGGCTTCACTTTCATATAAGCGTCGAACTTGGCGCATACTTCTTTCGCACGCATAAGGAAATCCTCATCAGCAGACAATGCGTTAAGAGTATCGTAGCTCATGCGTCCAAGCATCAATACGGGATTTTTCGCACATTCGAGGTAGAGATCGGGATCCATCGATTTGAACAGTTCGATAGCTTCGTTGTTCCAGGTCCACCACATGTTGTGAGCGAGCTTCTCTATATTTTTCAAGCTCTCCGGAATGTGTGATTTCACCATCACACTTTTCCACACAGGATTGTTCGAATTGTTAGATTTGAGTTTCATCAGTAATAATTTTTGTTATGGCTTGCTTTTTTTCATTTGCCGTTCCTTTCGCCGGCACGTTCTATGGCAAAAGCAAAAGCCTTGATGTAATTTTCTATAAATATTTCCCATTCGGCATTTTTCACGGTTTCCGACGCGCTTTTTCTCATAGTCTGTCGTTGTTGCTGGCCGAGGGAGTTGTATTTCAATATGAGATTTTTTATTTCCTCTGCTATTTCAAAGTAATTATCGTCGTCGCGATGAAGCACGGTAACGCCATTTCCCAACGAGGAATCTTTCTCGCGCAGTTCGCTCACCCAGCAACCGAATCCGGCCAGGTCGGTGGTAACGGTAGGTATGCGGAAAGCCGCACTTTCCATAGGAGTATAGCCCCAGGGTTCGTAATACGAGGGATAGACAGTAAAGTCGCAGGCTGTAAGGAGTTCGTAATACATTGTATCGAACACTCCATCGCTGCCGTTCAGATAAGTCGGAACGAGAAGTACGTGCACTTTACCCGAGGTTGCGGCATTATCGAGCCCCAAGCTGCGTATTGTACATACAATACGGTCGTAATCGAGATTATGCAGGTCGTGAGTAATAAAAGGATTCACAAGCGGGGTGTTCTCCTGTTCCTTTTTGCCGGCAGCAAGGCGCGACAGCAGGTCTTCCCGCGGAGATTTGGTCCAGCAAGGCACTTCTATCAGCGCCACTACGTCTCCCGTGAGAGACGGGTCGCAGTCAAGCCGCCTCAATGCTTCCATATAGACGTCGAAGCCTTTCGGACGGTAATCGTTACGCCCGCTTGTCGACACGATAAGGGTATCCGACGAAAGCGGCTTGCCCGTAAGTGCAGTCACGACATTGAGAATCCGGCGGCGTGCCTTTGCCCGCTGACTCTTGTAGGTCTTTGCGTCGGGCACAAGGTTCGTATCAAAACCGTTCGGCAGTATGACATCGCATGCCTTGCCCAAAAGAGCGCGGCACTCCTTGTCGGTTATGGAACTTACCGTTGTAAAACAGTCAGCAAACAGCGCAGCGGCTTTCTCAGAGCTATGTTTGGACTGCATATTGAGCTCGCGCGCCATTATATCGCCGCTATATTGGTCAAGATATTTGTAAAGACTCTTTCCGTTGCCGCATATGGAGCGTCCAATGCTCGTTGCATGAGTAGTGAATACTGTTGCCACGGACGGGCTCGCGCTTTTTATATGAAGCAGCCCCATTGCCGACAGCCACTCATGCGCCTGCAACACGACTTTCGCTTTCGTTCCGAGGCATTCCGCCACGATTGTCTCCACCACACGGCCGGCCGCGTAGGCCCACAAGGACGCTTCGTCATAATCGCCATATGCATGGAGAGAGTCTACGCCGTAAGCGTTCCACATATCGGAATAGACCTCATTCTTTATGTCTAAGCACTGATTGGTGTCTACTACAATCGCAACAGGGTTAGACGCTATGCTCCACCGCCCTATCCTCGCACGCAGACCTGCTTTTTTGAGAGCTTTGGCCCAATCTGATTTCAGACTTTTATCCTCCGTAAATTCGGTTGTATTCAAATCGGGACCGATATAAACCGCCCTTTCACCGAAATGTTTGCCTATTGTGAGAGCCGACGACGCAAGAACCGTATGGATTCCTCCTACTTTGTTGCATACTTCCCAACTCAATTCAAAAACATAATCGGGAATCACGTTTTTCTTTAATACCATTATTAAAAAAGACTTATTGTCGGCCGCAAAGTTAGTGTTTTTTGCAAAACTATTTAACGTAAGAACTGAAAACCATTAGAAAATGCATTGCTTATTAGAGCTTTTTAGCACATGGTGGTTACGAAATCGCATAAATATGCCACAAAATAATCATACAATCATAAAAGATTCGGCCTGATTTGCGAATAATCGGAATGCTCCGTATGAAATCGCGGAACCTCAGGCTGCAAAAAAATTATGTATGAGACATTTTCGCGCAAGTCCGGTATTAGTCATAAACCGTCCCCAACAGAAAAATCACGGGCAACGCCTTCAACTCAAAAAGGGCTTTTCAAAAAAAATATTTTTTTTGCGTAGTAAAAAACTTCCCGCAGATAATTCAAAATACAAGGGAGATAATCGAAAATATGT
>CAJKQZ010000240.1 GCA_905202115.1 uncultured Prevotellaceae bacterium | reverse complement strand
GGGAGATAATCGAAAATATGTCTGAGATATTTTAAATTATCTCAGACATATTTTTCGCTATATATACACGTGCTGATTTTCAAGTGCTTAGCGGGTGACCGTTTTTGTCTGTTTCGGATGTCTTGTTGCATGAAAAAACTCAAATCTGCAAATAAAAACATAGGGGTGTTCCGAATAATCATCCCTATGTTGTAAACGTTTATGATGTTTTTTAATTGGCGGCGGTAAATGTGTTTACAATTACCATTCGCACGCTTATATCGTCTTCTTTGTCGGTGTAATCTTCGTATATGCGCATTTGATTGCCGGCGAAGCGAGCGGTTACGTAACCATTGGAGGCAATGTCGTCGTAATCGTATTCTGAACGGTTGTAATACATAGTGCCTTGCTCCTTGTCTTCCCATTTCCAAAGGGAAACATCCACTTCTCCGTTCAGATAGAAACAGATGTAAGTTCCTCTTGAGGTGAATACGACCTTGTAACAGATTTCATCGTCTTCACTGTAGAACTCATCTTCATCTATTCCGCTTATTGTAGATACGGAAGTCTCTCCCTTGCCGTCCTTTATGGTTTGCTTGATACGGGCTACGTATTTGCGGTTCCAATAAAACCACATTTCAATGCTGTTTACATTCCATGTGCGGCAAAGGCTGTTTGTAATTTCGTCCGAGACAGGCTCTGAAACGTTTACATATACGTTCGAAATAACTCCGTAATTGTTTTTATAGGAAATTCTTTTGTCAGAGCCCGAAGTGTTCAGCAAATCAACTTCAACGCCATTGCTAAGGCGGTATTTCTTGTCGCCGATTTTCGTGAATTTTCCATATTCCGAACCGTCCGACAATGTTATTGTGCCGTTTTCATCCGTTGTGCCCCTCATACGCATGCTTCCGGCCTTGTGCTTTTTGTATATGGCGAATTTGCCGTCGGCTTTCGCCGCTACTTTTACAGCGGGAGAATAATAATTATATGTGTGGTTGGTTACGAGTAAATAATAACCGTCCGGCATTAACTCAAGCGAATAGAACGGAGCGTTGTATTCGTCTTCTGCCACGATACGGATAGCATCTTCCGCATAAGGCTCGGCGGGCAGGTTGTTGGGCTTGAACTCGGCAGAGGGAAGCGCTCCTTCCGGTGGAGTGTCGTTGCCGCTGATCCCGTCGTCCGAATCGCTGCAAGCCGACATAACAATGCTTAAAGAAGCAAACAAGTAAAATAAATGTTTGAATTTCATATTATTTCTGTGTTTAATTGGATTTTCTGTTTTTAATTAGAATCTTAGTGCCACATAAAAACGGGGCCCGCTTTGCTTTAGTTTGAAGTTTTTCGTGTTGAACAGTTTGAAATCTTCTTCCGATTCGTATCCATCGTCATACTCGTCATCGTCGTCGTCGAATGAAGTCTGTTTATATTTAATGGTGCACCATAAACCTTCCACACCAACGGATAATGCTTTGTAGGATACAGACATTCCGGCAGAAAAGGCACAGCCGAAGCCGTAAGAGAATGTATCATTCTCCACAATTCCCGATGCTGTAGGCATGACGTGGAAATAAGCGGCAATGATAAGATGATTCCAGGGGTTGAGGCTGACACTCGGCCCTGCGTGCATGCTGTATTCGAACTTGTGCATGCCAAGATCAACGCCCATAAGACCGATTATCGAGCCGCTGGGGTCATCGCTCACGATTTCGTCAAAACCGCCGGGGTTTGAGCCGGAGGGTGTTCCTGGTATGGAAGAGGATGTGCCCGACTGTTTTACGGATTTAAGTTTCAGTTTGGCGTAGCTAAGGTCTACGAATCCATAGTCTATGCCGAATTTAACCATTCCCTAGAGTGGTTTGGAATGGAGGTAGGCGGTTTTTCCCCGTTGTAATGAAATGGCGAATTCCGTTTTCCATTTCATTTCTTCTCCGTCGGTACGTTCTATATTAGGGTTGCCGAATCCCAGTTTCCAATACTTTTTGCGTTTCCAGATTTTTTCGATTTGTTTGTCGTGTTCGTCGGCGTTGAGCCGTGATTTGATTTGAGCTAATTCGTTGGACAGGGTTTGCAGTGAATCCGTCTGTCCGTTCCGGCTTTCATTGCTGTCGCCTACCGAGTCTGTTCTGATTTCCTGTGCTTGTGCGGCCGAAAAAATAAAAAGCAGCAGTGCAACGCAGGTGGTAATTCGTTTTATTCCCATAGTTTAGTTTTGCCTACACAGCTCCTTTAAGGCATTTATTTACATGCGGAAGCGTGGAACTGTATGCCACGTCTTAAAGTGAAGGTGGTAGGAAATACCTTTATGAACAGATGTGGTAATAACAGCCCCACGCTGTATGCGCGGAGACTATTACGCCGTCTCTTGTTCATGTGGTTAAAAGTTTCCTACGCTTTTCACTTACAAGAAGAAGACATAACGCCTCTTTTCTAAAAAGATGTTTTGGACAGTTACCTGATCCGTCTGCAAATATACGGAAAAATGTCAATAATTGTTGCGTTTTTTCAGCTAATGTATATATACGTCTGTCGGTGCACAGACATGAAGCGGAATTTGGTTAATGGTTTGCGGTATGCTACATTCTGTTACTTGTGGCGGAGATTCCTGCTCATTAGAAAATCAGCACGGTAGAAATTTAATTCAGATGTTCTTTTTACGAAAAAATATTTTTTTGTACGTGTAAAAAACTTCCCGCAGGAAAATGAAAATATAAGGGAGATAATCGAAAATATGTCTGAGATATTTTAAAATATCTCAGACATATTT
>CAJKQZ010000239.1 GCA_905202115.1 uncultured Prevotellaceae bacterium | reverse complement strand
ATATGTCTGAGATAATTTAAAATATCTCAGACATATTTTTTGCTATATATACACCCGTTGATTTTCAAATACTTGAAGAGTGACCGTTTTTGTCTGCAAACTCTACGGCTAAACGCTGTAGACTTAATGACAGGCGGTACTCAAATAAACACATGCAACAACTCTCCTATATTCAATTACAACAACACATTTATCGTAATAACCGAAAGTTACAGGCATATCACGGAATATCATTAATTTTGCTTAGGCATAATCGTTTTGCCATATAAACGCAGCCGTTATAGTGCCCTTAATTTATTTTACTGACGACAATGATAAAAAAAACTATCTTTTTTCTGTATTGCGCTATCATTATCTGCATGGGGGCGGCTACGATAACAGAAAATTTCAACGGTTCCGATTTTGTCGGTACATACATTTACGGCACATGGTGGTTCTCCGTTCTTTGGGCCTTACTTGCCGGAGCAACCGTATTATATTTTCTGAAATTACGCGTTCGGCGCGTATCGACGGTAGCTCTCCACCTGTCATTCTTAATAATATTGGCCGGAGCGTTTATTACCCACATAAATGCTAAGCACGGATTCATCCACCTGAGAATGAACGACGCTGTCAGCACGTATTACATATCAAATCCGAATGGTAACATAGACGAAATTTACCTGCCTTTTACTGTCGAACTGAACTCCTTTGACATAAAATACCACAGCGGTACCGACGCCGTTGCCGACTACGAGTCGAGATTCACTATAAACGACGGTGGAAAAGAGACTGCCGGCATCGTGTCGATGAACAACATATTCTCCTACCGTTCCTATCGTATGTATCAGAACTCATACGACCCCGACAAACGCGGAAGCATTCTGTCTGTAAATCATGATCCCGTAGGAATACCCATAACCTACTTAGGCTATGCACTCCTGTTCTTTTCTCTCGTATGGATGTTGTTCGATCCCCGCGGCGCATACCGCAAAATACTGCGAAACCCTGTTTTCAAAAAAGGAATGCTCGTTCTGGTTTCCTTTGCCGCTGTACAGGAATCTCATGCAGCGACCGTTCTCCCTCAGAAAACAGCCGAAGAGTTCGGAAAACTCAACATTCTATACGGTGGCCGCATTTGTCCGCTCCAGACATTAGCCATAGATTTCACTAAAAAGCTATGCGGAAAAGCCAAATACAACGGCTACACGGCCGAACAGGTTCTTACCGGCTTTGTTCTTTTCGGCGAAGAGTGGAACAACGAGCCTATACTGAAAATAAAAGGGGCTGAACTGAAAGAAAAATTACATCTGTCCGATCATGTTTCGGTCAACACCCTGTTCGACAATACGGAAAGAGTATATATCCTCGGCCCTTTTGTTGAAGGATATTTCGGAGGAGACAACAGAGCCGTAAACAAGCAGGCCGCAGACATCGACGACCGCCTGCAACTGATTATGGACTTACAGCACGGTTCTCTGTTAAAGATATTTCCTGTAACCGAGGACGGAAAAACCGTATGGTACTCTCCCGCCGACGAAATTCCGGTTTCGGCCGACACTCTCCGCAAAATATTTATGCAGAACGTGCTAACGATGATAAGCCAGGAAGCCTCTGCAGGAAACATGGCCGAGACCGACGCCATAATAGGCAAGATCATAAAATACCAGAAGCAGAACGCCGGTTCGTCACTGCCGTCGGAAAGCCGCATAAAAGCCGAAAGAATATACAATGCCGTTCCTTTTGCAACGATATTGTTCATAATCAACCTGACAATGGGATTAATTGCGCTGCTCTACACCATATATATATATACATCTGCAAAAACGCCGCGTTTCAGGCACACGGCGAATGCGGCAATGCTGACGGTCATGTGTCTGTCGCTTGCAGCGCTCACATTCTGCCTTGCGCTGAGGTGGACAATAAGCGGAACCGTACCCATGTCGAACGGATACGAAACCATGCTCAATATGGCATGGTTCACAATGGTTGCGTCATTAATCGTTTACAGACGTTTCCGTATAATGCTCACCTTCGGATTCCTGCTGTCGGGACTGCTTCTGCTGGTATCCCACATAAGCCAGATGAATCCGCAGATAAGCCACATAATGCCGGTACTCTCCTCACCGTTGCTCAGCATACACGTAAGCATTATAATGATGTCGTTCGCCCTACTCTCTTTCACGTTCATCTGCGGGCTTGCAGCCATTGCGATACACCTGACAAAACGAGGACGAAACGACAATAACGGTCGCATAAAAGCTCTTCAGGTGCTGTCGCAACTGTTCCTG
The DNA here is from genome assembly GCA_905202115.1 of uncultured Prevotellaceae bacterium. Classification (GTDB taxonomy): domain Bacteria; phylum Bacteroidota; class Bacteroidia; order Bacteroidales; family Bacteroidaceae; genus UBA6398. The sequence goes on along the minus strand of CAJKQZ010000239.1, from coordinate 495 downwards.
TATCCGGCAATAGCCGCTTTGGGCATAGGAATATTCATCGGTGCCGTCTGGGCCAACATTTCATGGGGAACATACTGGGGCTGGGACCCTAAAGAGGTTTGGGCACTCATCACGTTCATGGTGTATTCCATAGCGCTGCACCCGCGGATTATTCCCGCATTGAAACGCCCCGTAACGTATCACATATTCATGGCGGCTGCATTTCTGACAATCATAATGACATATTTCGGAGTGAACTACCTGCTCGGCGGAATGCATTCCTACGCATGAAATTAAATTTTTCGGAAGAATATAAACGGCTGCTTAAAAACAACACCACCGGCTTACGCTATAATAAAAATTTACTGCTTCCCGCAAAATAAGCTGTACCTTGCAGGAGAATTTTACAGACAAAAACGGTCACCCGCCAAGCACCTGAAAATCAGCACGTGTATATGTAACAAAAAATATGTCTGAGATATTTCAAAATATCTCAGACATATTTTCGATTATCTC
>CAJKQZ010000238.1 GCA_905202115.1 uncultured Prevotellaceae bacterium | reverse complement strand
CAGCCGCATGATTTTTTTCCGCCTGCCCCTGCTGCGTATCCGATTCTCCTGCCGCCTCTGTTTCCGCTTCCGGCGGCAGCTCTGCCTGCGTCTGCGTCTGGCTTGCAAGCCCGGCTTCCTGCCAATCCATCGGCGTATCATGAAATGCGATATTGCAGACCATCAAGCCAACAAGGAAGAACACCGCAAGCCCGAGCAGTATTCCCGCCGGAGTGGCAATGGCTTCCAATCCGTGCAAGGGATTGCTCCACACGCTTACTACAGGCATCATACTGTCGGCCATAGCGTTGCGCGAAACAACGAAGTCGGCACCGTAAAAGAACGTCGACACCGCCACTCCCACAAGAAACGGAGCCGCGAAACCGTTGAACACGAGAAAAGCGCGGTAAACCGCACCGCCCAGCACATTGCCCTTGCGCGAATTGAACTCGTAGGACACCGCCTGAACCACGAAGCTCACCAACAAAAGCATCCAAAGCCAGTAAGCTCCGCCGAAACTCGTGCTGTAGAACAAGGGAAACGAAGCGAAAAACGCTCCGCCGAACGTAACAAGCGTGGTAAACGTAAGTTCCCACTTGCGGCCCGTAGAATTGAGCACAAGAAGACGCGCGCCGGCGTTGCCGCGGAAATTTGAAAGCAACGTATTGCCGCCCTGCACAAACATAAGAAACACCAAAAGGCCGCCCAGAAGCGACACGATAAACCACCAGTATTGTTGAAGAAACTCGTATGTAATCATGACTTAACCGAATTTTTGGATTTGACTTCAGTTTCTGCGCCGGGGCCTTTGCTTATGGCGCCGCACATTATCTTTATCTCGGCTGCGAGCATAACGGCAAATAACACGAGGAACAAGAAAAAAGTAATCATGACCGACGATGTTTCTATTCCCGAAACTGCCGCACGCAAAGGCAGCAAATCCTGCACGGCCCAGGGCTGACGCCCCACTTCGGCCACTACCCAACCCGCCTCGCCGGCAAGATAGGCCACAGGTATCGCAACGAATCCCACGGCAAGCATCCATTTCCGGAAATTAAAGTCGGGTTTGCGCAACAGAACCGTTACAGCCAAAAACCAAAGCAGCAGAAATCCGCCAGCTCCCACCATTATCCTGAAAGCCCAGAACACGAGCGGAACATTAGGCACCAGCTCTTCCCTGCTCTGCAGATATCCGTAGCCAAGATAGTCTATGTTCTTATCAAGATTCGCCGCGGCGATTTCGGCCTGCGGTGTACCCATGTTCCTGCGGTAATCGGCAAAATCTTTCACTGCCTGCCTGCCGCGCATCATCTTCTCCTCGGCCGACAAGGCCGTCGTTCCGTCGGGCATAAGGTATCCGCCGTCGAGAATGTCGTTTATTCCAGGCACAAAACCGTCGATGTCGTGAGTGGCGAGAATGGAAAGCATTTTCGGAATCTTTATGTCACCAGCCACAGTGAACGGAGCGCCTTTCTCTCCTTTCACAAGCCCCTCGGCAGCGGCTATTTTCATAGGCTGGAGCTTCGCGGCCTGCACGCCCGAGCTGTCGCCGGTAACGGCCACTATGAACGCGGCGGCAAGCCCTACGATTGCACCTATCTTCATACTTGCACGCGCAAATTCAAGGTCGCGCTTTTTCCACATATACCAACAGCTCACGCCCACGACGAACGCCGCACCGACCACCCAGCCGCTCGTAACGGTATGCAGGAACTTCACCACCGCAACAGGCGACAACGCCACGGCGGCAAAGTCGGTCATCTCGTTCCTCACCGTTGCCGGATTGAACGTCATGCCCACGGGATGTTGCATCCACGCATTGGCCACAAGAATCCACCACGCCGAAATGACAGCACCTATACCAGTGAGCCACGTGGCCGCAAGATGAAATTTCGGGCTCACCCTGTTCCAGCCGAAAAACATCACGGCAACAAAAGTAGCCTCCATAAAAAACGCCACAATGCCCTCTATAGCAAGCGGCGCACCGAAAATATCGCCCACAAACTGCGAATAGTTGCTCCAGTTGGTTCCGAATTCAAACTCAAGTATGAGTCCGGTGGCAACGCCCACGGCAAAGTTTACTCCGAACAGCTTCATCCAGAACTTGGTGGTGCGAAGCCAAAACTCATCCCGTTTAATCACATAAATGGTTTCCATTATTGCCATTATCAACGCCAGTCCTAACGTCAGAGGCACGAAAATCCAATGGTAGGCCGCCGTAAGCGCAAATTGCGCCCGAGACCAGTCAACAAGCGACAAGTTTATTTCGTTAAGCATAGAAGTAATTTATAGGTTATTCTGTTTTTTCCGTCCGCCGGCAAGAAACGTCACTCCCCGCGTGTGACAAGTTCGTTGGCAACACTGCGTTCCCGCTGCCCGTCGCTCATTCCTCCATAATGCGGACGAAAGAAAAATATCCGCAATACGACTAATATTATGAACAACTTTATCAATACGAGCAACCACAACTGCCGCCCCCACGTCATTTCCCTGAAACCGTCGCGGTAGAACCTGAAAACGGCAACGAAGCAACGCTTTATCTGCTTAAACATTCACAAAAAAACGAATTATAACCGACACGGCAAAAAATAAATCCCAGATATTTCAGCTGCCCGCGAAATTCAACATTCGGACAACCGTTCCCCGCAACGAAACAGAGCCGTCGAAAAATCCGACATGCTTTTCCGGCAGAGTTTACAGACAAAAACGGTCACCCAGCAAGTACCTGAAAATCAGCAGGTGTATATGTAGCAAAAAATATGTCTGAGATAATTCAAAATATCTCAGACAT
>CAJKQZ010000237.1 GCA_905202115.1 uncultured Prevotellaceae bacterium | reverse complement strand
CTGTATCCGGCCCGCATTGTTTTCAAATATTTCCTTTCTTCTTCATTTACGCCCCACAGCAGGCTGCAAAGCAAAACATAAAGAAAATATTTTTTAACATACAATTTTTAATCGCGAATTTAATATTTATTTGTAATTTTGTGTGTTCAAAATAAAACAGATTAAACTTTATCATGAAGATTTTCATTCTTGCCGCAGGAGCCATAATGGCCTGTAGCGGAGCATTTTCACAGCAAACCGAGTGGCACGTGCCCACCGGAAAGGAACTCATAATCTACAAGCACCCGAAAAACAAAATATATCAGAAAGGGTGGATAGACTACAACAAGAACGGGCGCAAAGACGTATACGAAGACCCCGAGGCCAACATAGAAGACCGTATAAACGACCTTCTTAGCCAGATGACCGTCGAGGAAAAGACATGCCAAATGGTTACGCTCTACGGCTATCGCCGCATTCTGAAAGACGCCCTGCCAACCCCCGAATGGAAAAACAAACTCTGGAAAGACGGCGTAGGAGCCATAGACGAACAACTGAACGGCTTTCCCTACCGCGAAAGCGACAAGAGCCCGTACATATGGCCGGCTTCGCGCCACGCCTGGGCACTCAACGAAATCCAGCGGTTCTTTATCGAAGAAACGCGTCTTGGCATTCCCGTAGACTTCACCAACGAGGGACTTCGCGGCGTGGAGAGCTGGAAAGCCACAAACTTCCCCACACAGCTCGGACTCGGGCACACCTGGAACCGCGAACTCATACGCAAGGTGGGATACATAACCGGCAGCGAGGCACGCCTGCTCGGCTACACCAACGTATATGCCCCGATTCTCGACGTTGCGCGCGACCAGCGCTGGGGACGCAACGAAGAAGTATACGGCGAGAGCCCCTACCTCATAGCCGAACTCGGCGTGAACATGGTTCGCGGCATGCAGCAGGACTATCAGATTGCCGCCACCGCCAAACACTTTCTCGGTCAGGGAGCCAACCGCGGCGCACGCGACGGAGCCGCACGAACCGACCCGCAGGTAACGCCGCGCGAACTGGAATATCTGCACGCATATCCATTTGAGCGGGTAATAAAGGAAGCCGGCCTGCTCGGAATAATGAGCGCGTACAACGATTACGACGGAGTGCCCGTAACAGGAAGCGACTACTGGCTCGAAACACGCCTGCGCGGACAAATGGGCTTCAAAGGCTACGTCGTTTCCGACAGCGAAGCATTGGAATACCTCGCAACGAAACACCACGTTGCGAGCGACATTAAAGACGCCGTAAGAGAAGGCGTGATTGCCGGCCTCGACGTGCGCTGCACATTCAGAACGCCAGAATCCTACGTGGAGCCGCTGCGCGAGCTAATCAAGGAAGGGAAAATTCCAATGGACACTATCGACAGCCGCGTGCGCAGCATTTTGCGTGTCAAGTTCCTGGTGGGAATCTTCGACCACCCGTACCAGACCGACCTTCAGAAAGCCGATACCTACGTGAACTGCGAGGAAAACCAGAAGGTTGCCATGCAGGCCTCGCGCGAGTGCCTCGTGCTCCTCAAGAACGAAAACAATCTTCTTCCGCTAGACGCCTCGAAACTCAGGCGCATTGCCGTCGTGGGCCCCAACGCCGACGAGTCGCGCTATGCCCTGCTCCACTACGGCCCCGTGGGAGTGGACGTAACCTCGGTGCTCGGAGGCATAAAGCAACGAGTGGGCGACACCGTAAAGGTGGTCTACACAAAAGGCTGCGACCTCGTAGATGCCAACTGGCCCGAAAGCGAACTGTTCCCCTCGCCGCTCACCGACGAAGAGCGCAGCGGCATAGACGAAGCCGTTGAAAACGTGAAACAAAGCGATGTTGCCATAGTGGTATTGGGCGGCGGAGAACGCACATGCGGAGAATCGCGCTCGCGCTCGAGCATAGACCTTCCCGGAAGGCAGCTCGACCTGCTGCAGGCAGTTTACGCAACCGGCAAACCGGTTGTGCTCGTACTCATAAACGGCCGACCGCTGTCAATAAACTGGGCCGACCGTTACGTGCCGGCCATTCTCGAAGCGTGGTACCCCGGTTCCAAAGGCGGAACAGCCGTAAGCGAAGCTATCTTCGGCGACTACAACCCGGGCGGCAAGCTGACGGTTACTTTTCCCAAAAGCGTAGGACAGCTTCCCTTCAACTTTCCGCACAAACCGGCCGCACAAGCCGACGGAGGCAAGAAACTCGGTCTCAAAGGCGACGCTTCGAGAGCCAACGGCGCAATTTACGACTTCGGCCACGGGCTGAGCTACACCACATTCGAGTATTCCGACCTGAAGCTATCGGCCGATAAGATACAACCCGACGGCAAACTCACCGTAAGCTGCACGATAAAGAACACCGGCCGTCGCGCAGGCGACGAAGTGGCGCAACTCTACCTGCACGACGAACTGAGCACCGTAACGACATACGAAAAAGTGCTGCGCGGCTTTGAACGCATACACCTTGCCCCCGGAGAAGCGAAAGAGGTGAGTTTCGAACTGCTTCCGCGCGACATGGAGCTGATTAACCGCAATCTGCAACGCGTGGTAGAGCCCGGAAAATTCAAGGTAATGGTAGGCACGTCATCGACCGACATAAAGCTGAACGGCGAGTTCGAGGTAACGGAATAAACCCGCCCCGCATTCGTGCAATACGCATTATTATAAATGCGCACAAACGGCATTCTCAATTTCGCATAACGAAGCGACAAAAAACCTCCCGCAGCAGAAAAAAATTATCTCTGAGATAATTTGAAATATGTCTGAGATAT
>CAJKQZ010000236.1 GCA_905202115.1 uncultured Prevotellaceae bacterium | reverse complement strand
ATATTTTGAATTATCTCCCTTGTATTTTCAATTATCTGCGGGAAGTTTTTTACCGCACGAAAAAAATATTTTTTTTCGTGCGGAGTATGGTTCGAGATTAAGTTTTCTTTCATGATTTCCTGCCGGCTCCTTTTTATTCTGTCGAACAGACGTGCAAAACACAAGTCCGAGATACTTTAAACATCTCGGACTTGTGTTTTTATGTTCTTGAAAGGCTGTCTTTTCGGGCGCTGGCGTGTTATGATTCGGGAACAACGTTCCTGAATCGCACCTTATTTAATAAGAACGTGCTATAAGTACGCGCGCTTTTGCCGGTTTGCCACTCACCATGTCGTTGCCTAAGTTGTTCTGATCAACTCCGAAAGGCACACAGCGTATGGTGGCTTGCGTTTCTTCCTTTATTTTGGCTTCTGTTTCGGGAGTGCCGTCCCACGGGCAAAGGAAGAAGCCCCCGTCCTGTATGCGGCTCTTGAACTCTTCGTAGTCGTTGCAAATATATGTGCGGCTTTCAAGGCGTCTCTTTGCTTTGTCGTACAGGTTCTTCTGTATTTCAGGGAGAAGCGCTTCTATGCGCGCTTCTATGCCGTCGAACGAGATTGTTTCTTTTTCCAGCGTGTCGCGGCGCATTATTTCTACTGTTCCGTTTTCCAAATCGCGGTTGCCGAATACTAAGCGCACGGGAATTCCGCGAAGTTCGTAGTCGGCGAATTTGAATCCGGGGCGTTTGGTGTCGGTATTGTCGTATTTTACTGAAATTCCGCGCTTCCTTAGATTGTCCACGAGGGGCATAATATGGCTGTCGAATTTCTCTTTTTCGTTGTTTTTGAAAATAGGAACGATTACTACCTGGATAGGAGCGAGGTTGGGCGGCAGAACAAGTCCGTTGTCATCGGAATGTGTCATTATGAGCGCTCCCATAAGGCGTGTAGAGACTCCCCACGAGGTAGCCCATGCGTAATCGAGTTTGTTGTCCTTGTCTACGAACTGAACGTTGAATGCTTTTCCGAAATTCTGTCCGAGGAAGTGCGACGTTCCGCTTTGCAGCGCCTTGCCGTCCTGCATCATTGCCTCGATAGTGTATGTGTCGAGGGCTCCGGCAAAACGTTCCGTCTCGCTTTTCACTCCTTGCACAAGGGGCAGTGCCATTTCCTGCTCCACGAAATCGGCGTATACCTTGAGCATTGTTTTTGCCCGCTCTTCGGCCTCTTCGCGTGTGGCATGCGCAGTGTGTCCCTCCTGCCACAAAAATTCGCTTGTGCGGAGAAACAATCGTGTGCGCATTTCCCAGCGCATGACGTTGCACCATTGGTTGACCAGCAGAGGCAGATCTCTGTATGAATGAATCCAGTTGCGGAAAGTATTCCAGATTACAGTTTCCGATGTTGGGCGTATGATTAGTTCCTCTTCGAGCTTTGCAGCCGGATCTACCACCACACCGGTATGGTCTTCGTTTGTTTTTAAACGATAGTGCGTGACTACCGCGCATTCTTTGGCAAATCCTTCAACGTGTTCGGCTTCTTTCGAAAGAAACGATTTTGGGATTAGAAGAGGAAAGTATGCATTTTGAACGCCTGTGGCCTTGAAACGGTCGTCGAGCATTCGTTGGATTTTTTCCCAAATAGCATAACCGTAAGGTTTTATTACCATGCAGCCGCGAACGTCCGACTGTTCTGCCAGGTCGGCTTTTACTACTAATTCGTTGTACCACGCAGAGTAGTTTTCGCTGCGTTTTGTAAGGTTTGACAGTTCTTTTGCCATTGTTTTTATCAGATTTCGTGCAAAATTAGATATTTTCCTATTAGTAAACTAATTTTGTCCGCCTTTCTTTGGCTGTTTCCGAGCAAAAAGGCGGATTCCGGATGTTGTGTTTGTATATTGTGGTTGTACATGGCAACAGTTGTTTTCGGATACAGATTTGCGTAAATGTAATCTCGTGTTTGCAAAGTGATTGTAAGGTTAAAAAATGTTTCGTAAGAAAAAAAGTCTCGAGGTTTTATTCACAAAACGCTGCCGGTGTTATAAAAATACATAAAAACGGCATTTAATCTGTCTGAAAGTCATTCTGTAATGTTTTTTCATTATTATATTTGTTCTGAATAAAATTACAAACTGCTTCGGAGCGGGAGAATGCGAACATGCAAGGTCGGTTGACTGTGGTACTGTTCGGTTGCGTTCTGTCAATAAAGATATATACAAGGAGTTTTACCAAAATGAAGTTTGGAAATCTGTTGTGTGTGGTCTCGACATTGTTTGTTACGGTGTCGTGCTTTGAGCAATATTCAATCGTCGGTAACACGTCGGTGCCGATGTTTGATGGGAAAATGCTATATCTTAAGGCGCGTTCGGGAGATAATGTGAAAAATATCGATTCCTGTGAGGTTATACATGGCAAGTTCGGTTTCGACGGCAAGATGGATTCTACCGTTATTGCCGAGTTGTTTCTCGGTAATGTGTGCGTAATGCCTGTTGTAATAGAGAGGGGAAATATAAGCGTCGATATAAATGTTCTGGAGCAGAAGGTCTACGGCGGGTCGTTGAATGAGCGTCTATATAATTTTTTAGAGGCTAAGTCGCGTCTGGACAATGAGCGTCGCAATATGGCATTAAAGCAGACGAGGCTTATGATGAAAGGTTTTATGCCTTTCGAGTCGCAACGTATATGCGAGGAGCGTTCCGAGCAGATTTCAAAGGAGGCTGACAGTATAGAAATAGAGTTTATAAAAAGCAATTATAATAATGTGCTCGGCCCTGAGGTATTCAGCCTGATATGCAGCCAGTACCGTTATCCTGTCATTACCGAGCAGATAGAGAAAA
>CAJKQZ010000235.1 GCA_905202115.1 uncultured Prevotellaceae bacterium | reverse complement strand
ATATTTTCGATTATCTCCCTTGTATTTTCAATTTACTGCGGGAAGTTTTTTACCAAGTAAAAAAATATTTTTTTCGTGCAAGACATATTTTTACAAAATTGCTTCTACAATGATTTTCTGCGGAGCTTGTATTGACATATACCGGACAAGCATTGAAAAACGCAACAGAAAAAACTCGTTTGTGATATAAATTTTATAGATATAAAAATTAAATTTGTGCCATGTTCAGCAAAGACGACGAAAAATTCATGCACGCTGCACTGGCCGAAGCAGCAGCGGCCGAACAGGAAGGAGAAGTGCCGGTAGGCGCGGTAATCGTGTGCAAAGGAATCATCATAGCCCGCGCGCACAACCTTACCGAAACATTGTGCGACGTAACGGCCCATGCCGAAATGCAGGCAATAACGGCTGCGGCCAACTACCTCGGCGGGAAATACCTGAACGAATGTACGCTTTACGTCACCGTGGAGCCTTGCACCATGTGCGCAGGCGCGATAGGCTGGGCACAGACGGGTAGGCTCTTATACGGAGCCGACGACCCAAAACGCGGCTTCTCGGTTTACGCACCCAATGCACTACATCCCCGAACAAAGGTGGGAAAAGGCCTGCTTGCCGACGAATGCGCCGAACTAATGCGCCGTTTTTTCAAACAGCGACGCTGAAACTTCAACACCAAAGGCAACCGCATAAGGAAAGGTAGAGAAAAGGCGCCCGACGAACTTTTCAACAAAACCAATAGAACTTTTCAGCAAAATAGCTATCATTTCCGCCAGCTAATTTTGCTTCGTCAATACTATACAAAACAAAATGAAAACCATAAAATACGGCGACATCGTGCAAAGCGTGTATTTCACGCTCGACACTTTCTGCCCTCACCGCATGTCGGAACATGTACTTCTGTATGTCGATGACGGAGAGATAGAACTTACCGAAAAAAATAAAAAGACGCGTCTGCACAGCGGCGACTGCGCATTCATACGCAAGGACTGCAACGTAATGATGAACAAGCGGATTCTGAACGGCAGGCCGTTCGTAGCCACATTTCTTACCTTCAAACGCGACTTTCTGCAGGAAACCTATAGGAACATCGACCAGAACACCCTGCCCGACTATGCCAAACGCAACACCACGAGTGTAATACAGCTTCCGAGCAACCGCCCCGACATAAAAAGCCTGTTCGAATCGCTGAAACCTTACTACGAATCCGACATAAAGCCGTCGGACGAACTGCTGAAGCTGAAAATGACCGAAGGATTGTACGTAATCCTCAACACCGACAAGAACCTTTACGCTTCGTTGTTCGACTTTGCCGACCCGTGGAAGATAGATATTCTCGAGTTCATGAACCGCAATTTCCGGAACGACCTTTCGATAAACGAAATAGCGAACTACACGGGAAGAAGCCTTTCCACTTTCAAACGCGACTTCAAGAAACTCAGCGATCTCACTCCCGAACGCTGGATAATCAAACGCCGCCTCGAAGAAGCCCACATGCGCCTTGAAAACCGCACCGAGAAAATTACGGACATCTGCTACTCGGTAGGATTCAAGAACCTTTCGCATTTCTCGAAAGCATACAAACAGATGTACGGCGCCTCGCCGATAAGAAAATAAGGACTCCCGAACGACTTTTACTACACAAAAACAAACTAAAACATAAAGCAAAATGAACAGACTTAAAGTATTGTTACTATCTACACTCATATCCATGACTGCAACAGGAACCTTTGCACAGACAACGCTCTCGAAAGTGTATTTTCTCGACTCCATTACGTCCGACAACCTAATAAGAGCCTACAAGGCCCTGGGCCGCGAAGCCAAAGGACGCGTTGCCGTAAAGCTCTCCACGGGAGAGGCGGGCAACAACTACCACCTCGACGCAAAGATGATTGCTCCGCTCGTGAAAATGGTAAAAGGAACGATAATCGAGTGCAACACAGCCTACGGCGGCGCGAGGGCTGAAACCGAAAGCCACAGGAAAGTAGCGGCCGACCACGGCTTCTCCTCGATTGCCGACGTTGACATAATGGACGCCGAGGGCGAAATAAGCATCCCCGTGAAAGGCGGAAAGCACCTTAAAGAAAACTTCGTGGGAAAGAACCTCGAAAACTACGATTTCATGCTCGTGCTCAGCCACTTCAAGGGACATCCTATGGCTGGCTTCGGCGGAGCGATAAAGAACATATCTATCGGCGTGGCCTCAGCCGCAGGAAAAGCGTGGATTCACACCGCAGGCCGCACAAAGACAGATTTGTGGAACAACATCCCCTCGCAGGAAGCCTTTACCGAAAGCATGGCCGAGGCAGCCAAATCTGTTGCCGACTATGAAGGGAAAAATATCATTTACATAAGCGTGATGAACAATCTTTCAGTCGACTGCGACTGCGTAAGCACCCCCGCCGCACCGAAGATGAAGAATGTGGGAATACTTGCCTCGACCGATCCCGTGGCTCTCGACCAGGCATGCGTCGACCTCGTGCTCAACAGTCCGGACGAGGGTAACAAAGACCTTGTGGAACGCATAACCTCACGCCGCGGCACGCACATTCTTTACTACGCTGCAAAAATCGGCATGGGCTCGCGGAACTATGAGCTGATAGACCTCGACCACAAATAAATTATCCCAAAGATAATCCGGAACATATCAGACGTATTTCAATGAGAGGATGCTGTCTGTAACAAAAACAAACCCGACAGAAAATAAGGAGTGCCTTGCGGCATGGTTTTGCAGACAAAAACGGTCACTCACCAACCACTTGAAAATCAGCACATGTATATGTAGCAAAAAATATGTCTGAGATAATTCAAAATATCTCAGACATATTT
>CAJKQZ010000234.1 GCA_905202115.1 uncultured Prevotellaceae bacterium | reverse complement strand
GGCGTAGAAGCGATACTGACATTTTTCAGGTCTTTAGGAGTATACAAGACCGCCTGACCGTTCACGCGTTCGCCCCTCCAGGCTTTTACCTTCCACTTTTTAGAAATATTTTCGGGGATATCGTATTTAGGATATCTTACATCAGTCGACCCCCATGCAGCCAAAGGAGTTTTAACTTTCGCCTCCCATTCTTCTGCACCCGAACGAGGCTTTGTGTCTGTAAGTTCAACGAACGGAGGAGATTGCGCCTTTACGCCTGCCGCCATTAACAAAGTCAGAAAAAGTAGTTTGATATTCATATATTTCAATGTTATATTTTTCTTGTATAAAGCGATAAACTGCTCAACACTACCGAAACGGAAGAAAAAGCCATTGCGGCCGCTGCAATCATAGGATTCAGCATCGTTCCGGTAAGCGGGTAAAGTGCACCCGCCGCTATGGGAATTCCTATTACATTATATATAAATGCCCAGAAAAGATTGCGACGAATCAGTTTCACCGCCTCGTGCGAAAGTCTGAATGCGCGGTTAAGCGTTGTAAGGTCTTCATTCATGAGCACTACCTGGGCTGAATTTATAGCCACATCAGTTCCTTTTCCCATTGCAATGCTTACATCCGCCCTCGCCAAAGCTTCCGAGTCGTTCGTTCCGTCTCCCAACATGGCAACGACGTTTCCCTCGCTCTGCAAACGTCTTATGCAACGTTCCTTGTCGTCGGGCAAAGCTGTAGCAATCACTTCGTCCGCCCCGATTTCCTTTCCAACGGCATTGGAAGCACCGGCATTATCTCCGGAAAGCAAAATTATCCGCTTGCCGTTAGACTGCAACTCTTTCACCGCCTCACGGGCCGTGTCTCTCAGCTTGTCTTTAACAGCAAAAACGGCTAATAATTCATCAGCATGCCCAAAATAAACAACAGCCGCAGGATTGTCGCCGGAGAATGCTTTTGCAGGATTGTCCGAAGACTTCACATCAAAGCCGTTGTTTATTGCCAACAAATCATTACCGGCCCAAAATTTCTCTCCGCCCGACACAAATTCGATACCCTCGCCGCTAATATTACTGAAACTTTCAATATTAGGGATTTCATAAGCCACGTTTTTCTCCACGTAAACTTTTATGTATTCAATCAAAGACTTTGCAATTGGATGAATAGAATTATTTTCTGCCTTAGCAAGAAGAGAAAGCTGCATAGGAGAACAATTTTCCGATATATAACTTTCTGTAACGGCCGGACGCCCCACGGTAAGCGTCCCTGTCTTGTCGAGCACTACGACATCGGCTTTGCAAATCATCTCAATGGCTGCCGCGTCGCGAAAGAGTATATGCAAACGCGCGCCCCGCCCTACCGCAACCATTACGGCGGTAGGAGTGGCCAGACCGAGCGCACACGGACAAGCTATAACCAGAACACTTACGGCCGCAATCAGAGCCTGCGGAATATTATCCGTGCCTCCTACATTGAGCCAAATTGCGTAAGTAAGCAGCGATACGGCCAAAACGACAGGAACAAATACAGCTGTCACCTTGTCGACCATTCTTTGCACAGGAGCTTTAGAGCCCTGCGCCTCGCGCACCACTTTTATTATGTGTGCAAGCATTGTTTCGGAGCCTGCTCCAACAGTTTCTACCACAATAGAGCCGTCACCGTTCACCGTTCCCGCCAGAACATCCGCACCATGCGATTTTGCAACAGGCAAAGGCTCTCCGCTCATCATACTTTCGTCTACAAACGTTTCACCTTCAATAACACGGCCGTCAACAGCTATATTCTCACCAGCACGTACTCTTATTCTGTCTCCCCGTTTCAAGAGCGCCACAGGGCGGTCCTCTTCCGTTCCGTCGTCAAGCAATACCCGCGCTGTTTTCGGTGCGAGATTCATGAGCTCACGTATAGCCGAGCCTGTTTTATACTTGGCGCGCTCCTCGAGCACATTTCCCAACAGCACGAATGCTATAATCATGGCCGAAGCGTCGAAATAAAAAGGCGGTACATTGCCCGTATCAATCCAATAGTTAGGAAAAAGAACACCGGAAAGGCTGAACAGATAACTAACTCCCGTACTCATAGCCACAAGAGTGTCCATTGAGAACTCTCCATGCTTCAAGCGTAGCCAGGCGTTCACATAAAAGCCTCTACCGCTGTAAATCAAAACAGGCAATACGAACACGGCAAGCACGGCACGCATAAATTCGGTATCGCCTCCTGTCATACAAATCAGAAATACGGGAATCGAAATCGCCCATGCTACAACCGTACGCCTTACAAGGTCACGGTAATAAGCCTTCTGCACTTTGGCCGAATCTTCTTCGGGTTGCGATGTCTCAACTATAAGACCGTAACCGGCGTTTTTTACATTTTCCGCCAATTGTGCGGCAGAAACGATAGCATCATCATATTCTACGGTAGCCGTATTCGAAGCCAAATTCACATCTGCCGAACCGACACCCTCTGTACGCAGTAAAACGCGCTCGACATTGCGAACACACCCTGCACAATGCATACCTGTAACGGGGAAAGTATCTTTTCTTTTCATCGTACAAAAATTTATACCCGCATTACGCGTATTATCGCTCAAAAATACGAAATTTTATTCTTATTCAAGAAACTAATCCGAATAATGACGCAAAAGGCAGAAATAACACGCGGAGTTTTCATATGCTATTCTCTACACATTACAAAAGGTTGCTTTTATGTTAACAAAAAACATCACACCGCAACCGACAAGGCACCGCAGCAGTATTGGACGTTTCAGAACATGACATTTTTGTCAGGTGCCCGAACCTCCCGACAGCACGAAGAAAAAAACTTCCCGCTTGTGAAAAAAATTATCTCAGACATATTTTGAATTATCTCTGAGAT
>CAJKQZ010000233.1 GCA_905202115.1 uncultured Prevotellaceae bacterium | reverse complement strand
AAACCGCCCCTGCCCACATGGATCGCAGCCGCGGCCGACGCCGTATCGCCCGACAACCTGGCCCTGCAACGCACCATGAGCGGTCTTGCAGGCTGCCTTATGGTGGTGTTTTTCTACCTCATGGCCCTCAGAACCACGGGACGGAAAGATTACGCCCTCATAGCCTCGCTCATGCTCATAACGTGCTACAACATAGTGCTCATGGCCCGTACCGCCACGTGGGACATATACTGCCACGCCTTCATGACCGGCGGCATATACTACCTCATGCGCGGGCTGTACGAGGAGCGGCACATCTGGCGGCATATGCTGCTGGCTGGAACGCTCATGGGACTGTCGTTCATGAGCAAAGGCCCCGTTTCGTTCTACGCCCTGCTGCTGCCCTGGATTGCGGCCGTGCTTCTGTGCCGCCGCCCCGCGATGAAAGGGCGGGTGGCTCCGCTGATAGCCATGACCGCGCTCTGCATAGCCGTCAGCTCATGGTGGTATGTGTACATACTCCTCACGCAGAGCGAGGCGGCCAACTACGTAATCAACAAGGAATCGGGCTCGTGGAAGAACCACAACGTCAGGCCGTGGTATTATTACTGGAGATTCTTTACCGAAACGGGAGTGTGGACGCCCGTGATGTTCCTCGCCCTCGCCATACCGTTCTGGCGCAAAAGACTCGGCACCGCAAGCCGGCACTACACTTTCGCAATGGTGTGGGTAATTGCCGCGCTCGTACTGCTATCGCTTATGCCCGAGAAGAAAATGCGATACCTGCTGCCGATGATGATTCCCTGCTGCTACGCAATGGCACACCTTATTATATATTGGAACGGAAAGCGGAAACGCCCCGTTGCGAGCCGCGCCGTAATCGCCGTAGCCGCAGTGTTTGCCGCGGCGGAGCTTCTGGCAATGCCGATAATAGCAAAACAGTTCTACAATCCCCGTTACAACAGCATTTCGCAAACCTACGGCGACGCCCGTCTCGAAGGCATTCCGTTTTATTACAACAAAGCGAACCCGCTGCGCATAGAAGTGGTTTACGCTTCGCACCGCATAATCCGCCCGCTCGAACTCTCCTCGCCCCACATAGCCGATACTCTCGCCGCAAAGCTGCCTTGTGTGCTTCTTACGCGCGAGACTGTCGACAAAGAGCTTCCCTCCGGAGTTTTCGGGGCAATCGACACCGTTTACATAGGAAAGTTCAACGACAGCAACCGTTCCCGCTTTGCCAACTACGGGAAAGACGAGAGTTTCATCTACAACGTTACCCTGCTCAAGCCAAAAAAACATGACAACAAACAAGACAAATAATTACGAAATGACCGTAATCGTGCCGGTCTACAACGAAGAGGAAAACATGAGCAACCTCGAAAGGCGGCTCGGCGCGTTCATAAAAAAAGCCGCCGTGCCCTCATGCATTCTCTTCGTGAACGACGGCTCGAAAGACGACAGCCTTGAGCGCATAAAGGACATCTGCTCGCGCAACGACCACTTTTTCTACATAAGTTCCGACACGAACCGCGGACTGAGCACGGCAATGAAAGCCGGCTTCGACACTGTGCAGAGCCGCCTGGCGGGATACATCGACAGCGACCTGCAAACCGACCCCGACGACTTCAACATTTTGCTGCCATACGCCGGCGATTACGAACTTGTGACGGGAATAAGGGCCAACCGCAAGGATTCTTTCGGCAAGAAGCTGCAATCGAAGATAGCCAACGGTTTCCGCCGCAAAATGACCGGCGACACCGCCACCGACACCGGTTGCCCGCTCAAAATCATACACTCCGACACAGCGCGCCGCATACCTTTCTTCGACGGAATGCACCGCTTTCTCGCCGCCCTCGTAATGCTCGACGGCGGCCGTATGAAAGAGCTGCCCGTGCGCCACTATCCGCGGCAGAACGGCGTTTCAAAATACCACCTTGCCAACCGTCTGGTAAAGCCTTTCCTCGACTGTTTTGCCTATCGCTGGATGAAAAGCCGCTACATCAGATACCGTATCGACGGCAGCAACATAAACGGCTGACACCTGCCGTAAAACCGGCGACGCCGACCGCACGGCAGAACGCAAACGAAACATTATGACCAGCACGTCAACAAAAACAACTTTCCGCTCATGAATTCCGTATTGATTTACGCCATTGGTTTCGTGGCGCAGGGATTTTTCTCGGCACGTATGCTGCTGCAATGGATTCTTTCCGAAAAACGCCACGAGATAGTATCGCCTGTCGTTTACTGGGTATGCAGTCTGGCAGGCAGCATACTGTTGTTTTTCTACGGATGTCTGCGCAACGATTTCTCGATAGTGCTCGGACAGCTCATATCATACTACATTTACATCTGGAATCTCGACATCAAGGGAGTGTGGCCCAAGATTCCGCTCGCCGTACGGGTTGTGCTCTTCGCCTTGCCCATTGCTGCGGTGGCCTACTTGCTGGGCGACGCCGAACACTACATCACGAGTTTCTTCCACAACGACAAAATTCCCCTCTGGCTCATCGTATACGGCTCGGCCGGGCAAGTGATATTTACGCTGCGCTTCATATACCAGTGGTATTACTCCTATCGCCGCCACCGTTCCATTCTGCCGGTGGGCTTCTGGATAATAAGTCTTCTCGGTTCGGGAATAATAGTGAGCTACGCCATATTCCGTCTCGACCCCGTACTTATAATCGGGCAGTCAGTGGGATTCATAACCTACACCCGAAACATAATGATAGGCGTATCGGCAAAAAACAAGTCCGAAGCGGAAAAACCATAAATCCTGTCCGTCATCCCCAAACGAACCACTCAAAAAAAGAAAAAGTTTTTTTACCGTGTAAAAAACTTCCCGCAGCAAATTAAAAATACAAGGGAGATAATTCAAAATATGTC
>CAJKQZ010000232.1 GCA_905202115.1 uncultured Prevotellaceae bacterium | reverse complement strand
TGAGGTATTTTAAAATATCTCAGACATATTTCAAATTATCTCTGAGATAATTTTTTTCTGCTGCGGGAGAGATTTTCAGGCAACGCTATCCTAAACGGAAAAATGGCAAAAAGAATAAACAGATTCGGCCACAGTCAGAATTCAAAGGTAATGTCGGCACCGAAACGGCATGGTTTGCACTGCTGCCTGAAACCACGGTTCATCGATTCGAAATAAAAAGTGTCGTAGCGCACACCGGTAATGTTTTTCCCCCACACATCGAGGCGCGCAAGTCCGAAATCGGCCGTAACATGTGCGCCGAGATTGGCGTAGAAGTTCTGGAAAGTATCGTTTCTTTCCGTCCAGTATATTCTTCCCAAGCCGATGACATCCGCCCCGAACGTGAGCGAACGCACCGTTCGCGACCCGAGCGGCAACGAATAGTTTGCCGACAGCCCCATGTTGTGCATCGGCACCATAGGCACGTTATTTCCCTCGTAATTATCCTTGCCGTCGTTGTACTTCCGGAACTCCGCATGAGTGAATCCGTAAGAAGCCGAAAGGTTAAGGCGGCTGTCGAGCAGCGCACTCCTTACTCCAAACTCCGCTCCGCAGCTATGGCTCCGGCCGGCGTTGACCATTTGTCGCCCGAGGCCGCTCACCGAATATCTGGCTATCTGCTGGTCGCGCGTATCCATGAAAAACAGCGCGGCATTCACCTGCAGGCTCCGCCCCATTAGATTAAGATGCGTCCCCAACTCATAATTAAAGGAATATTCCGGTTTGTATCTCAGCGTTCCGGCACTCGGCGCCGAAATATCGGGAATGCTGTTGTATACTGTCTGCTTTATTCCCGTGAACATCTGCTTCATAGCCTCGTTTCCGGCATTATCTATCTGCTGTTGCAGGATTCCGCCCACATAATCGCGGGCCCCTCTCATCAAATTGCCCTGCAACTGCGTCTGTGCCAGTTCCGAAGCCATTTGTATATTGTATCCGCCCGAGCGGTATCCCTTGCTTACGGTAACATATACGTTGCCTGCGCGATTATCGAAGTCATACTGCAACGCAACTTTGGGAAGCAGCTGCACATAGTCGGCCTTGTGCGTTCCTTTTGCCGCTGCGTCGGTAACGAGGTCGGTTGCGGGAGCCATTGTCATGCCGAAGCGGTAGTTCACATCCTCGGCGAGCATGTCGCAGTCGAGTTCCTGGTGCTCCACATCCAATCTGAGACCGAGCGTAAGCGAAAGATTCTTCACGATGAAGTCGTTGAAAGACGACTGGTGGAACACCGCGAAATTCGCAACAGGCGTGCGGTAGCTGCCGTCGAACTTCATGGACGGGTCAGTGAGCGCGAGATTCATTTTCATCGTCACCGGCTGCTGCGTAAAGGGATTCGTAAACGACGGCGAGGGAAGATTCCGCGCTATCGTGGAGTTGAGCATCGACATTCCGTCAGAATAAAAGACAACTGGCGAGGCGGTGTTGAGGCGCTGGTACATGGCAAACAGCCCTGTGGTCGATTTCCACGCGCCCTTGCCTGTGGTGCGCAGCGAAAGCTCCTCGCTCACGATGTGCTCCCTCTGCCGCTGCCCGAGCGAGTAGATGTCGGCCGCCAGGAAGTCCTGATCCATGAACATGCGGTCGCTCAAAAACTGGTAGCTCGTAACCGACGAAAGCGTATAGGCCGGTTTCTTATACGTAACGTTCAATCCGCTGTTCAACAGGTTGCGGCGGTACTTTCCCGCGCGGTTTGCGGTTATCCTGCCTATGTAATCCGGATACTCCTCCGCTGCTCCGGCCGAGGGAGCCTTGCCGGTATAGAAGTACGGGTATGCATCCTCATAGCTGTAAGAATAATTGGCCTGGAAGTCGAACTTCAGCCTGCGGCTCGCCCTGTAAACCGCCCTCACCCGCGCCCCGGCCTCCTGCGAACCGTCGGCTTTGCGACCCGTAGAGTCGTTGCGGAAAAATCCGTTCTCGGCATTATAATAGCCCCCCAACGAGAATGCGAACCTGTTGCCTATTTTCCTGCTCGTCGTTGCCGAAATGCGCCGGCCCGAGGTTCTTCCGGTAGCACCGAACGATATTTTCGTGCCCTGCCTGCGCATTGGGTCGGCCGTAAACACGCGAATCAGTCCGCCCATAGAATTGCGCCCGTAAAGAGTGCCCTGCGGCCCGTTGAGAACGTCGATACGGTCGATGTCCAGGAATGTGAAATCATACGCGCTCTTGTCGATGAACGGCATGTTGTCTACATACATGCCCACGGCGGGAGTGTTCATGCGCGAACCTATTCCGCGCACATACACCGAGCTCGTAAGCCGGCTGCCATAGTCGGGAATATACAAGTTGTGCACGAAACCGGTGAGTTCCTTAACCGAAGTTACTCCGAGCGCCTGCAGATTATCGCGCGAAAAGAGAGTTGCCGACACGGGCTGCTCGCGCAGCTTCACGTTCTCTTTGGGCGAGGCCACCACAACAACTTCCTCTATATCGACAACCCTTGCCGTATCCGGAAAAGCGGGAACAACATCGGGCACATGGCGCGAAGCCGTTGCCGCGACAGCGAGGAAAGAAAAAACCGCGGCAACAATTCTTTTATTTACCGATAAAAACATTATTCTGATTTTCGAAGGCAAAGTTACGGCGCCCGCCATGCACCGGCAATCCTTATTTATTATGATATTTCAGCATTTTTTCACCATATACACAGAATGCCGGAGAGGATACATTCAAACTTTTTGGCGCAAGCGAAACATAAACCGGAACATGCCCGTAAAAAAATCAAACGGCAGCCGATTCATAAAAAAACGTCCCGACGAAAAAAAATATTTTTTTCACACTGTAAAAAACTTCCCGCAGCAAATTGAAAATACAAGGCACATAATCGAAAATATGT
>CAJKQZ010000231.1 GCA_905202115.1 uncultured Prevotellaceae bacterium | reverse complement strand
CATATACACCTGTTGATTTTCAAGTACTTGGCGGGTGACCGTATTTGTCTGCAAAATATTAAAAACAGCATTGATTATATATGTATACGGTATTGTGTGGGGCCGCACGTCGGGAACCGCAACATTTACCTCTTGGATAATTAGAAACGGATACCGGAATCTCTGATTTATGGGCGGTGCAGGTATTATCAATCTCTTTCTCTGTATGATAAGGTATAAATTCACATTTAGTTTCCTCCCGAAAACGTTCTGTAAGAAGAAATGCTTTCGTTTTTGGGTAGTATTTACAAAAAATTATCGAAACCTTAATAAAAAGGTTGAAAAATATTCCTTTTAAAATGTAAATATATTTTTATATTTGCAGAGTGTGCAGGGTTTGTTTAATTTGAATAAAAATATATATTGGATTAACACATATCCTATTGCATGACATAAGAAATATTAATTAAAAAAATAACTGTATGAAAGCCTTATGTTCATTTAACAAGAATTTATGGAGGTTTTTTCTCTTGGTGTCGGTTGCTGCCGTGACAGCCTGTTCCGATAATATAGACGATTCGGATATATACACCTTTAAAGGAGAAACAATAACATCTTATCTTGAAAAGAGCGAAAACTTTACCGATTTCGCTTATATCCTGACGAGGGTGAAACTCAGCAAACGTTCAGAGTCGACAGTTTCGCAGCTTCTTTCAGCACGCGGAAACTACACGGTTTTCGCACCTACTAATGACGCCGTGCAGTTTTATCTGGATTCGATTTTCCAGACTAAGAATTATGACATAACCCAGATTCCCGACTCGCTGGCCGAGTTTATAGCCCGCAA
Source organism: uncultured Prevotellaceae bacterium (assembly GCA_905202115.1). GTDB lineage: Bacteria > Bacteroidota > Bacteroidia > Bacteroidales > Bacteroidaceae > UBA6398. The sequence goes on along the minus strand of CAJKQZ010000231.1, from coordinate 2,099 downwards.
TGCGATAATCGATTGCGGCGACGCTGCGGCATACGAAACAACCGATTTCTATATAGGAACGCTCGAAAGAACGAATATGGACGACCGTTACATAACTATCGATTTCGATACTCTGAGCGGAGGACGCCTTGCCACGATAATCAATAACTCGGCCCTGATCGTGCTTCCCGACGTAGAAGTTTACAACGGTTTCATTCACGGAGTGGATGAGGTGTTGAGTCTTTCGAGAGCAACGGTGCCGGCGCTTATAGAAGAGGCCGATAACCTGAAAATTTTCAATGAAATTCTCAAGCGGACAGGCTGGGACGATTCCATGAAACTTTATCGTGATGAGGAGTATGAGGAAAATCATGAAGATCTCGGCCCCGACTTAGAAGGAAACCTCGTGCTGCAGAATCCGGCGCACCGGTATTACGGCTACACGGCCTTTGTCGAGACAGATAGCATATTCCATGAAAAATGGGGCATTCCCGAACCTGTAATAAGGAACGGAATAGTACAGAATACGGACGAAATAATGGCCAGAATTACCGAACGCTGCCAGCAGGCCTATCCGCTTGCAACCGATCCTGAGCTTACAAGCCCGAACAATGCCGTGAATCAATTCGTTGCCTATCATCTGCTGCCCATGCGCCTTACGTGGGACAAGCTCGTGGTACATTATATTGAAATGGGCTATGCGTGGAACAATCCCAACACGTTGAGCATAAACGTATTCCAGTATTACGAGACGATGGGGCCGTATCGCCGTCTGATGAAGCTTACCGAAGGCGCGCAGACCGACGGAAAACGCATTAACCGCCATGCAACGTATGATACCGATACTTTCGATGAAATTGTGTGCGACCGTCCAGGTATAAATATCATGAACAGCAACGGTACAAACATAAGTAACGCGCTCAACGGCTTTTATTATCCGATTGATGATATTCTCGTTTACGACGACGGGGTTCCCGGATTGGTGCTTAACGAGCGTCTGCGCTGGGATGTCACCGAAATTCTTCCCGAAATGTCGACAAACGGTTTCCGTCGCCAGTCCGACAATACCCACCGGCCGTTCCCGCACGGATATTTCGACAACCTCGTTTATTCGGAGGAGAGCCGTTGTATCTACCTGCCTTATTACAATACTGCAAGCCAGTCGAACTGGCAGGCCGACGAGTTCAACATCCGCGGGCAGTACGACCTTACGCTGTTGCTCCCGCCTGTGCCTAACGAAGGCACATACGAACTGCGCTTCTGCGCTCCGTCGAACACGGGATTCGGAATGGCCCAGTTCTATTTCGGTTCCGACAAGAACAACCTGCAGCCTGTGGGACTTCCTGTCGACCTGCGCATACCTCCCTCGAATCCGAACATAGGCTGGGAGCAGGACACCGAGGACGAGGAGCACAACAACACCAACGACAAAAACATGCGCAACCACGGTTACATGAAACCCCCAATGCATAACGGTATCGCACGGAGCGGAGCGCCTGTAATCGAGTCTATGCGAAACACTACGACTTACGCTGCCAACCTGCGAATGAGAAAGATAATATACACGGGCAATATTTACCCGCAGCAAAAGTATTATGTGAGAATAAAGAGTCTTCTCACCAATCCGCAGGCCTGCTTCCTGCTTGACTATATAGAGTGGGTGCCGAAACACGTCTACAATGGTCCTACTCCTGAAGACAAGTGGTGATTCATAACCGTGGATACCTGCTGTTTTGAAGCAGTCACGGGTGGCGAAAAAAACGAAGTCCGAGATATTTCAAAATATCCCGGACTTCGTTTTTTCCTGTTTCAGGAAATCTTTTCCGGTCTGAAACGGCATTGTTCCTGACGGCAGGCCGGCGGGGCAGGGCTCACCTGAAATAAACGGAGAAGTGTTTGGCTTGTAAGGAATCTGCAGGGACGAATTCAGGTTTAATAACGATTTTATGCCTTAAAGTATTCTGAACGAGAGAATATTGTTTCTGTAAAATCAGCGGTGCTTTTCCGTATGGTTTTGCAGACAAAAACGGTCAGCGGCCAAGCACTTGAAAATCAGCAGGTGCACATATAGCAAAAAATATGTCTGAGATATTTTAAATTATCTCAGACATATTTTGAAT
>CAJKQZ010000230.1 GCA_905202115.1 uncultured Prevotellaceae bacterium | reverse complement strand
ATTTTCGATTATCTCCCTTGTATTTTCAATTTGCTGCGGGAAGTTTTTTACCGTGTAAAAAATATATTTTTTTCGTCGGGAGCGTTTCTTTATGAATCGGCTGCCGTTTGATTTTTTACGGGTACGGTTTCCGTTTGTGTCAGACCTGCGCCGATTTGTCTCGGAGATAATTTTTTACAGGCGGGTAACTTCTGCATTTTTTAGCAGTTGAATACGTTCTGTTATTTCTTTGAAAGCACTAAAGCCTCTGTGCCTGACGACGTGTACATTACAATTTGCTTTTCGTCCAACCGGCCGAAGCTTTTTACGCTTTTAATGGCTTCAAGAATGCTGTTCTCGGTTTCCATGTCGGGACACATCATTCGGGTTGAGCCTACGGGAGGTATCGATATGGCCGACGGCTCTTCGGCGATGACTTCTATGTTTCCGAAAAAACGGTTGCAGCCTGAATATCCGCTTATCTTTTTGCCGTCTGTGTCGAAAGATATGTACGGTGTCTGTTCCGACTCTCCCGAAAGTGCTCTGCCGAACACGGATACGATGTTCCAATCTCCTTTCAGTTCGGAAAAATTCATTGGCAAGAATCTTCTTTTAAGTATTATTACCGGCCGGTTCGACGAATTGCACAAGGCTATACCGTCATTTTCGGCTTTGCGGTATTTTTCTACGGTCGACAGAGCCTGCAAAACGTTCTTCTCGGTTTCCATGTCGGGGCACGCCATCATTGTTCCGGCCATGTGGCCGAATTTGATTGTGCCGGGCTTATATTTCGGATTTATAGGCGAAGAGAAACGGTTGCAGCCGCTGTAACCGTAGACTATTCCCTGTTTTGTGTCGAACCCGATATAAGGACGCGGGCTGTCCTGGTTCGCTTTAATGGCGAGGCCTTTGATTTCGTCGATGTTCCATTCGCCGTCGAGGTCGGATAGCGACAATGTGTTCCTGGTTGTATTGCACGATACGCACAAAATGCCCGACAACAACATGATAAATACTTTTTTCATCGCTTATGTATGTTTTATTGTTCGATAGCTGTGGGCAAATATAGTTAATTTTCGGTACAAGTGCTTGCTTTATGTCATTATGCTTGGGGTAATGTGCAGTATTATTTGCGGCGAATTATTTTTACGGCAGGGTTTGGACGGTAATGCGAATATAAATTCTTACTTTTGTGATAGAAAACAACATATTTTCTGACTATAAAAATATAAATGAATATGGTTTCCGAACAAGATAGAATCCAACTCGGGAAAAAAGGTATAACAGAGCAACAATTTGAATATCAGCTCGGCTGTTTCAAAACAGGCTTTCCTTTTCTGAAACTATACGCTGCGGCTTCGGTGGGAAAAGGAATATCTCTTCCTTCTGAAAGCGAACGAAAGGAACTTGTGAACCTCTGGGATGAGTATCGTGGCGAAGAAGGTGTGAAGATAGTGAAATTCGTGCCGGCCTCGGGGGCCGCAAGCCGTATGTTCAAGAATCTTTTCGCCTTTCTTGAAGCCGATTACAGCGAACCTAAAACGGATTTCGAGCATAAATTTTTCGATAATATAAGATATTTCGCTTTTTACGACGAACTCGACAAAGTGTGCCGCGAAGTTAGCAATGCAGGTGTCGCAGAATTGCAGAAAGCAGGCAACTACAAGGCCATTGTAAAGAATCTGCTCGACGAAGAAGGTCTCGGCTACGGTTTTAAACCCAAAGGAACGCTCCTTTTCCATTCATATCCTTCGGGAGCAAGGACACCGGTGGAGGAACATCTGTATGAAGGTTCGCTTATAGCGGCAGATGCCGGAAAACATGTTAATGTACATTTCACTGTGTCGCCGGAACATCGCGCCTTGTTTGAGAAACTCGTTGACAAAAGTGTTCCCGGAATGGAAGAAATGCTTGGAGTGAAATTCAATGTCTCATTCTCCGAACAGAAATCAAGTACCGATACTGTTGCGGCAACGCCCGAGAACAAACCTTTCCGCAATGCCGACGGTTCTCTTCTGTTCCGCCCAGGCGGCCACGGAGCGCTTATCGAGAATCTCAATGACATAGACGCCGATGTCGTGTTCGTGAAAAATATTGACAATATAGTTCCCGAACGTCTCATGCCCGACACGGTAATTTACAAGAAACTGCTTGCCGGAAAGCTCGTATGGTTGCAAAACCGTATATTCGAATATCTCGAAGAACTCGACGGCGGACTGCCCGACGAGGAACGTATGGCGGAAATGCTGGAATTCCTCGAGAAAGAATTGTGCTGTATTCGTCCCGAAGGGGGAGAGCTCAGCGGATTTGAGCTGGCCGATTATCTTTATTGCAAGTTCAATCGTCCGTTGCGCGTTTGCGGCATGGTCAAGAACGTAGGCGAGGCCGGCGGCGGACCATTCCTTGCTTTCAACGAGGACGGAACGGTATCGCCTCAGATACTTGAAAGTTCGCAGATCGATCTTGAAAACGAAACCTACCGTAAGATGTTCGAAAATGGTACTCATTTCAACCCCGTAGACCTTGTTTGCGCAACGAAAGATTTCAGAGGAGAAAAATTCGACCTGAAAAAATACGTCGACCCTGCAACAGGATTCATATCGCATAAGTCGAAAAACGGAAAGGAACTGAAAGCGCTCGAATTGCCAGGCCTGTGGAACGGGGCTATGAGCGATTGGAACACTGCTTTTGTGGAAGTACCTCTTTCTACGTTCAATCCTGTAAAGACAGTGAATGATTTGCTGCGCCTTCAGCACCAGTAAGAACGTTCACATACGAATATCCGCACTACACGGCTGCTGCCGATAGGGTCGTGTTCGGATATATCAAGGCCTGCAACCTTATTGCGGGGCATACCTCATGTAAAAAAATATATTTTTTGTACTTGGTAAAAACCTTCCCGCAGATAATTGAAAATACAAGGGAGATAATCAAAAATATGTCTGAGATA
>CAJKQZ010000229.1 GCA_905202115.1 uncultured Prevotellaceae bacterium | reverse complement strand
TTTTCAATTTCCTGCGGAAAGTTTTTTACCGCGCAAAAAAAATATTTTTTCTTTTCGTAAAAATTCTGCCCGAACTTAAGTCTTTTTCCACAGATTCCATACCCTGCCGGAATTATCTCTGAAGCAATTCGGATTATACCCCGAAAACTTATCCCTGAAAAAACTATTTACAGGAAACAGAACGCCATAGACAAAAAACATTGGAACGGAGCCATTTATTACAATAAAGTTATAAAAAAAATGAAAATAATAACGTAACTTCGCGACATATTAGTCATCATTCACAATGTATTAATCCGGCCCGAAAGCGTCACAACCAGTGCAATTGCAAATATTTACAGACACAAAAGACGCAAAAAGGCAAACGACGGAAGCAAGACACACGACAATACACACAAAAAAGAAACAAACAACAATAAAAACAAAAAGACACCGAAGATGAAACTGAAAACAAAAGCGCTGATACAGTGCTTCGCGCTTATCGCCGCCACAACGGCAAAAGCGCAGACGCCCGTATACCTTGACGACTCCAAACCCACGGAGCAACGCATAGAAGACGCGCTGAAACGAATGACACTCCAGGAGAAAATCAACATCATCCACGCACAAAGCAAATTCAGCTCCCCTGGCGTTGCCCGTTTGGGCATACCCGAAGTTTGGACCGACGACGGCCCCCACGGCGTTCGCCCCGACGTGTTCTGGGACGAATGGAACCAGGCCGGCTGCACCAATGACTCGTGCACGGCTTTCCCCGCGCTCACCTGTCTTGCCGCAAGCTGGGACCCCGAAATCTCCCGCCTTTACGGCGTAAGCCTCGGCGAAGAAGCACGCTACCGCAACAAATCCATTCTTCTCGGCCCCGGTGTATGTATTTTCAGAACCCCGTTCAACGGACGCAACTTCGAATACCTCGGCGAAGACCCTTATTTGTCCTCTGTCATGGTTGTTCCCTACATACAGGGACTGCAGTCGAACGGCGTTGCAGCCTGCGTTAAACATTACGCACTCAACAACCAGGAATACAACCGCCACACCACAAATGTGAAAGTTTCCGACCGCGCACTCTATGAAATTTATCTCCCTGCTTTCAAAGCCGCTGTTCAGGAAGGAAAGACATGGTCAATAATGGGAGCCTACAACCTTTACAACAACCAGCATTGCTGCCACAACGAAATACTGCTTAACAAGATACTGAAAGACGAATGGAAATTCGACGGCGTGGTAGTGAGCGACTGGGGCGGTACGCACAACACCGAAGAAGCCATACACAACGGGCTCGACCTGGAGTTCGGAAGCTGGACAAACGGTCTGAGCACGGGCACAAAGAACGCTTACGACAACTACTTCATGGCCCAGCCCTATTACAATCTTATTAAGGAAGGGAAAGTAGGCACCAAAGAGCTCGACGAAAAAGTGCGCAGGGTTCTGCGTCTCATTTTCCGCACGGCTATGAACCGCAACCGCCCGTTCGGCTCGTTCGTATCCGAAGCCCACATCGAAGCCGCACGCAAGATAGGCGAACAAGGCATAGTTCTGCTCAAGAATGACGGCAACATCCTGCCCATAAACCCCGACAAGGCAAAGAAAGTGCTCGTTGTAGGCGAGAACGCAATAAAGATGATGACCGTGGGCGGCGGAAGTTCATCGCTCAAGGTAAAACATGAACTTTCTCCGTTCGACGGAATCAAAAACCGCCTTGCAGGAAAATCGGTAGTAATCTACGAGCGCGGCTATGCAAGCAATTCAGGAGACACCTTCGACGGCGTAAGCACCGGACAGAACCTGAAAGAAGAACGCTCGGCAGAAGAGCTCATAAACGCTGCGACCGAAGCAGCCAAGAACGCCGACTACGTAATATACATAGGTGGACTCAACAAAGATGCACACCAGGACTGCGAAGACGCCGACCGTGAAACGCTCGGGTTGCCTTATAACCAGGACAAGGTGATAGAGGCTCTCGCAAAAGCCAACAAGAATTTCGTGGTTGTAAACATTTCCGGAACGGCCGTTTCAATGCCGTGGGTAAAACAAGTGCCCGCAATCGTACAGGCATGGTATCTCGGCTCGGAAGCAGGCAATGCTTTGGCCGCAGTTCTCACCGGCGATGTCAATCCTTCGGGAAAACTTCCGTTCACCTTCCCCGCAAAAATCGAAGATGTGGGCGCACATGCTTTCGGCCCCGAGGCTTATCCGGGAGTACCCCGTAAAGACGGTTCGGACATTTGGGACGAAGAATACAAAGAAGACATTTTCGTTGGCTACCGCTGGGTGGACAAAGAAAAAACAAAGCCGCTCTTCCCCTTCGGCCACGGTTTGAGCTACACTACATTCACATACGGCAAAGCCACAGCGAACAAATCAACGATGACCGCCGACGACAAGCTTACTGTGTCTGTTCCCATAACCAACAAGGGCAACCGCGACGGCCAAGAAGTTGTGCAACTGTACATCAGCGACCTCAAGAGCAGCCTGCCGCGCCCGCTGAAAGAGCTTAAAGGCTTCAAGAAAGTGAACATCCCCGCAGGACAAACCGTTACAGTTGAATTTACTATCGACAAGAAAGCTCTTTCATTCTTCGACCCGCAGAAACACGACTGGGTGGCTGAGCCGGGTAAATTCGAAGCGCTGGTTGCAGCTTCATCGGCCGACATCCGTAGCAAGGTTGCTTTCGAACTGCAATAAACAGGTAGGATAATAAATCCCCTCGTGCAGAAACGGTATACAGTTCATAAAAAGACCAATATCTTCACGCACATAAGAAATCATAAGTCTGAGATATTTCGAAATATCTCAGACTTATTTTTTAAGCCCTATTCTGCGGAACGGAAAAAGACCCGACATACAATCAACAATGACAAAAACAAACATATTTTTGCCCACCTGACATTTTGTCAGGTGGATTTTTTCATGCCTGCAAAAAGAGCCTAAAAAAT
>CAJKQZ010000228.1 GCA_905202115.1 uncultured Prevotellaceae bacterium | reverse complement strand
TGAATTATCTCTGAGATATTTTAAAATATGTCTGAGATAATTTTTCGGGGTCTTTTTGCAGGCATGAAAAAAAACACCTGACAAAATGTCAGGTGGGTAGTGGAAACTCCGTTTTCGGTTCGCTTTGTTGTTTATTGCTCCGGTTTTTGTGTGGCTTCGCTATCGAAAACGAAAACGGGGAAAGGAAAAGCGCGGGCTTTTTCCCTTTACGGGCAGAAGCTCGCGCTTTATCTGATTGTTAGCGGTGCCGTCGGTGCAGTTCGCTTTCAGCGTGCGCGCCGGGCCGTTTCTGTAGCTCAACTGGGTATGATGAGTTTGTAGCCTTTTCCGTGGATGTTTATGATTTCCACGTTGGTGTCGGGACGCAGGTGCTTGCGCAGTTTGGTGATGTAAACGTCCATGCTGCGGGCATTGAAGTAGTTGTCGTCCACCCAGATTGTCTTGAGAGCGAAGTCGCGTTGCAGAATTTCGTTGGCGTGTTCGCAAAGCAACTTCAATAGGTCGCATTCTTTGGTGGTGAGCTTGGTTACGTCCTCGCCGCGTGTAAGCGTCTGCTTCTGTGTGTCGAATACGAAACTGCCTATCTGGTATGTGGTGGCTTCGTTGTTCTTCTTTCCGTTCACACGGCGCAGAATCGCTTCAATGCGGAATACGAGCTCTTCCATAGAGAACGGTTTGGTGATGTAGTCGTCGGCGCCGATTTTAAAGCCGTTCAGAATATCTCCCTTGAGCGTTTTTGCCGTGAGGAAGATTATGGGAATTTCGGCGTTGAGCTGGCGTATTTCACGGGCTAATGTGAAACCGTCCTTGTTGGGCATCATTACATCCAGCACGCAGATGTCGTATTTGTTCTTCATGAAAGCGCGGAAACCTAATTCACCATCCTGGCAAAGTTCGGTGTCGAAACCTTTAGCCTGAAGGTATTCGCGCAGAAGCATACCCAGGTTTTCGTCGTCCTCGCAGAGGAGAATTTTCATTTGTTCTTCCATTTTAGTTCTGTTTTTTGATTATTGGTAATGATATTATGAATTTCGTTCCGTGTCCCAACTCGCTTTCGGCGTGTATGCTGCCTTCGTGTATGTCGATGATAGATTTTACGTAGGCCAGTCCGAGGCCGAAGCCTTTTACGTCGTGGCGGTTGCCGGTATGAACACGGTAGAATCGTCCGAATATTTTGTGAAGGTCTTCTCGGCGTATTCCTATTCCGTTGTCGGTTACGCAGATTATTATGTGCGAGCCTTCGTTTCGGGTTGATATGTTGAGTTTCAGTTCTACGTCTTTGCGGCGGTATTTCAAGGCGTTGTCGAGCAGGTTGAACACAACGTTCGTAAAGTGCATTTCGTCGGCAAAGATGATTGCGTCTTTTGCGGAGAGGTCTGTGGTGAGAGTTCCGCCTACGTTCTTCACTTTGATTGTGTAGGTGTGTGCAACGTCGGCTATGAGGTTGTTGGCGTTTATTTCGCGCTTGTTGTATTTTGCCTTGTTGCGGTCGAAAAGCGATATCTGCAGAACTTTCTCAACCTGGAAGCGCAGCCTTTTTGTCTCGTCGTTGATAACTCCCGAGAGCTGCTCGAACATTTTTCCGCTTTTGGCCACGGCGGGGTCGGCAAGCATTTGTGCGGCGAGCGAAATGGTTGAAATCGGCGTCTTGAACTCGTGCGTCATGTTGTTGATGAAATCGTTTTTCATCTCGACGTATTTTCTTTGCTTGAGCACCACGACAATCGTGAATATGTAGGTTATAAGCAGAATCAGAGTGAAGATTATGGCAGGGATAATGAATCTTATACTGTCCAGAATGTATCTGTCCATGTCGGGAAAGTGTAATTTTATTACCGTCATGTTTTCGGGCGGGTCGTTCGGAAAAAGTATCCGTGTGAAGACATGGTTCTTTCCCTTTGCGTCATAGTCGGAGCAGCGGTATATCTCGTGCCCGTCGCGCGTGAGTATCTGAAAATGGTATGGCAGCTTGATACCGTTGCTTTCGAACTCGTATTTCAGGCGTCCGTCAAGGCTGCGGAAATCCAAACGCTCGTTTATCGGTTTCTCTCCCGCTTCGGACAGTAGCGCCAGAATAACATCGTTCAGCTTCTTTTCCTGATAAATGTAGCGCTTCTTTATTATATCCTGTATTTCCTTTGTGGTGCCGAATGTGGGAACTAATCCCTGGTGCGAGATACTTTGCGGGAACTTGGGTGCCTGCATTCCAGGCATTGTCTGGAGCAGCGGGCCCGACAGCGTGCTGTCATTGTCGATAGAAGGGCATAGGTGCGATTTTTCCGGCTTTGCAGTGTTGTATACAGCCGCGATAGTATCGTCGGCCGACATCTTTTTCTCGTCAGTAAGGTATTGCTTTGCGTCGTTTATCAGTCCGCGTCGGGTTTCTTCGAACTCCAGCGTGTGGACAACTCTGTTGATACTGCGGTTCACGGATTCTGTGAACTGTTCGCGACGCATATCGATTACTTCGCCCAGATAACTCATCTGTAAGTATATCAGTATGACGAAGCAAATGCCCATCAGAACGGCTATTATTAGTATCGTAGTTTTTTTCATACGACAAATTTATAAAACGTTGTTTAAGTCTGATTGTAGTTTGAGATTTAAAAAGCAAGTATTTTAACAAGATTAACTATATTTGCGGTTATAGTGAATATTTCGTTTACTAAATACTGAAATTTCTGATATATTTTGAGAACTTATAAAAGTTTTGGTGATATGATTTCTTTTATTTTCATTCAAATTAGTATAGTTTTTCTTACAATAATCTTTTTGTTGTTATAATTCTGCAAAGCCGGAAAGGGGTATTTGAGATATTTTGATGTGAATTCTGTATGGACGGAAGCAAATCCGCGAAGAATAGGTCGTGGATGAATTTGTATTAAATCGGTTTCGTACGAAAAAAAATATTTTTTTCGTGTGGTAAAAAAGTTCCCGCAGCAAATTGAAAAT
>CAJKQZ010000227.1 GCA_905202115.1 uncultured Prevotellaceae bacterium | reverse complement strand
AAATATGTCTGAGATAATTCAAAATATCTCAGACATATTTCAAATTATCTCAGAGGTAATTTTTTTTATCTGCGGGAGAATTTTTTCTGTCGGCAGGAGGCGTATTAAAATGTGTGAGCCGTGCACGCTGTTGTCGCGGTAATATTTTCTCGTTTAAGGACTGCAGTATTTTCAACTGTGGTTGGCGTTGGCTTTTCTTCCGGTTGTATGCTACAATATTTGATATTTCTTAAAAATTGTTTTTGACATGTTGATGTGTTTCTTTTTGTTCTTTTGTAATTGGCCAGTTTGGCGTAAAAGAGGTAACTTAGCCCCGTTTTTTGCCATTCGTGGCTTAAACACGGTAAATCTCCGCCTTTTGTGCGGACATGAAAACGAGAAAATTAATTTGAAAATAAAAAATGTACATTTATGGAAAATGAAAACAATGTCCTGACTGGCGATTTTTGCGTCAGGAAGTTTGTGGAGTTCATAGTGATACTGGCGATTACCGCCGTTATCTGGAATCTTCCCTCTCATGCCTTCGGCATAGAAGGCCTTACGGTTATTCAGCAGCGTGTTATTGCCATTTTTGTGTTCGCAACGCTTATGTGGCTCACCGAAACTATTCCGGCCTGGGCTACTTCGTTGTGTATTATAACGACAATGCTGTTCACTGTGTCGAACAACAGTCTGCCGATGTTCAGGGGCGAAGGCGATAGTTTCGGCAGCCTGCTCAGTTCGTCGGAGATAATGGCGACTTTTGCCGACCCTATAATAATACTGTTCCTCGGCGGATTCATTCTCGCCATTGCGGCTACAAAATCGGGTCTCGACGTACTCCTTGCCCGTAATCTTATCAAACCTTTCGGCAAGAAATCGGAAAATGTTCTGCTCGGATTTCTGCTTATAACGGGTTTCCTGTCGATGTTCGTAAGCAACACCGCTACCGCGGCCATGATGCTTACGTTTCTTACACCTGTGTTCAAGGCTTTGCCCGCCAATGGAAAGGGCCGTGTGGCGCTGACGCTTTCAATTCCCGTGGCGGCCAATCTCGGAGGTATGGCAACGCCTATCGGAACCCCGCCCAACGCAATAGCATTCAAGTTTCTGAACGATCCGAACGGCCTTAACCTCGGCGTGGGCTTCGGACAGTGGATGGCTTTCATGCTGCCGCTTGTTCTCGTGTTGCTCTTTGTTTCATGGCTCTTGCTGAAGAAATTTTTTCCGTTTACCAAAAAAACTATCGACCTTCATATCGACGGTTCGGTGCAGCACAACTGGCGCACAGTGGTGGTGATTGTGACTTTCATCGTTACGGTGTTGTTCTGGGTGCTCGACAAGCTTACGGGAATAGACGCCAGCACGGTTGCCATGATTCCTATGGGAGTTTTCGCACTTACCGGCGTAATTAAGGCAAAAGACCTTCAGGCCATAAACTGGAGTGTTATATGGATGGTGGCGGGAGGTTTCGCCCTCGGCCACGGACTGAACGATTCGGGGCTTGCCGACGCTGCGATCGAGTCTATTCCATTCGAAAGCTGGTCGCCGATATTGATACTTATTGTTTCGGGACTTATATGCTATCTGCTTTCGAACTTTATTTCAAACACCGCAACTGCTGCGTTGCTTATTCCGATTCTTGCTGTGGTTTGCCACGGAATGGGCAGCTCGCTGAGCGTAATAGGCGGAACGTCGGCTGTTCTTATAGGAGTAGCGATTGCGGCATCGAGCGCTATGTGTTTGCCCATAAGCACTCCGCCTAATGCGATAGCGCACTCCACGGGGCTTGTAAAGCAGAATGAAATGCTGAAAATAGGCCTTACCGTTGGTCTGATTTCTCTGATACTCGGATATTCAGTGCTTTTCATGATTGAGAAACTGCATTTCCTGGAATAGCAATTACTTGTAACATGGATAATTGAGCAGTCCTGCATTGTTTCTTTGGAGCAATGCAGGACTGTTTTCTGCATTCGGGCGGACGGGTGCGATAATACGGTTGCCCGCGGAGTAACGTGTGGATTTTTAGTAATTTTGCAGCCGGAAACATTTTGAATATGAATACACATACGAAAGAAGAGAAGATGAAAGCCTTCGGGCGTTTGCTCGATGTGCTCGATGAGCTGAGGGAGAAGTGCCCCTGGGACCGCAAGCAGACCAACGAGAGCCTCCGTCCCAATACAATAGAGGAGGTTTACGAGCTTTGCGATGCGCTTGAGCGCGATGATGTGAAAGATACCTGCAAGGAGCTCGGCGATGTTCTGCTCCATATATGTTTTTATGCGAAAATCGCTTCCGAACAGGGGCGTTTCGATATAGCCGACGTATGTACTAAGCTGGTAGACAAACTTATTTTCCGTCATCCCCACATTTACGGGAATGTTCAGGCCGAAACGGCAAATGACGTGGAGGATAATTGGGAAAAGATCAAACAACGCGAGAAAGACGGCAATGTCTCGGTGCTTTCGGGTGTTCCCCGCGCCTTGCCTTCGCTGATTAAAGCATTCCGCGTGCAGGAAAAGGCCGCACATGTGGGTTTCGACTGGGAATGCAAGGAAGAAGTGTGGAACAAAGTGCGAGAGGAACTGGCCGAATACGAAGAAGTCATGACCGAAGGCGCACAGGGTGACCGTGAGGCCGAGTTTGGCGACCTGCTTTTCTCGCTTGTGAATGCCGCAAGGCTTTACGGCATAAATCCCGATAACGCTCTCGAACAAAGCAACCGTAAATTCATACGCCGTTTCAACTATATAGAGCAGAAGTCCAAAGAATCGGGGCGCCCGTTGGAAAGTCTGTCGTTGCAGGATATGGACGATTTGTGGAACGAAGCCAAAAGGCGGGAAAAACATTGAAATTTACGCTGCAATACCGGCTTTTCCGTGTGCCGAGGAGCTATACGCGGGTTCTGTTGCTGCTGAAATCCGGAGCAAGATTGCGATGTGTCGGAATCGTTAACTAAAAGGCGTTGCAGATGTTAAAAAAGTAAAGCCTTTTTCGGCCGGATTTTTTGTTGCTTCGAAGCCTTTGTTCATGCGGCTTGCGGGTGTGCAAAAATATGTCTGAGATATTTTAAAATATCTCAGAC
>CAJKQZ010000226.1 GCA_905202115.1 uncultured Prevotellaceae bacterium | reverse complement strand
GTATTTTCAATTTACTGCGGGAACTTTTTTACCATGCAAAAAAAATATTTTTTTTCACGAAGCCTATTTTTTATAACAAACCTCCCCTGCCGGTTTTCTGCAGACATGCTCAGACGCATGCCCTATCCGCTCAAATATATTCCCTGCATTTTCATGCCGCATTTCAATATCAAAACAAAAACTCCGATATAATGGACGGCTCGGCATAAAAAATAAGCAAGCTTATTTTGTTCTGCACTCGCCTTTTGCGTAATTTGAGCTAAAGCTCCAATATTGATTGCGGCTCGGCATAAAAAATAAGCAAGCTTATTTTGTTCTGCACTCGCCTTTTGCTATATTTGCCATATAACGTTCCAAACGATATTCACCGGCCAAATCAAAACGACCGGAATACAGCCGGAAACTCATATACATCTTTAACCTAATACCATTATCTGAAAAAATGGACAGACGAAAATTCATTAAAACAGCCGCATTGGCTACCGCGGGAATAACAATAGCCCCGAACAGCATTTTAGGCAAGGCATTCGGCCACACTTCGCCGAGCGACAAACTCAACATAGCCGGCATAGGTATCGGAGGCGTGGGACGACGCAACCTCGCGAACATGAACACCGAAAACATCGTTGCCCTTTGCGACGTCGACTGGAAGTACGCCACGAAAACGTTCAACGACTATCCAAACGCAAAGCGCTTCAAGGACTGGCGCAAGATGTTCGACCAAATAGGCAAAGAAATCGACGCTATACTCGTGGCTACGCCCGACCATTCACACGCCGGAATAGCCGCCCACGCCATAACGTTGGGAAAACATACCTATGTGCAGAAACCTCTTACCCACAGCGTCTACGAATCGCGCCTGCTAACCAGGCTGGCTGAGAAATACAAAGTCGCAACACAAATGGGCAACCAGGGAAATTCGTTCGACTATTGCCGACAGGTGACCGAATGGATTCAGGCCGGCCTTATAGGCGACGTTGTCGAAGCACACTGCTGGACCGACCGCCCGATATGGCCGCAAGGACTCGCAGAACCGAAAGGCGGAGTGCCCGTTCCCGGAACGCTCGACTGGGACCTGTTCATCGGCCCCGCAAAGAAACGCCCCTACGACCCCGCATACACTCCCTGGAACTGGCGCGGATTCTGGGACTTCGGCACCGGAGCGCTCGGAGATATGGCCTGCCACATAATGGATCCGCTATACTGGGCCTTAGATCTGAAATATCCCGTAAGTGTCGAGGCAAGCTCCACGCTGTCGAACCTCTATTCGCCCCCACAGGCGCAGATAGTAACCTACAAGTTCCCCGCACGCAAGCCCAAAGGCAAGCTGAAAATGCCGGCACTCACCGTATACTGGTACGACGGAGGCCTCGTGCCGCAACGTCCTGCCGAACTTAAAGACGGCGAGATGATGGGCGACGAGAACGGCGGAATAATTTTCGTAGGAACAAAAGGAAAAATCATGACCGGCTGCTACGGAATGAATCCCACGCTCCTGCCAACCGACAGAATGAAGGATTTCAAACAGCCAACGCCTACAATCCGACGCATTCCTGGCGGAAACAGCGACGTATGGTCTACAAACTGCCACGAGCAGGACTGGATTCGCGCCTGCAAGGAATCGCCCGAAAACCGCACGGAGGCAACATCGAACTTCCAGTTCTCCGGCCCGTTCAACGAAATGGTTGTAATGGGCGTGCTCGCCACCCGCCTCTCCGGATTGCAGGGACTGCACCGCGAATTGAAGTGGGACGGAGAGAACATGAAGTTCACAAACATCTCGCCAAACGACAAAATAAAGATAGTAACCGTAGACGAATACGCAGTCATCGACGGCGACCCGCGCTTCGACCGCCGCTACGCCGAGTTCAACGCATTAGACATGGCGAACGAGTGGATACGGCACACTTACCACAACGGATTCACACTCCCGCACATGCCCTGACACATACAGTTAATACCCAACAGCAGCGGCGGTTCTACAACAACGGGGCCGCCGCTGCAAAACAAACACAACCCGCATGAAAAGATTCAGATACTTATTATTGTTGCTGGCGTGCTGCCTCGTAGCCGCAAATGCCTCGGCCGGCACAAAAACCAAAGCAGAAAAACAAGGCTGGAAGTTATCAATGCAGTCATACACGCTGCATTTGTTCTCGGTAGTGCAATCGCTCGACAAAACCGCCTCGCTCGAACTGAAATACATAGAAATCTATCCCGGACAAAAGATGGGCGAAGGATTCGGCGACGCCGTTTTCGGATACGACCTCACTGCCGAGCAGCAGAAACAGCTAAAGAAATTAGCCAAGACGAAAGGAATAAAAATAATATCCTCGGGCGTATGGACACCCACACGCGAAGAATGGCCCAAAGTGTTCGCTTTTGCAAAGAGCATGGGCATGGAATACATCAGCGCCGAACCTGCACGCGACGACTGGGACGTGGTAGAAAAATATGCCAAACAATATAAAATTAAGGTGTCGACACACAATCACCCCAACGAAGCCTCATACTGGAAGCCTGAAATTCTGTTGTCGTGCATAGGAACACGGAGCAATCTGCTCGGTTCGTGCGCCGACGTGGGGCATTTCAAACGCATGAACCTCGACGCAACCGAATCGCTCCGCAAGCTCAACGGCCGGATAATCTCGCTGCACTTCAAGGACATCGCCCCGAAAGGCGGCGCCGAGGAACTCGAAGACGTTGTGTGGGGCAACGGAATTCTCAATGTAAAAGGAATGCTTCAGGAGTTGAAGCAACAGAACTTCAAGGGCTATTTCACGATAGAATACGAAGCCAACTGGGAGAACAATCTGCCCGAAATACGCAAATCGATAGACTATTTCAACCGAGTGGCCGACGAGATTCTGCCTTAATTCCCATAATACACACAACAATGAGACTGATTAAAGCCTCATCATCCGAGATATTCAGCCGGTAATACCCGACAGCAATTCCTTTCCGGCGAAAAATCGGCAAGAAAACATTTTATTCCCAAACGGCATCGCACGAAAAAAAATATTTTTTTCGTGCGGTAAAAAACTTCCCGCAGCAAATTAAAAATACAAGGGAGATAATCGAAAATATG
>CAJKQZ010000225.1 GCA_905202115.1 uncultured Prevotellaceae bacterium | reverse complement strand
TCTGAGATATTTTAAAATATCTCAGACATATTTTGAATTATCTCCTATGTAATTTGAATTATCTGCGGGAAGTTTTTTACCGTGTAAAAAAAAATATTTTTTTCGTTAGAGGTAAATTTTTTGTTAATCTTTCCCCGTCGGTTTTCTGCGGGAGGCTATCCCACAATCCACTTGCCGCCCGGGATAAGACTTATGATTTTGGTGGTGATGTAGCTGCTTACGAATGTTGATAGCGCTATGGCGGGTATTGCAAGGCTAACGTGCAGCATGGGAATCAGTATCCCCGACCACATCACGAGGTAGAACATGTGCATGAGGTACATGCCGTAGCTTTTCTTGCTTATGTCCTTTATCAGTCCGTATCCGGCCAGTGGACGGTCTATCGTACTTATAATAAGGAAGAAACCGAATGTGCCGAGAATCACGTTGGGCGTGCAGAAGCACCATGCAATTTCTACTACCGTGGGCGACTGCTCGGCTCCGAGTTCAATCTGCGTGAAGAAACTCCACATCGTTATGGCGGCTCCTATTGCCAGTGCGGGTATTCCCACGGCTAAGCGCTGCGAGCGGTTCCATTTTATGTGAAAGCGTATGTAGTGGGCCAGCACAAGGTAGCCGATGTATCCCGAGAACGGATACAGGGCGTGATACGGGTTCCACCATACTTGTCCGAACACTTGCATTCCGAGGCGGTTGAAGAACGGTATCGTCGTGCTCAATACGAACAACCCTATTATAAGCAGCTCCTGCTGCGCGGTTGCCTTGCGCAGCCAGGGAGAAAGCATGGGAATCAGCACATACAGGCTAAGGAGCGGATACATGAACCACAGGTGGCCGGCTGCGCCAGGGAAGTTCAACGGTATGTACACCAGGTCGTCGATTGCCTGCTCGAGCGTGGTGCCGCCCCAAAGCAACGGGAGCACACTGTAGAGCACAAGGAATACTATCATCGGAGGGACTATGCGCAGGGCGCGGCGTTTAAAGAAACTTCCCCACGAGGTGTTTTCTTTTATAGGGCAGAGCAGGTAGGCCGAGGTTATCATAAACAGCGGCACGCTTATGCGGCAGAAACCGTCGAGGAGCGACACCCACAGCTGGTGGTCGAACGACGAGATTCTCGACACAACGTTCACCATTTCGCCCGACGGAGCCCCCTCGGGCGCGCAAAGATAAAAATTCTCGGAAGCGTGTACCACCATAACCATAAAGCAGGCTATCACACGAAGGTAATCAAGAAAATAAATACGGTCTTTCTCCATTTTGTAGTATGGTATTAGTTGAATTCAGGCTTTGTTTTTAAAAAAGATTGACTTTTTCCTTCAAATTGTCTGCAAAAATAAACAGTTCCGCGTGATATTCAATTAAAAAGCCGGTTTTCATTCAAAAAAACGGCTTTTTCCGTGTTTTTTCGGGAGCTTGCCCGTTCGAATACGGCTCTTCTCTGCCGCAAAGTCCCCCTGCGGTCGTAAGGCGCAGGTATGTCCATGCGTTTTCTTGTTCCGCTTATGTAATAAGGTTTGGTAAGTCCTGTGGCGGATGAGACGAAAGATAATACTGTGCCCGCATCGTTCTGCATCATGCGCGGAAGTTGTGCCGCATCGGGCGAATAAAAAAGAGTTTTGGGTATAAATAAAAACAAGTTTGAGGTATTTAAATTTATATCTCAGACTTGTTTTTTCGCGCTTCTTAAAGGCTGTATGAAAAACACCAACGGGATAAGCAAATCTTCGTTGCTCGTCCCGCCGTTGTTTGTGTTTTATTTATTGCAAGAGGTTTAATACTCGTCCTCGTTGAAGAGGAAATCTTCTTTTGTGGGATAATCGGGCCATACGTCTTCGATTGTTTCGTAAACGTCGCCTTCGTCTTCAAGTTCCTGTAGATTCTCGATTACTTCAAGGGGAGCCCCCGAGCGTGTGGCGTAGTCTATCAATTCGTCCTTAGTTGCGGGCCAGGGCGCGTCTTCGAGTTTTGAGGCAAGTTCAAGTGTCCAATACATATCTTATCTCATTAATTTTGAAAGCGTGGGCAAAAATACAACCTTATTCCAAATAATCAATAACGAGGTGCTATTATTTATATGTATATATGTTAAAAATACTTTATCTCCGGAGCTTGCGTCCGCGCTTTGCCTGTGACGGAAGTAAATGAGGGCTTTTTCAGAAACTTACAATGTAGTCCTGCTTGTTGTATTTTTTGTTGAAGAAAGCTATTCCCACTTCGTAAAGGTCGAATGTGACTATCGAGAGTTCGTCGGCGCATACGGTCTTCCAGTCGGCCGCGGCCCTGGATGTCCGGTGTATTCCTGCGGCAACGAATACGCTTTTTTCGTTTGTCGCTACGGCAAATCGGCGATATGCTTCGAGAAAATCCTCCCCTGGTGCAACGTAGCAGAAATCAGTTCTTTCGTCGGGTAGTTCACCGGCGTTTGCGCAATATGTTATGCGCGCCTTTTTGCAGCCTGCGGCTATGTATTCTCCCGTAACGCCGCTGTATGTGCCTGTTACGGCCACATTGTCGGGGCGTACATAGTTTGCCAGCCGGAACATAAGCCTGTCGCTGCGCCCTGTTACGGCGAGTCTGCCTTTGTATCCGCGCCGCAGGCGTGCGAGTTCGCTGTATGCGTAGTATCGGCTCTTTTCGTAGAAAACTCCTTTTATCAAGTTGTATGCGAAAGGCGAATGTACGCCGTAGCCGTTGCGATGCCGGAAACGTCGTATTTTTATTATTGTACGTTGAAAGAAATTGAAAAATTCTGTCATTTCAAAACAAAAGTAAACATTCCGAAGAAAAAATGCGGTATCTATCCGTTTAAAACATTAAAAAAACATAATTATGGCGTTTTTTGGAGATTTAATTTTTTATTGCGACAGGAAAGGCCTATCTTTGCAGGCGTTTTTCATAGTATTAGATTTAAGGTTAACATTAACAAGATTGGGGTTACGGAGGTAACCCTTTTTTCGTACTCTTTTGCGGATGATGAAAGCTGTTATTTGAAAATCCGGCGGGAGAAATCCTTGTTTGAGGTCTGATTGCCTCCTGGCGGGAAAGCGTTGCTTTCCGCAAAACAGTAGGTGTTTTTCCGGCAGAGTTTGCAGACAAAAACGGTCAGCGGCCAAGCACTTGAAAATCAGCAGGTGTAT
>CAJKQZ010000224.1 GCA_905202115.1 uncultured Prevotellaceae bacterium | reverse complement strand
TTATCTCTGAGATATTTTAAAATATGTCTGAGATAATTTTTCCGACGCTTTTTGCTAGCATGAAAAAAATCCACCTGACAAAATGTCAGGTAGGAAAAAAAGCACTCTTGTTGCCACACGAATGCCGACAAATCCGTTATCCGCAAAATTTTCCCGTGTGAAGATAAAAATACATCACATAGACTCCTTATTCCCTCCAAAAACACTCCCCGATTCTCACACAAAAACCAAATCGGAAATGACATCGGCGTTGACATACGCATTCAGTCGGCCCACAAGTTCCTTGCGCTGCATGAAAAGATTGGTTCTCAACGCAGGAGACGACAACTCTACATAAAGAACACGGTTATATATACGAACGTTCTTCGTATAGCGTGCCACATTGGCTTTCATCACCTCGTTCCACGCATTGACCAGGCGATATTCGTTGAGCGGGGTTTCGAGACCTTCGCTGCGCAGGTAACGATTAAGCACCTGGTCCAGCAGTTCCGTTTGCTTGCGTTTCATTCCGACACCTCTCCGTTTTTTACTTTAAACAAACGATAGTCTCCTTGCGTGGCGGCAAGAATACTGTCCAGGTGGTCGCGATTGGTATCGGTAATGAAAATCTGCCCGAAGTCATCGCCCGCCACAAGTTCCACAATCTGCGCCACTCTGCCGGCATCGAGTTTGTCGAAGAGGTCGTCGAGCAACAACAGCGGCACCGTTTGCTTGCCCACATGCTTCAGCAGCTCGAACTGTGCGAACTTCAACGCCACAAGAAACGACTTTGCCTGTCCCTGCGAGCCTTCCCGCCGTATGGGATAGCCGCCAAGACGCATTTCAAGCTCATCGCGGTGTATTCCGTGAAGAGAATATCCCATAATGCGGTCTTTGGCACGGTCGCGCTGTATAACCTCGAGCAGCGGCCCGCGCATACAGTGCGAAGTGTAGGCAAGCTCTACTTCCTCCTTATCGTTCGAAATCAAAGAATAATAATTACGGAAAATAGGAGTAAGGCGCTCAATGAAATCACTTCGCTTTGCAAAAATTCTTTCACCCTCAAAGGCCATTATTTCCTCGAAAACACCCAGAATGGAAGCGTCGGGCTCTTCCTCGCCACGCAACAGGGCATTACGCTGCTGCAAAGCGCGGTTATATTTTATAAGAGAATCCAAATATATATTGTCATACTGCGAAATAACAGTATCCATGAACTTACGGCGTTCCTCTCCGCCTCCCGTAACAAGTACATTGTCCTGCGGAGAAATCATCACAAGCGGAACAAGCCCGATATGCTCGGCCAGACGACGGTAAGGCTTCCTGTTGCGACTGAAACGCTTGCGCCTGCCTGGAGCTATGCCGGCCGATATTACCTCATCTTCTCCGCCGTCGGACTTGTAGACACCATGAATCGCCATGCTTTCCTCTCCATGCCGCACCACCTGCGCATCGGTAGGCGTAGTGGCACTGTGACAGAACGAAAGATAATAAATTGCGTCGAGCAGATTTGTCTTACCCTCGCCGTTCGGGCCGATAAAACAGTTTATCTTAGGCGAGAAAGCGAGGTCGGCCTGCACTATATTCTTATAATTCAATACGGAAAGCGAAGCGAGAAACATGTGTCAAATTTCTTTTACGCCGGCGAAGTTAGTCCTTTTTTGTCTTTCCACATACGGTTCAAAACGTCAAAAACAGGACTTAAAGTAAAAAAAAGCGCGGAAAATTTTACCGTATTAAACGAAAAGACTAATTTTGCGACGCTTAATACCGGATATTTTAGAACAAAAGATTAGCATAGAACCGAAATGGCAAACCAGACTAAAAATAACGCAGCCGCTGCGAACGACACGATGAACCGCACAGAGGTATTCATCATCAAACAGAAAAGAAACATCATCATTGCAGTAGTTGCAATAATAGTAATCATTGCGGGTGTGTTGGCATACAACCATTTCGTGTCGCAGCCGCGCGAAGAAAAAGCCTCCACGCTCATCGCCAAAGGGCAGGAATATTTTGCGCAGGGCGACTTTCAGAAAGCTCTCAACGGCGACGGAGCCGGTTTTCTCGGTTTCATCGCGATAGCAAAGCAATACAGCGGTACAAAGGCGGGAAACCTTTCTAACCTTTACGCCGGAATCTCATTCGCTCACCTCGACAAACCTCAGGACGCCCTCAAATATCTCGAAAACTACGACACCGCAGGCGACGAAATGATTGAAGCCGAGGCTATCGGCGCTATGGGCGACTGCTACGCGGCTCTCAACCAGCCCGACAAGGCTATAGAATATTTCAAAAAGGCTGCAAGCAAAGCCGACAACAACTCGCTTTCGCCAGTGTTCCTCGTAAAGGCCGGCGAGATACTCGAATCGCAGAAAAAATACGACGAGGCAATCGCTCTCTACCAGCAGGTAAAAGACAACTACGTGCAGAGCGCTATGCAACAGGAAATCGACAAATACATCGAACGCGCAACAGTAAAGAAATAATACTTTCCAAAGACCGTTACGCAAATGTCGAGCAATTCATTCAACCTTATAGACAACAGTACCGTTTCCGTTCCGTCGGGAAAAGGAATGCGTGTGGCTTTGGTGGTAAGCGAATGGAACGGCAGCATTACCAACGAGCTAAAGAACGGAGCAGAAAGAACGCTTAAAGAAAACGGAGTTGCAGAAGACGATATAATCACGATGTCCGTACCCGGAAGTTTCGAGCTTATCTACGGTTGCGCACAGTTGGTGAAAAAAGGAAATGTGGATGCCGTAATAGCCATAGGCTGTGTGATTCGCGGCGATACGCCCCATTTCGATTATATCTGCCAGGCCGTTTCGGGCGGAATATCCAAGCTCAATGCGGAAGGCGATGTACCTGTAATTTTCGGACTTCTCACAACAAACAGTCAGGAGCAGGCAGAGGAACGTTCGGGCGGAATGCTTGGCAACAAAGGTGACGAATATGCGGTGACAGCCATAAAGATGATTGATTACGCGCGTAAAGTAAAATAAGGTCAAAGTGCTGAAAAGCCGGCCGGAAACAGACAACACAAAAAGACAATACACAAAGCCGCAGGCGAGCGGCAGGAAAATACAAAATACATCGCTCAAGCGATAAGGGCAAATTCCAGAGTGGCCAAATGGGGCAGACTGTAAATCTGCTGGCTTACGCCTTCGGTGGT
>CAJKQZ010000223.1 GCA_905202115.1 uncultured Prevotellaceae bacterium | reverse complement strand
AATATATTTCTTACCGTTGTTACCTTACATCCCCGCGCATTATCCTCATATCTCTTACAACGATATATTAAAAATGACTTAACTTTGCAAATAACACCCAATAATCATACAAAGCAATATTCATATGCGTCCTTAGGAGACTCACATCTATAACCTCGCAAGACGCTCCCGCTTGTAAAAAAAATTATCTCTGAGATAATTCAAAATATCTCAGACATATTTCAAATCACCTTTTACCCACAAAAATCAAAAAGCATGAGACGAGACACACTAATATACTTTTTCCTGCTTGCAACCCTGCTTTTAAGTTGCGAAGACAGTACCGACCCGTCATTCTCGTTTGAAACCGGAAAAACAATCGTATTGGAACCGGACGACGAAGCCGGCAAGACCTTTCATTTCAGCAGCGCGCTCAGCTGGCAGGCCACGACAGATGCCGACTGGCTGGAAATATCGCCTACTTCAGGAAAAGCCGGCGCTTCAACCCTGACTCTAACCGCAAAGGACGCAAACGAAAGCAACGACACACGACGTGCCACCGTTCTTCTTACCTCTGCTTCGCTGAAACGCGAAATCATTGTCGAGCAACAGCCAAGCTATTATTTCAAACCGGAACAGGAAGTATATTACATACCTTCAGAGGGCACAGAACTGGAGATTCGCTTCAAAACCAATATAGATATAAAAGATTTGAACTTTTACGATTACTCCCGAACCGAATGGAATCCGATGTCTTCCATTAAGATACACGCTATCGACGGAGAAGCGAATACCTATGCGCTCGGCATAACAATCGATGCGAACGACAACAAACAGGAAAGGGAAGTGGAATATCACGTCTACAGACAAACTGCCGACGACGAAATAGCCATGAGCATAATAAAGCTAAGACAAAAAAGCGACCTCCCTATCGAAACCTCAACCGACTACTCCGCCGACAAAACCATACGCAAGCTGCAAAACTCTACAAAGGGAAAAGGATTGCCGATAGTAATCATGGGCGACGGTTTCATTGACAAAGAAATCGCCGACGGCACATACGATCGCGTTATGGAAAAAGCTATGGAAAATTTCTTCACAGAAGAGCCCGTAAAATCGCTGCGCGATTACTTCGACGTTTATCAGATTACAGCCGTTTCCAAGCATAACGTCTTCGGCGCTGAATATGAAACAGCCTTTAACTGCCAGTTAATAGAAGGAATCAGTGCTTCTATCAGCTTAAACGACGAAGCTGTTATGGAATATGCCGAATGTTTAGAAGATGTAGATATTGAAAACGCTACAGTCATAGTAATTATGAACTCAAACTACTATGGCGGCTCCACACTAACAGGATACTCTAATGAATCCAATGAAGTTACAGAGTTTTCTATCGCCGCATGTCCCATAATATATAGTTTGGAAAGCGAGGACTTCCGCTGTGTATTATCACATGAAGCAGTAGGACACGGCTTTGCCAAACTTGAAGATGAATACAGCTATTTATGGAACGAGAATATACCTTCTTCTAAAATTTTACAAATACAAGAAAGACAAAGGTTAGGATGGTCGCAGAATGTTGACTTCACAAACTCCCCCGAAAAGGTGTTGTGGGCAGACTTCCTGGCCGACGGTCGCTACGCAGACGAGGGATTAGGCATCTACGAAGGAGCGGCGACCTACATGCACGGAATATATCGTTCCTCCGAGGAGAGCATGATGAGAAGCCACATCTTAGGATTCAACGCCCCCTCGCGCAAAGCTATCTACGACGCCGTGATGAGAAGAGGAGCCGGCAAGGAAAGCAGCTACGAAGACTTCGTGGCTTTCGACCTGCCGCTGAAGCAACAGAGGAAAGCCGCTACGCGCAGCCTAAGGTCTGTAACAGAAAAACCATTAGCGCCTCCTGTTTTCAAAGGCAAACAGATTATACGCAAATCAAAATAAAAGTGCGGCATATCCGACTTTCTGAAACCGACGGCAAATATTTTAACCGGCATAACGAATATGCCACAGCAAAGACGCCCTGCCGAAAAAGTTTGCAGACAAAAACGGTCAGCGACCAAGCACTTGAAAATCAGCGCTTGTATATGTAGCAAAAAATATGTCTGAGATATTTTGAATTATCTCAGACATATTTTTGATTATCTCCCTTGTATTTTCAATTTCCTGCGGAAACTTTTTTACCACGCAAAAAAAATATTTTTTTTGCGCAGAGACCATTTTTAATATAAGCCCTCCTTAGCCGGTTTTCTACACCCCTCCAGAAAACACAAACTACATACGTATTCCGTTGCGGATAATCATTCCGCAATATTGCCCTGTACGCTCCGGCGGCGGGCACATTCAAAGCGTATACTGTCGGCCAGTTGCCGCGAAAAACGATCGCCCTCGGACATCACGAGGTGATTGCCGTCGGTTGTGCCGAACGGCGAATCCGTAAAGTCGAAAAACACCGCTCCCGACCATGAAGCAACCAAACGCATACGACGCGAAAAATCGGGACACACGCTACTTTCCAAAGAAAGCATTGGCGCCGACACGGGAATACGCACCATATACACGTCGCCCCGCGCGCCGAGCTCGTCAATGAGTAGCTGTAGCAATCTCTCACGCGAACGGCTGTAACAGAAATTGCCGCTACGTTCCACATAAGCCACAAGACGGGCCTTTACGCGCGCCTCCCATTCCTGCTCGCTCTTAGGAGCATAATCCACTTCGGTTCTGCCGTCGTCGTTCACAAACGAATGGGTGGGAAAAGGCGTGAACCAGTTCCGCGTGAAGTTGCGGAATATAAATTCAAGGTTGGGACGCACGCTCACGGAGCGCAGGGCCAGTTCGGGAGGAGAGACCACACCGTCGTCGAACGACCACGGGTCGACGGCAAGAATGAAATACCGGCGCACGTCGTCGGGGCGTTGCAGCTTTTTCCTTATAGCCTCGACATAGTAAGGGTTGTAAGAGGAAATGTCCAGATGAAACGCGAAATTATACAAATCGGGAGGATAAAAATCGCCGAGTGAGGCGTTGAGTATCTCAGGATTTATAGCCTGCGCGGCACGTGAAGTTCCTATGACAAGCGACTGTTTGCGGGGAGTTATGACACGCGGATAAACATCACCTATGCGGCCTGCCGGAATCAAGGCAAAAGCAACGACAAAAAGCAGAACGAGCAGCGCG
>CAJKQZ010000222.1 GCA_905202115.1 uncultured Prevotellaceae bacterium | reverse complement strand
ATATTTTTTGCTACATATACACGTGCTGATTTTCAAGCGCTTGCCAGCTGACCGTATTTGTCTGCAAAATCCTCCTGCAGGGCAATGCGGATTTTAGGATAGCGGTATTTCTTTTCTGTCAACGGGCTTATATGCGGAAACTTGGGATAATGCAGCGAATATTACTTACTATTTTTCAGAAACTTTAGTAATTTTGTTCCACTTATACGAATAAATATTTAATAATATAAAAGCGATATTTTTTTCATGGCAACGGATTTTATTCCTTTATCTTCAAAACCGCGGTTCGAGATTCTTGACGGGCTTCGCGGAGTGGCTGCAATAATAGTTGTTGCGTTTCATTTGTTCGAGACTTATTCGGCCGGGCCGTCATATCAGATTCTTAATCACGGTTATCTGGCCGTCGATTTCTTTTTCATATTATCGGGCTTTGTAATAGGCTATGCTTACGACGACCGCTGGGGACGCATGACAACATGGGACTTTTTCAAACGCCGTCTCATACGTTTGCAGCCAATGGTGGTGCTCGGCTCTCTGATAGGTGCGTTCTGGTTCTATTTCAGTGGGGCGCCCGATTTCTGGCTCGTAATGCAGACGCCGTGGTGGAAGTTGCTGCTTGTGATGATTCTGGGATGTATAATGTTTCCTACGCCTCCGTCTATGGATGTCAGAGGCTGGCAGGAAATCAATTCGCTGAATGGTGCGCAATGGTCGCTTCTTTGGGAATATATCGCCAATATTATGTACGCGCTGTTTGTGAGAAGACTTTCTACCGTAGTGCTTGCTGTGATTGTGTTCCTTTCTGCGTTCCTGACGATTGACCTCGCATTGAATTTAGACGTGTTCGGTCTGCTTGAGGCACGTTCCTGGGCTAAATATACGGTGATAGGAGGTTTCGGGCTCACTCCAGATCAGATTTACATAGGAATATGCCGTCTGATTTTCCCGTTTTTCGGCGGTTTGTTGCTTTTCCGATTGCACAAACTGCGTGTTAATATCGCTCGCGGCGCTATGTTCTGGTGTTCTTTCGCAGTGGTTGTTACGCTTGTGGTTCCTCATATCGGAGGTGAGGCACACCAGTGGCTCAACGGCGCTTATTGCGCTTTTGTCATTCTGATTGTTTATCCCGTTATAGTTGCCGCAGGCGCGGGAAGCCAGCTTAAAGGCAAGAAAACAACGGCTGTGTGCAAATTTCTCGGACTTATATCTTATCCGCTCTACATTACACATTATCCTATGATATATGTGCAGATGAATTGGGCCGCTCGACATCAGGATGCTCCGCTCGGAATGCATATATGGGTGGCCGTAAGTATATTCATCGCCGCCATAGCCGTAGCTTATGCGAGTGTGAAAGTGTATGACTTGCCTGTACGTGCGTGGCTGTCGGATAAATTCATTGCAAGGAAGAGATAATTTCTTTTTTATAGCCAGGCTGTGCCGGCGTGTTCTTACTGAATTGTAAACATGTTGCAGGCAAGACAACTTATGCCGGTTATTACGGACAAAGTAAAAGCCGTATCAAACATCATCATTAAGTTTGATACGGCTTTTTACTTTTGTAGCTTTTTCTTGTGCTTTGCTCAAGATTGCTGCACTTATGAAAGAGGTACGGTTATTCTTTTTTATCAGAATATTTACGGTTCCATAAATGTTCCATGCGTTCTTTCATGCGGTTCTCCGACGAATTTTCCTGCGGTTCCCAGAAAACAGCGTCCTTGATTTCGTCGGGAAGATATTGTTGTTCCACAAAATTGCCGGCATAGTCGTGAGAATATTTGTAGCCTTTTGAATAACCGAGCGTTTTCATGAGTTTTGTGGGTGCATTGCGCAAATGCAGCGGTACGGGAAGGTTTCCGCTTTGCCTTACTTCGTCGAGAGCGGCTCCTATGCCGAGATAGCTCGAATTGCTCTTGGGCGAAGTGGCAAGATATACCGTGGCTTCGGCAAGAGGTATGTGTCCTTCGGGCCAGCCTAATTTCATTACGGCGTCGAAAGCGGCATTTGCAAGCAGCAGTGCGTTGGGATTGGCAAGACCTACGTCTTCGCTTGCCGAAATAACGAGGCGGCGGGCTATGAATGCAGGGTCTTCGCCGCCTTCTACCATGCGCGCCAGCCAATACAGCGCGCCGTCGGGGTCGCTTCCGCGAATGCTCTTGATGAATGCCGAAATTATGTCGTAGTGCATTTCACCGCCTTTGTCGTAAGCCAAAGGATTCTGCTGGAGCCGTTCTTCCACCTTCTTGTCGGTTACAACGACTTTGCCTTCGGGCTCGGCGTCGACCACGAGTTCGAGTATGTTGAGCAGTTTCCTCGCGTCGCCTCCGCTGTAACGCAGAATTGCTGCGGTTTCCTTTATGTCTATGTCACGCTCGCGCAGTTCGCTGTCGTTGTTCAGCGCGCGATCGAGCAGTTGCAGCAGGTCGTCGTCGTCAAGAGGGTTGAGCACGTATACCTGGCAGCGTGAAAGCAACGGGCGTATTACCTCGAACGACGGGTTCTCGGTTGTGGCGCCGATAAGTGTTACTGTTCCGTTCTCTACAGCTCCGAGGAGGGAGTCTTGTTGCGATTTCGAGAAACGGTGAATTTCATCGATGAACAGAATAGGGTTGCCCTCGTTGAAGAAACTGTCTTTCTTTGCGCGTTCAATTACATCGCGCACATCTTTTACGCCGCTCGTAACGGCGCTGAGGGTGTAGAACGGCACCTCGAGCTTCTGTGCAATGATTTTTGCGAGCGTGGTTTTTCCTACTCCAGGAGGGCCCCATAGTATGAACGAACTGATTCGCCTGCTTTCGAGCATACGACGCAGCACGCCGCCGTTGCCCACCAAATGCTTTTGTCCCGCATAGTCGTCGAGCGAGTGTGGGCGCATTCTCTCTGCCAAAGGAGTTTCCATTGCGGTTGTCTTTTATCGCAAAGGTACAATAAAAAAGACGATATTCAAAAGTGCGGGCGGGTAAAGCCGTAAGGCAATTGCTCGTGCGATTTCAGTTGGTTTGTGGCGCTCTGAAAATAAGGCGAAAGGTATGCAGGAAAGAATATGTGGGAGGTGTTTTGAGGGAGGGCGGCGTAAAACCGGCGGGGGAGAATTTTATAAAAAACGGTCTCGTAAAAAAATATTTTATTTTTTTACATGATAAAAAACTTCCCGCAGCAAATTGAAAATACAAGGGAGATAATCGGAAATATGTCT
>CAJKQZ010000221.1 GCA_905202115.1 uncultured Prevotellaceae bacterium | reverse complement strand
GACTACATTGTCCGCAGCCGATACAATGACTTGCCTGACGCAGTTTGGGAACCTTACGGTCGTAACCTATAAGAAAAGCACGGCGGGCCTTTCTGTAAGTCTCATCCTGAGAAGTTTCCGGAATATTTCCTTCGTTCAGACATTTATTATAATGCAGAAGAATGGCAGGAATATCTATTCCATAAGGACAAGGCATACAATATTTGCAGTCGTTGCATGGAATTGTATCGAATTGCATCATCTGTGTCGCGGTTTCTTGCAGAAACTTGAAATCGTCTTGCGTGAGAGCCTTCAGAGGAGCATAAGAATTCAGATTATCCTTCAAGTGTTCCATGCGTGTCATGCCGCTCAGCACGGTAAGTACATCGGGAAAACTTCCCGCAAAACGAAATGCCCACGAAGCGACGCTTTTTTCCGGTTCGCGCTGTTTCAGACGAGCCACAATATTATCCGGCACATTGGAAAGACGCCCTCCGAGTAAGGGTTCCATGATTACCGACGGGATATTTCTTTTATGTAATTCGTTGTAAAGATATTCAGCATCTGTATTGCGCGGATTTATTTGCTTTGCATATTTCCAGTCAAGGTAGTTCAGCTGTATCTGCACAAAATCCCAATGATATTCATCATGTCGCGACAGCAAATAGTCAAACACTTTTACATCGCCATGATAAGAAAACCCGAGATTTCGGATTCGGCCGGCCTCCCGTTCTTTCA
This sequence comes from uncultured Prevotellaceae bacterium, assembly GCA_905202115.1. GTDB lineage: Bacteria > Bacteroidota > Bacteroidia > Bacteroidales > Bacteroidaceae > UBA6398. The sequence continues at coordinate 2,512 of CAJKQZ010000221.1, read as the reverse complement.
GAAGAAAATCGAGAACTCCGTTTTTAACATAACGCTGCTCGTATTCTTCCATTCCTCCGCCCATACCCACTCCATGAAGCAGAAGATAATCTATGTAATCCACCTTAAGCTCTTTCATCGAGTTGCGATACATTGCAACAGAGGCCTCATAGCTCCAGGTTTCGGGAGCGAAATTCGAAAGTTTTGTGGCGATGAAATATTTCTTGCGGTCGTAACGGCTGAGGGCTATTCCTGTTGCATGTTCCGACTTTCCTCTGCAATAAGCTGGCGACGTATCGAAGTAATTTACGCCATGCGCTATTGCATAGTCAACGAGGCTATTTACCATTTCCTGGTCTATCTCTTCGTCTCCCTCGCGGGCACTTCTTCCGCTCAAGGAAGGCAGACGCATCATTCCGAAGCCGAGCAATGATACCTTTTCCTTTGTTTTTGGGTTGGTTCTGTAAGTCATTCTGTCGGCAGAAATATCTCCTGTGTCCGCCGACGGAATTCTGTTTCCGGAATTGTCAGAACATGAAACCAATCCGGCTGTAACAGCTCCCGTTACTCCTATTGTTTTCAGGAATTCTCTGCGCGATATATCTTTGTTTTTCATAAGAAAGAAGCTTTCTGTTTTTTCTTTAATACATACTATGTTTTTCGTGTCCCTCTACATATATGGCACTTAGCGGACGAGCGGGACAAAGATTCTCACAGGCACCACAACCTATGCAACGTTCTGTATTGATTACGGGAATTTTTACAGAATCAGGGTTGTCTTTGTCTACTGCGACCATAGTAATTGCTCCTGTCGGGCAATGGCGGGCACAATTACCGCACTCAACTCCGTCTGTAAGCGGTATGCAATTCTTCCTTACCCATACAGCCGAGCCTATACGGGTTGAAGATTTTTCTTCTACGCTTATCGGTTTTATAGCTCCCGCAGGACAGACTTCGGAACATCGTGTACATTCAGGCCTGCAATAACCACGTTCGTACGACATTTCGGGCTGCATGAATCTATCCAAATCGGTAGAAGGACGCAAGACATTGTTCGGGCACACGGATACACAAAGTTGGCACGCTGTGCAGTGACGTGAAAAGTCACGTATGCTTTCCGCTCCGGGAGGTACGACCGGCGTAGTGCGTTCCGATACTTTCTTATCCTCTATCACCGCCAATCCTCCGTCTACTTTCTTTTCCTGCGCCTTAGCAACGGCTGTTGCTGCGAGAGTGGCGGTAATACTCAAAAAATCACGGCGTTTCGCATCCACGCCACCCGATTCTTTCGTGTTTTTAATATTATCGGAAAGGCAGATGTCCGCTTTTTTCAACCGGTTCAGCCTATAGCTAACGGCTCCGTGCTTACACGTGTCTATGCAATCCATACAAGCTACGCAGCGCGAGTAGTCTATACGGTGGTTCTGTCCGTCTATACATGCGGCCTTGCACTTGCGGGAGCACAATCCGCATTTGTTGCATTTGCTCTCGTCTATTGTTATACGGAACAGCGAATAACGGGATATTAGCCCCAGCGTAGTGCCGACAGGACAAATGGTATTACAATAAGTACGTCCGTTTTTCCAGGCCAGGACAACTACAACGACAAATGTGACGGCTGCCACTATGAATGTCGGCAGACTTTTCAGCCACACCTCCGTTTCATAAAACGCGTAACTGTCGACCCGTTCGGCAAAATAAGCCAGAAGATTGTTTCCCCACCCGTATAAAGGAGCGAAAAGATTGGCAACGATTCTTCCATACGAGCTATATGGTTCAAGTAAAGCCACAAAAGCTCCTATGCCGGCAATCAGAGCGACAATAAACAGTATGAAAACGCTATAACGCAGCCATTTTATTTCAGCAGAATAGGAAAAGCGAAATTTCTTTCCCTTGCGCCGTGAACTCAGCCACGACACTATATCCTGAAATACCCCCAGCGGACATATAACAGAACAATATATACGTCCCATTACAAAAGCCAAAATTGCCAATACTATTATAACGCCGATGTTCAATGCGAGAACAGCCGGCAGCAGTTGGATTTTTGCCGTCCACCCCAGCCAGCCATGAAGCGCACCAGTAAAATCCAGGAAAAGTCCTGTTATTGCCAGGAAGAACAATAGCGCTAATATCAATCGTATTTTTCTCAACATACCACGAATTTTATTTTATATACTTGTATATCAACGATGACGTCACTTAATATGTATCTGATATAAATTCAGTTTATGCAAAAATAAGAAATATAATTTTTCCCGTTTTTGCCGAAGAGTTCAACATAGTTTGCTTTGAAGTTCAAAACCGGCGTTGGCGATTCAATAGAAAGTTTAGCGGAAATATACTCAAACCTACTCCTATTTTCCGTCAGAAGATATTCCATGCAGAAAAAAGGGAATTTTCATAAAATCAGCCTTGCCTTGCCGAGTTGCTTTACAGACAAATACAGACACTCTCCAAGTATTTGAAAATCAGCAGGTGTATATGTAGCAAAAAATATGTCTGAGATAATTTAAAATATCTCAGACATATT
>CAJKQZ010000220.1 GCA_905202115.1 uncultured Prevotellaceae bacterium | reverse complement strand
CAAAAACACCCGACTTTACATTCTTGGGTGTAAAACTGGGTGTTTGTTTTGCAATTTGCTGATTTTCAGCGTTTGTTGCGGAGAGACAGGGATTCGAACCCCGGGTGCCTTTCAGCACGGCAGTTTTCAAGACTGCTGTAATCGACCACTCTACCACCTCTCCATTCGTAAAACAGGACGGGCCGGAAAAGACAGTGCAAAAGTATGAAATTTATATCTACCGGACAAATTACAGACAATCTTTTTCACACATCCAAACCCGAAAAACAAACATTTTTATTCTCATCAGCCACAAAAACACCTCAAACAACCATACCCGTACAAACGCGAGAGAAGCCACAAAACGGTAAGTGTTTTTTGCAAAGACACACGTTTTTAGTAATTTTGCTCGTAGAATTTACATTATGATACGACGGAACGGAAAAAGCTCCGATGTCTGTCCGCCGTGGTATCACCTTGCACCCGCAGTGCAGAAAAGAAAAAACAACACAAATGATATACCCCGAAAATTTCGAGGCCAAAGTAGGCTTCGACGAAGTGCGCACCATGCTGAAAGGCCGTTGCCTGTCTGCTTTAGGCATTGAGTGTGTCGACAAAGTCGGCTTCCTCACCGAAAGCAGCGAGATACGCGAACGCCTGCGGCAGGTTTCGGAAATGCGCACCATTATAAACGAAGAAGACGACTTTCCCGACGAAAACTTCATCGATGTGCGCCAGTCGCTCATGCGGATACGCTTTGAAGGAACCTTTCTCGAAGAGCTCGAGATGTTCGACCTAAAGCGTTCGCTCGCGACGATAGGCGGAATAGTGACTTTTTTCAGGCGGCACAGAGACAGCGAGGAAACGACGACGTACCCTGCCCTCTCGCGACTGGCCGAAGATGTCGCTATTTTCCCGAAAATAGTGGAGCGCATAGACAAGATACTCAACAAATACGGAAAGATAAAAGATGACGCCTCGGAAGAACTGCACAAAATAAGACGCGACGTCGAATCGACCACACGCGGCATTTCGCACAGCCTGCGCACTATCATACAAAACGCACAGCGCGAAGGATATATCGACAAGGATGTGTCTCCCACCCTGCGCGATGGCCGTTTGGTAATACCTGTGGCGCCGGCTCTGAAGCGAAAAATCCGCGGAATCATACACGACGAATCGGCTTCGGGACGCACCGTCTTCATAGAACCGGCCGAAGTGGTGGAATCCAACAACCGCATTCGCGAACTGCGCAGCGCGGAGCAGCGGGAAATGACACGCATTCTGAAAGAATTCACTGACGAGCTGCGGCCGCATATAGAAAACATTATTCCAAGCTATCATTTCTTGGGCGAAGTGGACTTTATCCGCGCCAAGTCGCTCGTGGCCGAGACGATAAACGCCATAGAACCGCAGATAACCGACAAGCCCGTCATCGACTGGGTGCAAGCCGAACATCCGTTGCTTGCGGCGTCGCTGAAAAGCCACGGCCGCAAAATCGTTCCGCTCGACATCGAACTGACTCCCAACGGACGCATTCTCATAATCTCGGGCCCGAACGCGGGCGGCAAATCAGTTTGCCTTAAAACCGTAGGACTGCTTCAATATATGGTTCAGTGCGGAATGTCGATACCTGTACGTGAAAATTCTAAGGTAGGCGTATTCAAAGGGCTCTTTATCGACATAGGCGACGAGCAAAGCATAGAAAACGAACTGAGCACATATTCCTCCCACCTGCTGAACATGAAGATAATGATGAAGAATGCCGGTCCCGAAACCCTTCTTCTTATCGACGAATTAGGAAGCGGCACCGAGCCGCTCATAGGCGGCGCGCTGGCCGAAGCCATGATGAAACGTTTCATAGACAGCGGCACATACGGAGTGATAACCACGCACTATCAGAACCTGAAACATTTTGCCGACGAGCACACAGGAATAGTGAACGGAGCCATGCTTTACGACCGCTCCCAAATGCAGGCGCTCTTCCAACTGCAGATAGGACAGCCGGGAAGCTCGTTTGCCGTGGAAATTGCCCGCAAGATAGGCATTCCCGAGGATGTGATTGCCGACGCCTCGCGGATAGCCGGTTCGGAGTATATACAAAGCGACAAATACCTGCAGGACATTGTGCGCGACAAGCGTTACTGGGAACAGAAACGTATGAAAGTGCACCAGCGCGAGAAACAACTCGAGCAGATAATGGAACGCTACGAGAACGAGATGACACTCCTGCAGAGCCACCGCAAGGAAGTAATGGAAAAAGCCAAAGAAGACGCGCAGCAGCTGCTCGAAGCGTCGAACGCCAAGATTGAAAACACAATCCGTTCGATACGCGAAATGCAGGCAGAGCGTGAAAAAACACGCGAGGTGCGCCGCCAGCTCGAGGAATTCAGAAACGAAGTTGTCGAAGCCGATACTGCCGAAACAGAAGACGCTATACAGCGGAAGATAGAGCAGATTCGCCGGCGCAAGCAACGCCGCGAGGAACGTCGCCAGCGCATTACAAAACCCGCAGCCGTACAAAAACCCGAGACTATCTCAAAAAAGGAAACCGACAAACCGGTAATAGGCGGCTTCGTACGCATTAAAGGGCAGACCTCGGTAGGAAAGCTGAAAGAAATAAGCCACGGCAAAGCGATAGTAGTTTACGGAACAATGCAAGTGGAGGTAAAAGCGGAACGCCTCGCACCGGCGCAGGCTCCCGAACAGAAAACCCTGCAAAGCGCCGTTTACATGAGCCGCTCTACACGCAACGCCGTAGAGGAGCGCAAGACCAATTTCAAGCCCGATATCGACCTGCGCGGAATGAGAGGCGACGAGGCGCTACGTGCCGTAACCTCATTCATAGACGACGCGCAACTGCTCGGAATTCCACGGGTACGCATTCTCCACGGCACCGGCACAGGAGCCTTGCGCGAACTCATACGCAAATACGTAGCCACACTGCCGGGCATTGCAGGATACAGAGACGAACATGTACAGTTCGGAGGAGCGGGAATAACCGTTGTTGACATCCGCAACTGACACACACAGCCGACTACATATATAAAACAAAGACCTGTCTGCCCTGATAGACAGGTCTTTTCATAAAAAATTAACACCTGTCCCCACAACGCAGAAACAATCCCGCGACCACAAAAAATCACTGCCTGCCATGAAAATCCGCATTGCCTTGCCGGAGAATTTTGCAGACAAAAACGGTCAGCGGCCAAGCACTTGAAAATCAGTACGTGTATATATAGCAAAAAATATGTCTGAGATAATTTAAAATATCTCAGACATATTTTCGATTATCT
>CAJKQZ010000219.1 GCA_905202115.1 uncultured Prevotellaceae bacterium | reverse complement strand
ATTTTCGATTATCTCCCTTGTATTTTCAATTTCCTGCGGGAAGTTTTTTACCATGAAAAAAAAATTTTTCTTTTCTCCCCGCAGCAGATTTTTTACAAGGCAGGGGATGTGCCTTTTTCGGCATGTCCTCTTTTTATAATGCTTCGGAGATGATTTTATTCGGCGTACTTGCGCCGTTTTTATGAATATGCGGATTTTTTGCATTATCTGAAATAAAGACAAGACCAACCGAATTTATCGTATGCCCGCCGTTTCTCTCTTCTTCTACTTTTGTGCCTGAAAAACAATTAAAAAGAGACGGAATATGAATACATTCAGAAATTTATTGTTGTCGGCAGTTGTGGTGTTGTGCGGCAGCGTATTTCCCGCAATGGCGCAGGAAGATGCAGACAAGACAACGGCTGATGTGCCGGTAGTGAAACTTAACAATGGTGTGCTTATGCCCCGCTTCGGGCTCGGAACATTTCTTCAGCCTTCCGACGAGGTGTGCAAACAATCCTGTCTTACCGCGCTGAAAGCCGGATACCGTCACATCGATACAGCACATGCCTATAACGACGAGCGCGGAGTGGGACAGGCTGTTAAGGAAAGCGGCGTTCCGCGCAGCGAGATATGGATTACAAGTAAGTTATGGCCTACGGAATACGGCGAGGGCAAGACGGCAGAAGCTATCGACAAAATGCTGGAACGCCTCGGAACCGATTATATAGATTTGCTGTACGTGCACCAGCCGGTGGGCGATTTCGTAGGTGCCTGGCGCGATATGGAGCGTGCGGTCGAAGCGGGAAAAGTGCGCGCTCTCGGCATTAGCAACTTCGACGCAAACGACTCTGTGTTCAGTCTGATTATGAAAGAAGCCCGAATCAAGCCGGCCGTGCTTCAAATGGAGTGTCATCCGTACGCCCAGCAGATAGCCATGCGCGAGAAGGTGAAGCCTTACGGCATACAAGTTGAATGCTGGTTCCCGCTGGGCGGCGCTATGAGCAGGGGAGCATTGCTGAGAGACCCCGAAATCCTTGAAATAGCCGAAGCGCATGGAAAGACTGCGGCGCAGGTGATTCTGCGCTGGCACATACAGGAGGGATTCTCCGTAATTCCCGGCGCCACCAACCCCGAATATATCAAAGAGAATATCGGCATTTTTGATTTTGCCTTGACCGACGCGGAAATGAAGGCCATGCGCTCGCTCAACAAGGACCGCCGTTTCTTCAACGCCACTTATGAGCAGGTACAACAGTTCGGCCGCTCGCCGATGAGAGACTGACAGGCGATATTATAATATATATGAATAGGAAGATGATGAAAAAGATTCTTTTGCTGTTTGTCAGCTTTTTGGTTATCGTGAGCGGCTCTGCATGTACGGGCGATGAAACCTTTTCGGAATCGGAGAATGATAACGGAGTTTCCGAAGGTGCAGGCGGCACCTACTTCGGCGGCAAAAAAGTATTGGTGGCTTATTTCTCGTGGGGCGGGACTACGCAGAGAATGGCGCAGCAAATCCAGGACATAACGGGAGCGGATATGTTTCGTATCGAGCCCGTCACGCCGTATCCCACGTCGTATACTCCTTGCACGGAGGTGGCCCTCGAAGAGAAGAACAGCAATGCGCGCCCCGCCATTGCAAATACGATAAAGAACTGGAAAGACTACGATGTCGTGTTCATAGGTTGTCCCGTCTGGTGGTGGACAACGCCTATGATCATACATACTTTTTGCGAAAGCTATGATTTCGCCGGAAAAACCGTAGTGCCTTTCTGTACTTATGCCTCGACTTATCGCGATGAAACGTTGGCGGAGATTGTGAACAGCACGCCCGACGCCGCACATCTGACAGGCGAAGGACTTACAGGCGGCAGAATAAGCCGTTATACCATACAGACATGGATAGATCTTATAAACGAGCAATGGAACGAGCAGAACGCTTCTTCCAACGGCGAGACGGTAATGACAGGAACCGTAAATCTGTGGGAGAAGGGTAACATCCCTACCGTCACGCAGAACGTTTCCAACTCCGACGGTCCTGATTTCATTCCCAACATGGAGGTGTTTACCGTGGCCGACGATGTAACGCCAAAAGGTGCGGTTGTCATTTGTCCGAGCGGCGCGTTTCAGTTCCGCAGTATGCGGAACGAGGGTTACGACGTGGCCGACATGCTTGTTCCTATGGGATATCAGTGTTTCATAGTGAACTATCGTATCGCGCCCTACACCATGCGGGAGAGCGCTACCGACTTACAGCGGGCCATTCGCTATGTGCGCGCTCACGCAGCGGACTATCGCATTGCGCCCGAGAACATTGCACTTGTGGGCTTCTCTGCCGGAGGTATTCTCAACGGCGAGGTGCTGCTCAACTGGCGCAATCTTACTAACGGAACGGCTCTCGACGGTTCTTATCGTCCCGACGCGCTCGACCAGGTGCCTGTGTCGGCCTGCGCCGTGGGCATGATATATTCCTTTTACGGTCGTCTGAGTGTTTCGATGAATGATGTGACGACGCTTCGCGACGCCGATTTGCCGCCCGCGTTCTATTGCTGGGGCACGCGCGACGGATTTGCAGGGCAGTTCGTGCAGAATTCCAATGCTGTGCGCGAAGCCGGTTGCGAGGTGGAGACTCTTGTTCTCGACGGCTATCCTCACGGTTACGGCACCGGAGGCGGAGCCGCCGTGTGGGGAAATCGTTTCGATGCTTTCTTGAAACGTACCATGACAGGCCGTCCTGTGGCGGTAAGTCCGGTTCGCCAGGATTTGCCTACCGGTACAGAGGAACGGAAAGTATACGATTTGAACGGTCGCAGGGTAGCTTCTCTTTCTGATATTCCTCATGGAGTGTATATAGTTAAGAACGCGAGTGGAAGTAGAAAGGTTCTAAAATAATAAATCGGAAACGATTGTATAAGTAATAATTTCTGCGGTTGTGTTTTCTCAACTGTTTATGCTTGGCCATGAGTAGACAAGGATTTATAATGTTGCTGATATATGCGTACCAATGCTGCAAGTCTCGATGAGCTTGAGCCTGGAGTGTATATCGTAAATGGTAAGAAAACTAAGGTAGATTGATTTTTTGTAATCCCTGAAGCGGGTCGGTTGCATGTTGTAATCGGTCCGCTTCTTTATTTTAGTTCATTTGATCTCCTCTGTAAACAATGCGATTCCTGCAGAAAAGAAATGCGTTCCGTTGAAAACCGTCCGAAGAGGGCTTTATAAAAAACCGGCCTCCCGCGAAAAAAAATATTTTTTTTACATGGTAAAAAAGTTCCCGCAGGAAATTGAAAATACAAGGGAGATAATCGAAAATAT
>CAJKQZ010000218.1 GCA_905202115.1 uncultured Prevotellaceae bacterium | reverse complement strand
TTATGTGCCTTGTATTTTCAATTATCTGCGGGAAGTTTTTTACCGTGTAAAAAAATATTTTTTTTTCGTGAGGAGCGCTGTTTGCAACAAAACTGTTGCTTGCCGGTTTCCTGCAGGGCCTGTTTTGTATGTGCAGAACTCACGTTAGAATATATCGGATACGTTTTCCTCTCGCGCAGGAGCGTTTTTTATCGCGGGGCATGATTTTCGGCAGTTCAAAGCAGGTAAATTGAAATATGATACACTATATATTATTCTGCCGGAAGATTATTCCGATAATATTTCGTAATTTTGCATTGGCCGATTTACACTTTGAGAAATGGCGGCCTGAACGTATGGGGAAACTCGAAACTACATGGAGGTGGCTCGGAAAGCGCAAATGTTTTATAGTTTGTGTGCTTTTTTTCACGAATCTGATTTTTCTTGACCACAACAGTTTACTTCGCCGCTATGAGCAGCGCAACGAAATAGCAACGTTGAGGGCCGAGAAAGAGCGCTATTTCCGTATTTATGAACGCGACAAGAAGCAGATACATGCTCTTGAAACCGACCCGCGTGCAATAGAAAAAATAGCACGTGAACGCTATTTTATGAAAAAGGCCGACGAGGACGTGTTCGTATTCGAGTATGAAGGAAACGATTATTCCCGTAATGAAACAGCTAAGTAAATTACAAATCATGGTTTATAATGCCGGAGCGGTGGTTATGCTTCTGGCATTGGTGGCTTTCAGCACTCCGGCAAGGAAATATGTTCCTTACGTGTTCGGAGTGGGGGCGGCCTGTTTTGCAGCCATGCAGTTGAGTGCGAGATATGAAGGCGGAAGTTTCACGATAAGGCGCTTGCGCAGGCAGCAGATTCTCGGCGCGCTGGTATTGCTCGTCACTGCAGTGCCTATGTGGATGTCGGTTCGCCATGTATGGCCTTTCGGCCACAATGAATGGCTTGTTTTTCTGACCGTCGGTGCATGGCTGGAGCTTTATACGGCATTCCGCATACCGTCTGAACTAAAAAAAGAAAGAAATGATAACACCGAACAATAATGCCCTCGTGGTTTTTAGCGGAGGGCAGGATTCTACTACCTGTCTGTTCTGGGCAAAGAAGCATTTCGGCAATGTTGCGGCCATTACGTTTTCTTACGGTCAGCGGCATTTGAGCGAAGTGGCTGCGGCAGAACGCATAGCGTCTGTTGCCGGAGTGGATTGGGAGTGCCTCGATGTGCCTCTGATAGGAACGCTTGCAAAAAATTCCCTCACCGATAAGGATATGAGAATGGATGAGGTGAAACCGCAGGATACCCCGCCTAATACGTTTGTTCCCGGAAGGAATCTGTTCTTTCTCAGCATTGCCGCCGTGTATGCGCGCGAGCGTAACATAACGAACATAGTTACGGGAGTGGGGCAGACCGATTTCAGCGGCTATCCCGACTGTCGCGACACCTTTATAAAGAGTCTGAACGTTTCGTTGAATCTTGCAATGGAGGAACAGTTTGTCATACACACGCCGCTGATGTGGAAAGACAAGAAAGAGACGTGGGCAATGGCCGACGAACTGGGCGTTCTCGACATAGTGCGTAACGAAACCGTCACTTGCTATAACGGCGTGAAAGGCGACGGGTGCGGGCATTGTCCGGCCTGTGAGCTGCGGCGCCGAGGCCTCGAAGAATATATAAGCAGTAAGGAATAATATGAAAGAAAGAAAAGACGAAGGATTGAAATCCCTCGGAAATTCTACGGTATATAAAACGGATTACGACCCGTCTGTGCTCGAGACTTTCGTGAACAAACACCCCGGAAACGACTATTGGGTGCGTTTCAACTGTCCCGAGTTTACGAGCCTTTGTCCTATAACGGGGCAACCCGATTATGCGGAAATAAGAATAGAATATATTCCCGACGAGAGAATGGTTGAGAGCAAAAGTCTGAAGCTCTATCTTTTCAGTTACCGGAATCATGGAGATTTCCACGAAGACTGCGTGAATAAAATCATGAAGGATTTGATAAGTCTCATGGATCCGAAATACATTGAGGTAACCGGCTTTTTCACTCCCCGCGGCGGCATAAGCATTCACCCGTATGCAAACTACGGGCGGCCCGGAACGAAATATGAAGAGCTTGCGGAATTTCGCATGAAACATCACGATTTGTAAAAAATAGATTATTTTTCAGGAAATGTTTGAGAATTTAAGCGAACACTTAGAGAGATCGTTCAAAATATTGAAGGGCGAAGGCAAAATTACCGACATAAACGTTGCCGAAACCCTGAAAGACGTGCGCCGCGCGCTGCTCGACGCCGATGTCAACTATAAAGTGGCGAAAAGTTTTACCGACCGCGTAAAAGCAAAGGCGTTGGGCATGAATGTGCTCACGAGCGTGAAGCCGGGGCAGCTTATGGTGAAAATCGTTCACGACGAGCTGGCTGAACTTATGGGCGGTTCTGCCGCTGAGCTGAATCTCGCGGGGCGTCCGGCGGTTATTCTTATGTCGGGCTTGCAGGGATCGGGTAAAACAACCTTTTCTGCAAAACTTGCCAACTGGCAGAAATCGAAAAAACACCGTTCTCCGCTGCTTGTTGCCTGCGACGTTTACCGTCCGGCGGCAATAGATCAGCTGAAAGTGCTCGGCGAACAGATCGGCGTGCCTGTCTATAGCGAACCGGAGGAGAAGAATCCTGTAAACATCGCTCTTAATGCAATCAAGGAGGCACGTGCTCACGCTAAGGACCTCGTAATAATCGATACGGCCGGACGTTTGGCGGTTGACGAGCAGATGATGAACGAAATAGCTGCGATAAAAGCGGCCGTGAATCCGGATGAAACACTTTTTGTTGTCGATTCGATGACGGGACAGGACGCTGTAAACACGGCTAAGGAGTTCAACGATCGTCTTGACTTCAACGGCGTGGTTCTTACAAAGCTCGACGGCGATACCCGCGGCGGTGCCGCATTGTCCATACGCACTGTGGTCGATAAGCCTATCAAGTTTGTAGGTACGGGAGAGAAAATGGAAGCTCTCGACGTGTTCCATCCCGAGCGAATGGCCGACAGAATTCTCGGAATGGGCGACATCGTGTCGCTTGTTGAGCGTGCCCAGGAGCAGTACGACGAGAAAGAGGCCCGCAAGTTGCAGAAAAAAATCGCCAAGAACCAGTTCGACTTCAACGACTTCCTTAGTCAGATAGCCCAGATAAAGAAAATGGGAAACATAAAGGATCTCGTTTCGATGATTCCTGGTGTCGGCAAGGCTGTTAAGGACCTGGATATCGACGATAACGCATTCAAGAGCGTAGAGGCTATCATTTATTCGATGACACCGAAAGAACGTTCGAATCCCGACATTAT
>CAJKQZ010000217.1 GCA_905202115.1 uncultured Prevotellaceae bacterium | reverse complement strand
ATACACCTGCTGATTTTCAAGTGCTTGCCAGCTGACCGTTTTTGTCTGCAAACTCTGCCCGAAAAGCTTCCTCTGTCTTGTGAAATGCAAACGCCTTTCGACTTAGGGCATCTTAGAGCGACAAACAGGACAATGTGATATTTTTTGCCGTCGGCGACCCTCATTACGGCCCAACTTATTTTCAAAATTACTGTTATAGCACCCGAAAATGTTAAATAATAACAAAAATCGCTACTTTTGTTTTAGCATATTACCTGTAATCACTACTTTTAAATCGCAAATGCCTTGAAATGCGGCGCCGGAAGGGCGCAACAGGCACATTGCAGACATTCACATGTAAACATTCAATAATATATTATATGATAACAACTCTACTACGCCACCTCATTCAACGGGCATTGAGGCGTAGCGTATCCGGCGCGGCGGCCGCGATACTCGCAGCGCTGCTTGCGTGCCCAATTGGCGCATACGCCGAAAAAGTGAAAATAGACGCGCTTTATTTCAATCTCAACTCCGGCGACGCCACTGCGGAAACGGCCCCGCCCGACGAGGAAGGCAGCTACGTAAGCGGCGTACTGACGATACCCGAAACGGTTACCTACGGCGGCACGACGTATACCGTTACCGGAATAGGCGATGACGCATTCAGCTTTTGCACCGAACTTACATCGGTAACCATTCCCGCCTCCGTAACAAGGATAGGCAGCTACGCATTCGCAGGCTGCAAAGGAATTACGAGCGTATACTTCCCGTCTGCAAAGCTTACGGAAATCGGCGAAGCGGCTTTCGACTGCTGCGAAAAGCTCGTTTCGATAGCCATTCCCACAACCGTCACCACGATAGGCAGCTGGGCATTCCACGGCTGCACGAAGCTGACAAACATATCGATTCCCGCCTCGGTGAAAAGCATGGGAAAGGCTGTTTTCATGCGCTGCACGGGCATTACCTACGCCCAAATCCAAAACTACGGCGATGAGGTGCCCAACGAAATATTCGACCAATGCACGGAACTTAGAACGGTAAGACTTTCGGACACCTACCGCCGCGTGGGGTACGCTGCATTCTATAATTGCAACAAGCTCACGAGCGTGGAATACTCCGACTCATGCCGTATAATAGCGCCCGCCGCATTTATGAGCTGCACCTCCCTGAGCGTCGTGAAACTCTCCCCGCTGGTGGAGGAGATAGGCCACGACGCATTCCTTGCCTGCGGCAAACTGAACAACATAATCCTTCCCGACGGGCTTCGCTACATCGGCGACCGCGCTTTCAAGGACAACAAGTCGCTGGAAAGCATTGCCATGACCGACTCCGTGAAATATCTCGGCGCGGAAGCTTTCCGCAACTGCTCATCGCTCAGCAGCATAGTGCTTTCCGACAGCGTAGGAATCCTCGACTACGTATTTGCCGGCTGCTCGTCTCTTTCGAACATCAAGATACCCTACAACGCCACCTCGATAGGCGATTACGCCTTCCAGAACTTCGGCGGTTTCGAGGCGATAGACTTTTCGGAAAGGATTACAAGCATAGGAGAGAGGGCCTTCGAAGGCTGCGGCTACATAGAACACGTCACCATGCCCGAAACAATCGTTTCGATAGGCGACTTTGCCTTTGCCGGCGACTCGATAAACAAACTCTTCGCAGGCTGGGACGACCCTGTAGAGATAACGTCAAACACGTTCAAGTATATAAACAGGCTTTACGTGCCTTCGGGCAAGGTAACCAACTATCGCCTGAAGCAGGGCTGGCGAAAGGCTAAATGGTTCTTTAGTACGAGCGACCCCGTAGGCATTGAAAACATCCGTACCGACAACCTATCGGATGCCGACGGCGCTTATTATACGCTCGACGGTATCCTCGTAGAAAATCCCGCCGAAGGAATCTACATACACAACGGCAAGAAAATTCTCATACGCCGCAAATAACGGATTTCCGGCCGTTATCCGTCTGCGACATCCGTTGCGCAAACACACGCAACCGAAATTCGAACAAACACAACCAAACAAAAAACATATATTATAATAATGAAACGAACAATCATATCCGCTTTACTGTTCGCCGCGTTTTTCGTGGCGGGCATTGACCGCGCCGCTGCCGACGACTACATAAAACGGATTACATTCAACAATCCAATAATTCCACTCTCTATTCCCGACCCCACGATAATACGTGCCGAAGACGGCCTGTTCTACCTTTACGGCACGGAAGACACGAGAAACATACCTATCTACCGCTCCAAAAACCTCATCGACTGGCTTTACGTGGGCACAGCGTTTTCCGAGAGCACGCGCCCCGCGTGCGTGGCCCCTGGCTCGGGCGCGGGCCCCGGCGAAAGCGCTGGAATGTGGGCGCCCGACATCAATTATATCGACGGCCAGTACGTGCTTTATTATTCGATAGGCGTGTGGGATGACATCGAAAAGTGCGGAGTGGGCGTAGCCACTTCCGACACTCCCGAGGGCCCGTTCACCGACCGCGGCGTGGTTCTTATGTCGCAGGAAATGAATGTGAGCTGCTCAATCGACCAGTTTTTCATCCGCGACAACGGCAAGAACTACCTCATCTGGGGCAGCTATCATGGCATATACATGATACAGCTCACCGAAGACGGCCTGCGCGTAATGCCCGGTGCGCAGAAAACGCAGCTCGTGGGCGGACTTACCGAAGCGTCGTACGTATACAAGCGCGACGGCTATTATTATCTGTTCGGCTCCACGGGAACCTGCTGCGAAGGCGCCAAAAGCACCTACCACATAGTTTACGGCCGCTCCACCAACCTTGCCGGCCCGTATGTAAACAAGAGCGGCGGACGTATGCTCGACAACCAGTGCGAGCTTCTCATCGAAGGCAATGACTTCGTTGCCGGCCCGGGGCACAATGCCGAATTCATTGAGGACGACAACGGCGACACATGGATTCCCTACCACGGATTTCTGCGCGCTAATGCCGATTTGGGACGCGTAGTACTACTCGACAAGGTGATGTGGAAAGACGGCTGGCCCTACGTGGAAAATTCGAGCCCGTCCACCGTTTCGGAAGTTCCTTACTTCAAGTAAATACGCCGTTCCTACGGAGCGGCATGAAGGCTCCCGCATATAAACAAGGTATGTCTGAAGCAAATTCAAATTGTTTCAGACATATTTTTTTGTCCTTAGTACGCGGCCCGTTTTCTTGCGGAAATATCCGCATGAATTTGGAACAAAGAAACCACGGCCCCGCAGAAAATCGTCGGCAGTAGTTTCATTCCCAAAAACGCCCCTCAAAAAAAAAATTCAGTTTTTTACTTGGTAAAAAACGTCCCGCAGATAATTCAAAATACAAGGCACATAATCGAAAATATGTCTGAGATAAT
>CAJKQZ010000216.1 GCA_905202115.1 uncultured Prevotellaceae bacterium | reverse complement strand
TGAGATATTTTAAATTATCTCAGACATATTTCAAAATATCTCAGAGATAATTTTTATTTCCTGCGGGAGGTTTTTGTGAATGTATGCCGTTGTTTCGGTTTTGCGGCAATAGATAATAATTATTTAACTTTGCATATACTAAAATCCATATGCAATGAATCTTCCCGACGATTTTGCCGCTTCAATGCGCGGTATCATGGGCAACGACGAATACATGCTTCTTGAAAAGGCTCTTGACAGAGAGCCTGTGGTGAGCGTGCGCCTCAACGAAATCAAAAGTGCCTACGTTTCCGTGCTGCCGGTATCCGGCGGGGCGCAGCGCGTGGCATGGTCGCGGGCGGGGTATTATCTCAAAAGCCGCCCGAGGTTTACGTTCGACCCGCTTATGCACGCGGGAATATACTACGTTGAGGAACCGTCGTCGATGTTTGTGGAGCAGGCTTTTATGCAGGCTGCTGCTGCGACGCCGGTGCGCCGCGTGCTCGACCTTTGCGCCGCGCCGGGAGGAAAATCCACGCTTTTGCGCAGCCTTATGCCTGCGGGAACACTTCTCGTGACCAACGAACCCATTGCGCGCCGTGCCGCGGTGCTTGCCGAAAACATGCAGAAGTGGGGCAATCCCGATGTGGCGGTCACGTGTAATTATCCGGAAGCATTCGGACGTATGGAAAACTATTTCGACATAATTGCGGCCGATGTTCCCTGCTCGGGCGAGGGCATGTTTCGTAAGGATATGCAGGCCCGCGAGGAGTGGAGCGTAAAGGCTGTGGAAAGTTGTGCCGAGCGTCAGCGGCAGATTATAAATGATGTGTGGCCTTCGCTGCGCCCTGGCGGTTTTCTGATGTACAGCACCTGCACTTTCAACCGTAGCGAGGACGAAGACAATGTGCAATGGATTGCACACACTCTCGGAGCGCAGATTGTGCCTGTAAGCACGGAGCAAGAGTGGGGCGTGACCGGTAATACCGTGGACGGCTCGGATGATGTGTGCCACTTCTTTCCGCACCGCGCACGCGGCGAGGGATTTTTCCTCGCATTGCTGCGCAAGAACGGAGAGTGTGGTGAAACAAACGTGCAACAGCCTGCCGGAAGGGCCGGTGCTGGAGATTTTGCCGGAGGCGTGCAGTTTGCCGACCGGCTTCTGCACTCCGGTGACTTCGCTTTCTGCAAAATCGGAGCAGCTGTTTATGCCCGACGCAGGACGCTTTGCAACGATATGGCATTGCTCGATAAAAATCTCGATGTAATTTTTGCCGGAATACCGGTTGCAGAGGAGAAAGAGGCTAAACGCGCTGCGAAAAACTCAGGTCGCAAGGCCGGAAAAGGAGTCGCGGCAGCAGAATATGTGCCTTTGCAGGGACTTGCGCTGAGTACAGAGCTGAATCGCGGGGCTTTCGAGGAAGAAAACGTTGACTATGCCGACGCTGTGCGCTATCTGCGGGGTGAGACTTTGACGCCGTCGCGACAGTATGCGCGCGGATGTGTGCTGGTTACGTATCGCGGCGTGCCGCTCGGCTTTGCCAACAATGTGGGAACGCGACTGAACAATCTTTATCCGCAGGCGTGGAGAATAAAGAGCACATACGTTCCCGCCGAGCCGCCGGAGCTTGAATTCTAAAGCAATACATTTGTCTGCACCGCTTTTGTGCGAATTGTCATAAATGGAATTCCGTCGTACAGGAGCTTACCGGAATGGTGCCTGTACGACGGAATTTTGTTCGCGGCTCTTGTCTGTGCCGCAGAAAGGCATGCCGGCCGCTTAGCGTGCGTCGTACATGTGTTCGTAATAGGTCTGGTATTCTCCGGAAGTGACTTCGTTCACCCATTGGCGGTTTTCGAGATTCCAGAGAACGGTCTTTTCTATTCCCTGTGCGAAAGTCGTTTCGGGATACCAGCCGAGGTCGGCTTTTATCTTGGAAGGATCGATAGCGTAGCGCAGGTCGTGGCCCAGACGGTCTTTTACGAATGTGATTAGGTCGTAGTTTATCCACTCGATGTCGGTTTTTCCGCTGGCGTTGAGCTCTTGTTTTTTAAGCAGCACGCGGAATTCCGGTCGTTCCTCCATAGTGCGCCTTACTATGTCGATAATGATTTTCACTATGTCGATGTTGCGTTGCTCGTTGTGTCCTCCCACGTTGTAAATGCTTCCGTCAGCGCCGTGGTTTATTACGAGGTCGATAGCCTTGCAATGGTCTTCAACGTAAAGCCAGTCGCGCACGTTGAGCCCTTGTCCGTAAACGGGGAGTTTTTTTCCTTCCAATATATTGTTTATTATAAGTGGAATCAGTTTTTCGGGGAAATGATAGGGGCCGTAGTTGTTTGAGCAGCGTGTAATGCTCACCGGAAAATGATAGGTGTCGCGATAGGCGCACACTATGAAGTCGGCGCTTGCTTTCGACGCACTGTAAGGGCTGTGGGGGCAGAGCGGCGTGTTTTCGGTGAAGAATCCTTCGGCTCCGAGAGCGCCGTAAACTTCGTCGGTCGACACCTGGTGGAATCTCACTCCGGAACGCCAGGTGGGATAACCCGAGGCGTCTTTCCCGCTCACCCATGCGCGTCGGGCACAGTCCATGAGATTCTGCGTGCCGAGTATGTTGGTTTGCAGGAACAGCTGCGGATTCTCTATGCTTCGGTCTACGTGGCTTTCGGCTGCGAAATTCACTACCACGTCGAAGCGGTATTCAACGAACAGGTGGTTTACGAGCGCACTGTCGCAGATGTCGCCGCGCACGAAAGAGCAACGCTCGTTGTCGATGTCGTTCTGGATAGTGCCTAAGTTGCCCGCGTAGGTAAGCGCGTCGAGAATCACGATACGTACGTCGTCGTGGTGACCGAGCATGTATTTTATGAAGTTTGAACCAATGAAGCCGGCGGCGCCGGTAACAAGATATGTTTTCATTGTTTTTACAAGTTTTCGTTACGTGTTGTAGAAGCAAAAATAGCAAAAGGCGAGAGCAGAACAAAATGAGCTTGCTCATTTTTTATGCCGAGCCGCGATTATATTGCAGCTCAGCTGAAATATTCCGCAAAAGGCGAATGCAGCGCAAAATGCGCTTGCTCATTTTTTATGCCGAGCCGCCATTATATTGCAGCGTAGCTGAAATATTCCGCAAAAGGCGAGTGCAGCGCAAAATGCGCTTGCTCATTTTTTATGCCGAGCCGATAAATGTGCGGTTTTACCGTGTTTTCAAGGACTTTAATGTATTTAACTACCTTAACGGCCTTAAAGTCGTTAAAGAGTATGAATCCATTTGTTTTTACAGACAAAAACAGACGTTTATAATGCTTTGATTTTCAGCGCTCCTAAAAACCGCAAAAAATATGTCTGAGATATTTTAAAATATCTCAGACATATTTTGAATTATCT
>CAJKQZ010000215.1 GCA_905202115.1 uncultured Prevotellaceae bacterium | reverse complement strand
GGCGGAAGCACGCCGCAGGCGTTAAAACTCATATACTTGGCGCCGTCCACCTTGTCGGCCCAAACGGCTGTGTACATTATGGCTATGCCCTCCGATTCGGAGCCGTCATTCTGCGGCACGATCTTGTAATAATTTATCTTGTCCGATACCAGTTCGGCGCCCTTTCCCGTGCGGCTCAGCCACAGTGTGAACCCTACATCGGTCTGGTCGGGCCATTCGTCGCTGTCGGTAGTGTAGTGGTAGCTTGTATAGCGCGCCGCCTTGCCGTCAACAATTACCGGCCTGCCGCCCGCGTTTACGTCTTCAAACGAGAACGAATACAGGGTCTTGTCGGTTTTCAGCGTCCAGCATTCCTCGGGCAGCAGGTTGCCTTTCCTGACATAGGGGCTCCAGGTAACCGTCACGTTGTTATACACCTTATCGGCGCTCAGCGTTTGCGTGGCGCCTTTCCATTCTATATAGCTGCGCTCGGCGCCCATGAGGCCGTTTATGTCGTACACCCACAACTTGCCGCTGCGCTGTATTGCGCGCAAGGCTAAGGGTTGCAGAATACCGGCAATCATCTCTTCGGCCGTAACGGCCTCCCCGTCTTCGTCGTAAAAATTATCGCCGCTTACCAAGATATCCGAAAGGCTCATGGTTTCCGCGTCGGCGGCGGCGAGGCGTGATGATATGAGGCTGTCGTCGATTGCGAGGTTTTCTAAGCCGGCAGCGTCGAGCGCTTCGCGCAACATGCCGGCAAGGCTCCTGGCGCCGTGGCCGTAGAGTTTGAGGCGCTTGAAAATGCCCAAGTCGGTAAATGAGAGCGATACGATATAGCCACTCTGCCGCTCATAAGGCTCTTCGTAGAATTCGGTGTCTATGCAGCCACTCCAGTAGAGAAAACCGTTACGGTATATGTCTAAACGCACGCTCCCTGCCTCGACGGTGTACAAGCCGGCATACGTGCGGTCGCCGGGACTTATCACATTAAGCGTGGCGGTGCTTCCGCATATCGGCTCCTCTTTGCCCTTGCTGTCCCATTCTATGGTTATGGGCTCAGAGGCGTCGAACGTCAGCTCGCCCACTTCGGCGAACGCTCCGGCGGCCTCGCGCAATATCTCGGCGCGATAAACCGTTCCGGCGCTGCTCACAAATGAACCTGCATATTGTATGTATTTACTCATGTCTTATGTTTTTTTACCTCAAAGGCCTTTCATCATCTCACACATAACAGGCCGTTACGCACGAGAGAGCTTCCGGTTCCTGCGCTGGAGCACGCCGGCCAGCTTGTCGCCCTCGATAACGAAACGCACCTCGCCCGCGGTGGCGTCGGTGGGAGCGAGCAGCGAACGCAGACTTGACAAAGGGGCTATCACCTCCGGATTGTTCATCGCACCGGCATACTCGCCCACTAAACCAAGTGTGGGGCCATACACCACGCCGCCGTTGGCAAAGGCCGTAGCATTCTTTACGGCGGCTATCGTGGCCATAAGCTGTGCCAGGCCTGCCGCGCCGAAGCTTATCCAACCCCACGGGCCCATAGCAGCCGCGCCGCGCATGGCGTCGGCAAAGCTGAGCGCAAGGGTGGCGACGGCCTGGGCCACGGTGCCCGCTATATTGAGGGCGGGCAGCTCGAGGTCCTTGCCCATGCTCGCCAAGCTGGCGCCCATTTCCTCTATGCCCTCGGCCGCTGACTTGAAGCCCTCATTGTCCGACTTCTTGCCGGTGTCGAACTCTAAAGGCTCAAGCGGATGAGCGGCGATTATCTCGTCTATGCCGCGGAGCGTCTCATTTGTCTCGCTCTCGTCGGGCTTTTCTATGCCTATCTTTATCTTGAGCTCGTGCAGCTGCGCCGCCAGTCCCTCATACACTCCCTGCAGCGCCGAGGCGGCCTCTGTGTCGGCCGTGCCCTCTATGCGCTCACGCAAGGCGCGCAATTGACTGTCATACCATTTTATGCTGCCAAAAACCGCCTCCTCTTTTTCAGGCTTTGACTTCTCCGGCAACACAGTTTTTTTTACATCTTTCCCCTGCGGGAAATCTTTCGGCTTTGCTGAGCCTATAACGGGCATTTCTATCTTTGCGGCCTCGGCGGCAACCTCCTTGAGCTGCCGCTGCCATTCGGCCGTCGAAGCCTCGTTCTGCTTTATCTGTGCGTTGGCCTTATCGAGCTCGCTTGAGCCCGCCACCTCTACGCGCTGCGTAAGGTTTGCGCCCGCTATGCCGCCAGCGGTATAGGCTATCTGCTCGGTGCGGTATTCGCGTTTCGTGGAATACTTGCCAGCCCTTATCTTTGAGCGTATGTCGCGGTTCTCCAGTTCTTTCTCGGCTATGCGCTCCGATAACGCGCGCATTTGCGCCTCCTTCTGCATTTGCAAGCAGTAAGCCTCAGAGTTGGCCGTGAGCGCCTTATACCAGTCAGACACACTGCTGAAATAGCCCATTGTCTCGCCGTAGGTGCTGTTGAGCTCGCTTACGATTTTCTTCTCCTGCTCTTTCGTGCCGGAAAACTCCTTCAGGCGGGCTATGTTCAGCTCCAACTGCGCGCGGTTCTGCGTAAGGGCATACGATTCACCACCCAATGCGCCGGCGCTATCATCTGCCGCCTGCTCCGCACGCTTCATCTCGTCCGTCGCTTTCTGCGTCTTCGACGAAAACAGGCTTATCACACTGCCCAACGCGGCTATGGCAAGCCCAACGCCGGTAACGGCCATAAGGCCCGTTATCGCCGCGCGCATGGCTACGGCGCGGATTACAAACGTCTTGGCGCCGAAAGCCCATGCTATCTGCATACGGTTGGCAAAACGCACCTGATTGGCCCACAACGCCGTAGCCGCAGACGAGACCTTCGACGCGGCAGCCTGGGCGTATGTGGCAAGAATAGACGATTTCAAGGCCACTGATAAACTAAGAATATGCTCTTTTAGCCCTTTATACACGCTTATTCCGCCTGTAATTACAGTCCCCAAACCAGATAAAGCTCTACCTATTTCTCCTACGGAAATAATAGCATTCTCAAGTGGAGCTATGACTTGCCCTATCTTTTCGCCAAAATCACCAATATCGTTGGCCGCCTGTTTAGCTTTGCCACTTGCTGTATTGGCGAGCTCCGCGTTCATGCCGCCTACAGCACTTTCCACAACTTCCGCAAGCACAGCCGCGCGTTGTTCTTCGGTGCCGAACTTCAGTATCTGCTCCTGCACCTCGTCGAACTTGTAGCCATAACGCGACAGCGCGCCCGTCTGGCCGTCCATTACCTTACCCAGCATGGTAGCGATATTGGCAGCTGCTTCGCTCGTGGCGTTCAGGCCATACTGCTGTGCTATCATGTCGTTCATCACGGGGATAAGCTTCTCTAAGCTCGATTTCTTCTCTAAATAGGTGGCAAGCTCCTGCGCGCCTGCCAGCTGTATCTCGTCACCAATAACGCCCAGCTGCTGCTGCGCGCTGCAAAGGTCGTATATGCTCTGTATGTCCTCCTGCCGGGCGTTCATCG
>CAJKQZ010000214.1 GCA_905202115.1 uncultured Prevotellaceae bacterium | reverse complement strand
GACATATTTTCGATTATCTCCCTTGTATTTTCAATTATCTGCGGGAAGTTTTTTATTCGTGCAAAAAAATATTTTTTTTCATGAGGAGCTTGTTTTTTATGTTGAAATCAAATTATCGAAAACTCCAAACCGGATAGTCAAAGATTCGTTTCTTGGACTTTCGCTTATGCAGAATGGTAATAATTATTGCCAGGACAATGGAAATGATGCGTAAAATATTAGAGATTAATCCTCCGGCTGCGACTTCGTTGCCTTCTATTATGAACATCTGCCATGACAGGTTCATGAAAGTTTGCCAGGTATAGGATTTCAAGATAGGATTACTCTGTCGCCTGCCTGACCGGCAAGGGCGCATTCCACTTTTTTCATTTCATTGTACTCCGACATCAGTTCGGCTTGCAGTTCTTCGTTGTTTGCAATTTCCGGATTTGCGAGCTTTGCCAGTATCTGGTTTAGAATCTGTCCCACGCAAGCCAGCTTATAACTGATTATCATTTGAGGAATTACTTCGCTTATGCGACTTTCTATGCTTTCGACCGTAATACTTTGATTGCGGCTTAGGTGATATTTCTCGCTTTCCAGTTTTGCCGCCAGCTGACTTATATCGGTGTTTGAGTGGTATAGAAAGTATTTTCTTGTCGAGAAATTTTCTTCGTGGGAGTGTTCTACCGCTTCTTTAAGAATGTTTTTGTATAACGGATTGGAAAAATACAACCGGTCAATGCTTATTTCGTAATCGATGTAGTCGATTACGTTCATCTCGGTTGTACCGTTTGTCGTTTCTACTTCTCCCACGTAATGCTTTCCGTATAGTATAATCATTTGTATAAGCAGACGTTCGGCCTTCTCTGTGGGTGAAACCGTAATGCTTTTTATTTGTGTGCCGGAAATTTCGCTGACTTGTTCCGACATTTCGGATTCTGCGGCTGTATCTTTTATATTTCCGGCTTTTTCTTCTTTGTACCTGGCCTGCTTCTGTTCGCGTTTTAGTTTTGCCACGGCGTCTATGAGCAGGCTTTCCTCTACGTTCATGGTGCGGCTGCATTCCTTTACATACATAGAGCACAGAATCTTGTCGGGGATAACGGAAATGCTTCTTACTATGTTGTCAACGAGTGCGGCTCGTCCCACAGGGTCGTTCGCGCTGTCGTTCATGAGCAGTTCCGTTTTGAATGTGATAAAGTCTGTCTGATGTGAGTTTATATATTCCCTGAACGTGGTTGCGTTGTTTTTTCGTGCAAAGCTGTCGGGGTCGTCTCCGTCGGGCAGCAGAACCACTTTGACATTCATTCCCTCGCTCAGCAGCATATCTATTCCTCTGAGCGAGGCTTTTATGCCGGCTGCGTCGCCGTCATACAGCACTGTTATGTTATTGGTGAAGCGGTGAATCATTCTTATCTGCCCCGGAGTAAGAGATGTTCCCGATGAAGCCACTACATTTTTTATTCCGCTCTGGTGCATGGAGATTACATCCGTGTAACCTTCTACCAAGAAGCAGCGATCTTCTTTTACTATCGAGTGTTTGGCTATATAAAGCCCGTATAATTCGTTGCGTTTGTTGTATATTTCCGATTCGGGCGAGTTTACGTATTTTGCAATCTTTTCGTCGGTTTTCAGCACTCGTCCGCCGAATGCAACGATTTTGCCGCTTACGGTATGTACGGGGAATATCACGCGACCGGAAAAGCGGTCAATCATTTTTCCGTCGTCGCGTTTATAGCACAGTCCGGTCTTTTCGAGATATTCGTCTTTGAATCCTTTCGCACGTGCGGCTTCGGCGAGCGCTGTGCGTTCTTTCGGGCAAAATCCTAAGCTGAATTCGTGTATCGTATCATCTCTGAAACCGCGGTTTCTGAAATAAGCCATGCCTATTGCTATTCCGTCGGCATGATTGTGAAGAATGTTCTGAAAGAATCCGGCGGCCCATTCATTTATTATGAACATGCTTTCGCGTTCGCTTGCCGCCTGGCGCTCCTCGTCGGTAAGTTCTTTTTCGTGGATTTCTATATTATATTTCTTTGCAAGCCAACGCAACGCTTCGGGGTAGCTGAGCTGTTCGTGCTCCATAAGGAAATGCACCGCATTGCCGCCTTTGCCGCAAGAAAAGCATTTGCATATACCGCGCGACGGAGATACGTAGAAAGACGGGGTCTTTTCGTCATGAAAAGGGCATAGGCCGCGGTAGTTAACTCCCGCGCGACGGAGAGTAACAAATTCCGACACGACTTCAACGATGTTTGCCGTGTCCATTATCTTTTGTACGGTTTCCCTGTCTATCATTTAAATTTCCTGTTCCTGGAAAAGTTATCCCGTCGGTTGGTTTGTCGTTGTCTGCGTGTTATTTTTTTAATTTCAGCCGGCCTTTTTTGTCGAAATAAATCTCGTCGATACATACAATGCGGTCCCAGTTAGGCTTTTTGCAGTTAGGATCGGCATGACGGTGGTATACTATGTACATTTTCCCTTCTTTTGTGGTTACGATAGAGTTGTGTCCGGGCGAAGAGACTCCGTTTTTCATATCGGTTTGCAGCATAGGATTGCTTTTGTACTTTTTCCACGGTCCGAACGGGTTGTTGGCGGTTTGAATTCCTACTCCATAATATTTGTATCCCGTATCGTTTGCCGAGTAGGTCATTACATATTTGCCGTTGTGCTTTATTACCCACGGTCCTTCATTGCAACGGTTTCTTGCGTAGTTCACTTTTTCCCATTTCTGTGTTGCGCTCGATATGAATTTCGGTTCGCCTACGAAGTGGGCCAGGTCTTTTGTCAGTTCCACACAATATATCTCGCCAACGCCTAAGGTGTCGTTTAGCATGAAGTTGTGGCTATAATAAAGATATGGCGTGCCGTCGTCATCAACAAGAATGTCGCAGTCTATTGCGCTGTATTTTGGGTCGAACCAGGGTGCGTAGAGGTCTTTGAATCCTTTGTCGGGATAGTCGCTTGCGGCCAGGCATGTTACAAACGTCTTGTATTTGCTGCTGTAGCAACTATAAGTCATGTAGAACTTGCCGTTGTATTTTCTTATTTCCGGAGCCCAGAAGCAGGATTCGCCTATGTGGTCTTTTCCTGCTTTCAAAAGCACTCCGCCGTATTTCCATGTGCGCAGGTCTGACGAGGTGTAATATTCAAAACTGTTGTCTTTGTCCGTGGTTCCTGTAAGATAATACATTCCGCCGTCTTCATAAACGCACGGATCGGCTATATGCAAGGGCTGTCCGTTTTCCTGCAACACAACACTTGCGTCGTATTGGGCATATATTCCGGAATAAGTTGTCAGTAAAAGGATAAACAAGATTTTTACAGTTTTCATACAATTGTTCTTTTTAAGTATTGTGTTTGTTTTGTTTCTGTTTAAACGGATTTTCCCGTTCTGCCGCCTTTGTCCGTTCGGGCATTATGCAAAGGTATGTTTTTTTTTCATACGTTCCAACCTTGAGAGCACGTTCCCCTGTAGTTGTATCCGCTGTTCTTTTACTTAGAGTTTTGCAGACAAAAACGGTCAGCGGCCAAGCGCTTGAAAATCAGCAGGTATATAT
>CAJKQZ010000213.1 GCA_905202115.1 uncultured Prevotellaceae bacterium | reverse complement strand
AATTATCTCTGAGATATTTTAAAATATGTCTGAGATAATTTTTCAGGCTCTTTTTGCCGGCATGAAAAAACGACCTGACAAAATGTCAGGTGGGCAGAAATACGACGTTTCCGCCGCACGGATTATTTGCGAATTAAAAAAATGTCATGAAAAAGGAGGGCGCTTGCATTCCACTTTTGTCGTTCCTTATATTTTTATGAGAATTTGTTCTTTTGATACATCTCAAATTGCATGTATTTGTTTTTGTTAATAAATCATAGCGTGCTTGTCTGTTTGTCAATATAATCGTATCTTTGCATGCGATTAATTGTGTGAATATGCGAATCAGGAACAAAAGCCTGTTGCTTTGCGCGGCAATATCCGTAATGCTTTGCTCGTGCGGCGATTATAACAAAATTTTAAAGTCGGCCGATTATAATTATCGCTATGAGGCCGCGAAACAGTTCTACGCTGACGGACAGTACACTAAGGCTGTGGTTCTTCTTCAGGATGTTATTGCGGTTCTTAAAGGCACCGACAAGGGAGAGGAGTCGCTTTTCCTCTTGGGCATGAGCGCATACAAGGCGCGCGACTACGAATCGGCCGGAAATTTTTTCAAAAAATACTATCAGACTTACAATAAGGGACTTTACACCGAAGATTCGCGTTATTATAACGCTATGTCGCTGTATAAGAATATTCCGGAACCTAAGCTTGATCAGACTGCAACGTATGAAGCCGTGACAGCGTTCCAGAATCTTCTCGATATGTATCCCGACGGATTGTATGCCAAAGAAGCGCAGGATAAAGTATTCAAGTTGCAGGATCGACTGGTGGAAAAAGAATATCTTTCGGCCAAGACGTATTACGACCTCGGGAGCTATTTCGGAAACTGCTCCTATGGAGGCAGCAACTACGAAGCCTGCATAATAACGGCCGAGAATGCTCTCCGCGACTATCCCTATACTACACGCCGCGAGGAGTTCGCTATAATGATACTTCGGGCAAAATATCAGCTCGCTACCCATAGTATACGTTCGCGTGAGTTTGAGCGTATGGAAGCGGCCACCGATGAGTATTACGCTTTTGTGAACGAATTTCCCGATTCGAAATACTCGAACGAGGCAAAAGCTATTTTCGAAAACGCAAGCAAACGAACGAAAAAAATAACAAAAGAATAACTTCATTAAAAACATGGATTACAGAAAAAGCGACGCGCCAGTAAACACGCAGACGCGCAACATCATGGATTTCTGCAAAGGAACAGGAAATATTTATGAGAGTGTTGTGATAATGTCGAAACGTGCAAACCAGATATCGGTTGCAATGAAAACCGACCTTCAAAAAAAATTGCAGGAGTTCGCGTCGGCAAATGAAAATCTGGACGAAGTCTTCGAAAACAGGGAACAGATAGAAATCTCGCGCTACTACGAACGCCTTCCCAAGCCCGCTCTCATTGCGCAGCAGGAATATATGGAAGATAAGTTGTATTACCGCAATCCCATTAAGGATAAGGAAGGCATTGTCTGAAATATGGCAAACGAAAAACGGTATTCCGGCCGTCCTGTGTCTTGGGTGGGCAACGGTGAAACCGTTTTTTTTATTTCAACAGAGCTTGTAGGGAAATAATTTCCGTGAATTATGATTCAAAGAAAGCAAAGCCTATTTCTTTTTCTTGCGGTAGTGTTGCTGCTTGCAGGAACATTTTGCATTTCAACTTCATTTATAGATGACGGCGGCAGTGTTGCAGCAAAGTTGTCGAACTTCTGTTTTATGCAGTGGGATGTGGCGTCTTGTCTGTGCAGTTTGCACCATACAATGGTCGACGCGTGCAGTAAAACAACCAACTGTTTCTATTCAATATTGGGCGTAATGCTATTGATTCCGACAATAATTTCGGCTGCAACCATATTTTTATATAAAAACAGGAGAATGCAAATGCGCCTTTGCCTTTGGAGCATATTCGTATTGCTTGTTTATTATGTCACACGCATTTGCTGCATTGTTTCCATTGCGGGAAAATTGCATTTGAGCTGGGGCGTTGACGTGTTCGACGCGTTTCCGCTTGTAGCTTTCGTTCTTATCGTAATGGCGCGCGCAGCTATAAATAAGGATGACAGGTTGGTAAGGGCTGCCGACAGAATCCGTTAACCTTTAAAAAATCAATATCATGTCGTTGAATAAAGTAATGCTTATCGGCAACGTCGGGAGAGAGCCCGAGGTAAGGTATGTAGACAACAATATGCCGGTGGCGAGAATCTCACTGGCCACATCCGAGAAGGCTTATACGTTGAAAAACGGTACTCAGGTGCCGGAGCGTACCGAATGGCACAGAGTTGTGGCCTGGAGGGACACTGCGCAGTTTGTAGAGAAGTTCGTCCACACCGGCGACAAACTTTATGTGGAGGGCCAGCTACGGACGCGCATTTATAATGACAAGAACGGAATGCAGCGCAACGTTACCGAGGTTTTGGCCGAAAGAATAGAAAGGCTGGCGCCCCGTTTGCAGCATCAGAACGGGGAAAATACGGGCGAGCCTTTAACCGAAGAACCGAAATTTTAGGTGTTTTTATGCCGCTTGTTTTCGACAGAAGACGGCATGACGGCACACGGTTGTTCGTGTGGAGAATAAACGAGAGCGAAGAAACTTTGTTTTCTTTGCTCTCGTCTCGTTTCCGTAATTTTTATATTCCGCGGCTTCAATGTATAAAGTCCGCCAAACGCCGCCTTGAATGGATTGTTTCTAAGGTGATTCTGCACGCTGTGGCCGGCGTTGAATCTCCTTTGGAGTATGATGAATACGGAGCTCCTGTGCTTCCGGAAATAGGTTATAAGGTTAGCGTTTCTCATGGCGGCGGCTTTGTTTTCGTGGCGTTGTCGGAAAATAGTATAGGCATTGATGTGCAGCAATATTCCGACAAATTGTTTAATGTGTCGAACGCTTTTCTGAATGCCTCCGAACGCATGATGTTGAGTTTGTGCTCTGAAATGAACGGAGTATCGGAGAATGAAGCAGGATTTTCGTCGCAAAAACAGGAAATTCGGTCGAAAGACGAATGTATAAGGCGCAAACTGCTGCTTGTGTGGAGTGCAAAAGAGGCTGTATATAAGTTGTGCGGCATTCATAATCTTAATCTGAAAGAAAATGTTGTTGTGAAAACCGACGGCGTGCATGGATTCGGTTATACAACGGCTTCCGTTTCTCCGGATAGTGGGTGCAGCATTGTCGTGCCTTATGAAAGAGTAGGGGTAAGGTATTTTTTTGTCGGCAACATTATCTTTGTTGTAGCCGAAGGGGAGGATGCTCCTTCCGTTCATCCTGATAAATCTTAGACGGGTGTTTTTGCATGGGATTTCAACCCTGTAGGTGAGCACTTTATTATTGCGTAGAAAAATATTTATGGGATATTTGAACGCATTTCCGATGTAAGCAAAGGCCGATTTGTATAAAATCGGTAGGGAAAGATTTTATATTGAAATTGCCTCGCACGAAAAAAATATTTTTTTCATGCGTGTAAAAAACTTCCCGCAGATAATTGAAAATACAAGGGAGATAATCGAAAATATG
>CAJKQZ010000212.1 GCA_905202115.1 uncultured Prevotellaceae bacterium | reverse complement strand
ATATTTTCGATTATCTCCCTTGTATTTTCAATTTCCTGCGGGAAGTTTTTTACTTGGTAAAAAACTAAAATATTTTTTTGCGAGGTCGTTTTTTTATAAAACCCTCTTCTGCCGGTTTTCGACGGGACCGGCCTCATCACACTCCACACGCAACTGAACAAGAGACGCGAAAACAATTGCGCGAAGCATTCCGCAGAACACTTCGCGCATATACATTATTAATATAGGCAGGTAATTACTTTTTCATGCACAAAATATCACTCCATGTGGTCGAACTCATGTTTCATCTTCATGAGCTCCTCGCGTATGGCCTTGAGGCGCTCCAACACTTCTGCTGTGCGCTGTTCTCCGGTTCTGTTCTTGCGCAAGGCTTCGCGGGCGGCGGCGAGTTTCATGCCACGCACTTTCACGAGATTGTACACCAGGCGCACTTCCTCGATATCGTCCTTACTATACTGACGTATGTTGCGTCCGCTCTTGCGGGGAGCAATCTGCGGAAACTGCTTCTCCCAGAAACGCAGCAACGTCTCGGTCACTCCGAACATCTCGGCCACCTCGCCTATAGAATAGTAAAGTTTAAAGTCCTTGTTTACCGCCAGCGCCATAGCATTAATATTTTTAGATAAGTACAACTCTTGCAAAGTTAATGAAAAGGCCGTAACTTTGCAAACAAATACAAAAAATTCAAATTATATGACAGCTAACGAGATAAGAGACTCTTTCAAGCAGTTCTTCGAATCGAAAAACCATCTCATAGTGCCGTCGGCTCCTATGGTAATCAAAGACGACCCCACGCTTATGTTCACCAACGCCGGCATGAACCAGTTCAAAGATATAATACTCGGCAATGTAAAACCCAAAAGCCGCCGTTGCACCGACTCGCAGAAATGTCTGCGCGTAAGCGGCAAGCACAACGACCTCGAGGAAGTGGGGCACGATACCTATCACCACACCATGTTCGAAATGCTCGGCAACTGGAGCTTCGGCGACTACTTCAAGAAAGAAGCCATAACATGGGCCTATGAGTACCTCGTAGAGGTGCTGAAGATAGACAAGAGCAATCTCTACGTCACAGTATTCGAAGGAGCAGCCTCCGAAGGTCTGTCGCGCGATGACGAAGCAGCCGAGATATGGGGACAGTATTTTCCGGAAAGCCATATAATAAACGGAAACAAGCACGACAATTTCTGGGAAATGGGCGAAACCGGCCCGTGCGGCCCGTGCTCGGAAATTCATATCGACCTGCGGCCCGAAAGCGAAAAGCAGAAAATTTCCGGAGCAGAGCTCGTGAACAAAGACAACCCGCAGGTGATAGAAATATGGAACCTCGTGTTCATGCAGTACAACCGAAAAGCCGACGGCTCGCTGGAGCCGCTGCCGGCAAAGGTAATCGACACCGGAATGGGCTTTGAACGCCTCTGCATGGTAATGCAGGGAAAACGCTCGAACTACGACACCGACGTTTTCCAGCCTATAATTCAGAAAATAGGCAGCCTCGCCGGCGTTACATACGGGCAAGACGAAAAAACCGACGTTGCAATGCGTGTTGTGGCCGACCACCTGCGCGCCATTTCCTTCAGCATTGCCGACGGACAGATTCCGGGCAACGCAAAGGCAGGATACGTAATCCGCAGAATACTTCGCCGCGCCGTAAGATACGCCTACACGTTCCTCAATCAGAAAGAAGCATTCATCTACAAGCTCGTTCCCACCCTCGTAGACGAAATGGGAGAATCATATCCCGAACTCGAAGCGCAAAAAGTGCTTATAGCCCGCGTTATCAAAGAAGAAGAAGAAGCTTTTCTACGCACGCTTGCTACCGGAATCAGTCTTCTCGACTCCATAATCGAGGAAACACGCAAAGAAGGCAAGACACAAATCGACGGAGTCAAGGCATTCACGCTTTTCGACACGTTCGGTTTCCCGCTCGACCTCACGGAACTCATCTGCTCCGAGAACGGAATGACCGTCGACGAGGAAGGATTCGGCACGGAAATGGAAAAACAAAAACAACGTGCCCGCAACGCCGCACAAATAGAGACAAGCGACTGGATTACAGTGCTCGACGGCGAAGAAAAGTTCGTTGGCTGGGACTTCACAGAGCACAAGTGCCACATTCTCCGGTACAGAACCGTGCAGCAAAAGAAACTTACGTATTACGAGATAGTTCTCGACATCACGCCGTTCTACGCCGAAATGGGCGGACAGGTCGGCGACAAAGGTACGCTTGAGAGCGAATACGAGACAATAGAGATTATCGACACAAAGCGCGAGAACAACCTGCCAATACACATCTCTAAGACGCTTCCGAAGCACCCCGAAGCAGAATTCACCGCAAAAGTTAACATAGAACTCCGGCGCCAGAGCGAAGCCAACCACACTGCGACCCACCTGCTCGACGCTGCGCTGCGCGAAGTGCTCGGAACTCATGTGGAACAGAAAGGTTCGCTCGTCACTCCCGATTACATCCGTTTCGACTTCTCGCATTTCC
Source organism: uncultured Prevotellaceae bacterium (assembly GCA_905202115.1). Taxonomy (GTDB): domain Bacteria; phylum Bacteroidota; class Bacteroidia; order Bacteroidales; family Bacteroidaceae; genus UBA6398. Next base: position 1,075 of record CAJKQZ010000212.1, on the reverse strand, counting down.
AGAAAGTAACGCCCGAAGAGCTCCGCAAGGTAGAACGTATCGTAAACAGGAAGATTCGCGAGAACATTCCTCTCCAGGAATTCCGCGACACACCGATAGAAGAAGCCAAGAAATTAGGAGCTATCGCACTTTTCGGCGAAAAATACGGCGACAAGGTAAGAGTTGTAAAATTCGGCAACAGCGTAGAATTCTGCGGCGGCTGTCATGCTAAGGCCACCGGCTGCATAGGCCTGTTCCAAATCAATTCCGAAAGTTCCGTTGCCGCCGGCGTGCGCCGAATAGAAGCAATTACCGGTGCGGCAGCCGAAGAACTTATGTATACGAAAGAAGATCTCATAAACGGTATCAGAACTTTCTTCAACAATTCGAAAGACCTGATGTCGGCCGTAAGGAAAACGTTCGAAGAGAATGCCGACATGCACAAGCAGCTGGAAAATTACATGAAGGAAAAAGAGAACCAGATAAAAGAGAAACTGATAAACTCTGCCCAGACGGTGAAAGGCATAACCCTTATCCGGCAAATTCTGCCGCTTCCGCCCGAAGTGGTAAAAGATATCGCTTTCCAGATTTCCGCAGAAAAACCTCACGGACTATTCTGCGTTCTTGGCAGCATACACCAGGACAAACCTCTTATCACTCTCATGATAAGCAAGGATCTGATAAACGAAAACGGACTGCACGCAGGCAACATCGTGCGCGAGGCTGCAAAACTGATACAAGGCGGAGGCGGCGGTGCTCCCCACTTCGCCACAGCCGGCGGCAAGAATCCCGACGGAATAAACGCAGCCTTAGACCGCGCTATCGAGCTGGCCAAACTGTCATAAGTTCGGGCACACGCAACAACCTATCTCCGAAAAAAGCTGAACCATATCAGACTTTTTTCAGCACGAGTGCCATATAAACCTAAGCATGCCCGCAGATTTTCTGCGGGCATGCTTCAATCCAAACCGAACCCTTAGAAAAAAAGAAAAAATTTTTTTACACGGTAAAAAACCTCCCGCAGCAAATTCAAAATACAAGGGAGATAATTCAAAATATGTCTGAGATATTTTAAATTATCTCAGACATATTTTTT
>CAJKQZ010000211.1 GCA_905202115.1 uncultured Prevotellaceae bacterium | reverse complement strand
AAAAAATATTTTTTTTCGAGAGGAAAGATTTTTTTCACGTCCAAGACGGAAAGCCCTGTTTACAGGCCGGCCGTCAACAGAACCGCAAACACGACATTAATATCGGCAGACGTCAGAAACACTTGCGGCGCAACCACTCGCGCAACGGCACATCGACAAGACGATAGCTTGCCCAGGCCACAAATACGGAGAACAGACAAATGCCCGCGTTGGCAAGAATTATCTGATCGGTGTCAAGATTTCTATGCGCCGACATCCACGCGCCAAACACTCCGTACACAATGGCATAATGCGTTACATAAAGCGGATAAGAAATCTCGCCGAGCCATTTGCACGCCGCAGCCGTCTGTCCGCTAACCGTGCTGCCTGCACCCATAAGCACAACAACGGGAAAAACGAACAGAATGCACACGCTTTCGTAAATGCCGTTGAGCAGCATGTTGTCCACCCCACCCACACGCGGGAACGCAAGTGCGACCAACAGTATGAGCGAAGCCCAAAGAAAGCCGCCGTGCCTTATTTTTATCTTCCGGCCTATGCGCGCCAGCAGAAGTCCGCAGAAAAACGGATAGAACAGCCGCGTGATTCCTATAAGCCATTGATCGAGCTCCCAGCCGCCTATCACGGTATAAGCCTGGGCCGTGCGCTCAGACCAGAAGCCGAACACATCGAGGTTGAGCGTAAGATTAAGCGTGAGAAAAGCCGAAAGCACAACCAGCAACCCGAGCGCGAATTTGCCGAAACGCCTTATGAACAGAGCGTAAAGTATGTTTGCAAGGTATTCGTAATAAAGCGACCAGGCATTGCCGTTGAGCGGACTCACCTCGCTCCAGCCACGCACGTCGAAATTTTTGCCCAAAGGTATCATCAGGCAACCCGCAACTATAGTAAGCAGCACCTTCCACGCCGGAGCGCCACTTATGCCCGGGAAAAAATCGCCCGCTCCCAGATAGAGCAGACACGCTCCCATAAGAGTGGAAAAAATTATCAGCGGGTGCAAGCGCACAAGACGGCGCTTGCAAAAATTCCAAAGCGACATTTTCGTCCAGCGGTCATCATAAGCATAACTTATAACGTATCCCGAAAGAATAAAGAAGAAATCGACCGCCAGATACCCGTGATTAATATTCATGTGTACAGGATCGGCGCCCGAAGTTATCTCGCAACAATGATAGAACAGCACGAGAAAGGCCGCCACTCCACGCAAACCGTCGAGAATATCGTATCGCGGCTTTGCAGGAAGATAAGTAGAAACATTCATAATAATATAATAATTGTATTGTGGGCTGCAATCCTATTCCAAACCCGAATTCAGTCCGCCACTCTCTTCATGAGAGAATTAAAAAAACTGGAACATTCACATAAAACAGAATTACGAACAGAAACGATAACCATGAAACGGAACACCGATACCAGTCCGCAAAAAATACCTCAGAGATAATTTTTTTCTGCTGCGGGAGGATATCCGGTTTCAGAAAAGAACCGCACACCTTATATAATATATAAAGCAAAGAATACTGTTCTCACGCGTCGCCCATGTAAATATCGGAAGGCTTCTGCGGACGCCCCTGCATTTCGGGAATCTTTATAGGGCCGAAAGCGGCTTCGTATTTGGAAATATTGTTCTGCAACGCAAGCAACAGGCGCTTTGCATGTTCGGGAGCCATTACCACACGCGATTTCACGGGAGCCTTAGGCGAACCGGGCAACACACGGATGAAATCGAAAATAAACTCCGCGCTCGAATGCGTGAGCACGGCAAGATTGGCGTACACCCCTTCCGCTACCTCGGGAGTAAGTTCTATCTGCAGCTGATTGGGATCTTTTTGCTGGTTGTTATTCATCGTTTTTACGGTTTTGATTGTCCATACATTCCACAAAGATAAGGAAAAGTGAACGTTAGGCAAAATGCAACCATTCGTTTTAAATTCCCTTCCCCGAATAAGCACAAACAACACTCCGAAATGTTAAAACAAATGGAATTTCCGACATTTGCAAAGCCGTTTATGTTAATTTGTCAAAAACAATGGCTTTCACAACAAAGAAACAGAGCCAAGAGTATACAAAATGTCAATGGAAAGTGCTTATTTTTGCAGCAGCAAGTACAACCAACAAAATGTATAGACAATGAAAAAATTATTTACCACTCTTGCATTATGCGCGACAATGCTCGCCGCAAGTGCGCAGAATGCCGTAAAAGGCAACATGTTCACCGACAACTGGACATTAGGCATTAGCGGTGGTGTGATCACCCCCACAACCGGCCATGCGTTTTTCGGAAGCATGCGTCCGACCATTACGCTCGAGCTCACAAAGTGGCTGACCCCGTACTACGGACTTGCCGCACAGGGGCAGACGGGCATAAACCTCAACAAACTTGACTGGGGAAGCAGCAAAACCGCGTTCGACGAGGCGCAGGTAATGTTGCTCAACAAAATCAACCTTATGAACATGTTCGGCGGATACAAAGGCGAGCCCCGCATGTTTGAAATCGAAGCATACGGCGGTCTGGGTTATACACACTTCTACCAGAACGGCGCAAGCGGTGTAGACGCGTTCAGCTCGAAGTTCGGTATGAACTTCAACTTCAACTTAGGCAGCGAGAAAGCATGGCAAATCAACCTCAAACCCGCCATCACCTACCTGCTCTACGGAAACGAAAACACTTTCAGCAATCTGCGCTCCATGCGCTTCGACGTCCGCCGCTCGGCATTGGAACTCACAGCCGGTGTGACCTACAAATTCGCAACGAGCAACGGCACCCACAACTTCACCCTCGTAAAAGAATACGACCAGGCCGAGGTTGACGGTCTGAATGCGCGCATAAACGACCTGCGCGGAAAAGTAGAGAACATGCGGAGCGAAGTGGCCGGCCTGAAAGCAAGGAATGCAAAACTGCAGAACGAGCTCAACGACTGCCTCAATACGCCGAAACAGATTAACGAGACGAAAGTGGTTACCATTAACCGCGACCTCGAATCGTATGTGACATTCGCACAGGGCAAGAGCGTTATAGAACGCTCGCAGATGCCAAACGTTGAACGTGTGGCCGTATACATGCGCAACCACCCGAACAGCAGAGTTGTGATAAAAGGTTACGCTTCGCCCGAAGGCAGCGCAGAAATAAACGCGAAACTGTCAAAAGCGCGCGCCGAAGCGGTAAAGAACATCCTTGTAAAGAACTACAAAGTCAACGCAAGCCGTATCGTAGCCGAAGGCCAGGGAGTAGGCAGCATGTTCAAAGAACCCGACTGGAACCGAGTAAGCATTTGCACCCTAAGCGAGGATTAAAAACAAGACCTTACGGAAATAAGAAAATTATTTTCGAGATAAATCAAAACAAGTCCGAGGCATTTTAAAATACCTCGGACTTGTTTTTTCAACCCTCCTCACAGACACATTATATTATATATATGTATACGCCGCCGCACGACATGCAACAAGACACCGTCCTACAAAAGAGCCTGCGGGCAGAAATAAAATATCCGACAATAATTTTCACGAATTTTTTTTTGCATGATAAAAAAAACTTCCCGCAGGAAATTTAAAATACAAGGGAGATAATCGAAAATATGTCT
>CAJKQZ010000210.1 GCA_905202115.1 uncultured Prevotellaceae bacterium | reverse complement strand
ACATATTTTGAATTATCTCCTATGTAATTTCAATTATCTGCGGGAAGTTTTTTACTCGTGCAAAAAAAATATTTTTTTCGTGAGGGTAGGATTAGAGATAATTTCTTTCTTTTCGGTTTTGTGCCGGACTGTTTTTCTCCCGCTATCGGAAACCTAACCCTTTTAGTGTGGAACGGTTGTATGTGAAACGCTTTTTTCTTTTGTTATACCGCAACTTTGCTGATTCTTAGGTGTGGGCGTCGTGTCCTTTTAATGTCATTTCTGCAGAAACCGGAAAATGCCGTGTTTAGGGGCCGCAGGTATGAAAATAAAAGCGAAAAAAAGAAAAAATAATTAGGCCGTTAAAATAAAAAGAACTTAATTTGTAGCGGTAATCAATATATTGATTTGAAAATATGTCAGAAAACGAAATGACACTCTCTCAAGAAGAGCTCCGTAACAGTGAGCCTGAAACGGCAGGGACGTCTGTACCTGCCTCCGAATCTGTAGAAGAACAAAAAAATCCCGAAGCTCCGGCGGATGAGCAACCGGCTTCTCCCGAAGAGCCGCAGAAGGAGCCTACAGAGGCCGATACCGAATTAAAACAGCCCGAAAGCAAGGCAGAAGTAATAGAACGCCTCAAAGAACTGGCGAAAAGTGAAAAAACAGCCGACAAAAACGAGCTTGAACAGCTGAAGAAAGCATATTATCGCTTCCGTCATCTGGAAGTTCAGCAACAGCGCGAGGATTTCATCAATGCCGGCGGTGTCGAAGACGACTTCATGCCACAGCCCGACACCGACGAGGAAAGTTTCAAGGCTGAAATGGCACTTGTTAAGGAAAAGCGTGCTAAACAACACGAAGCTCTCGAGCAGCAAAAGAAAGAAAACCTTAAGAAAAAACAACAGATTCTCGAAGAGATAAAGAAACTGTCATCTTCGCCCGAAGAAGCAAATAAAAATTACGACGAGTTTCGCAAACTACAGGCAGTATGGCGCGAAACAAATCCCGTTCCTGCTGAAAATTCAACGGATTTGTGGAAAAGTTACCAGCTTTATGTGGAGCAGTTCTACGATTTGCTGAAACTTAACAACGAGTTCCGCGACTATGACTTCAAGAAGAACTACGAGGCAAAGACACGTCTTTGCGAAACCGCGGAAAATCTGACCGGTTTGGCCGATCCCATTTCGGCTTTCCACCAGTTGCAGAAGCTTCACCAGGAATTCCGCGAGATAGGCCCCGTGGCGAAAGACTTGCGCGAATCCGTGTGGGAGCGTTTCAAAACAGCTTCCACTAAAATCAACAAACGTCATCAGGAATACTTTGAAGGCCTGAAAGCGCGCGAAGAAGAAAACCTTGCGAAGAAGACCGCGTTGTGCGAAAAGGTGGAAGGGTATGATTTAGACAAACTGAAATCGTTTTCCGACTGGGACAAGGTAACAAAAGAGATAGTTGAAGCACAGGTAGAGTGGAAAAATATCGGTTATACGCCCAGGAATGTGAACGCCAAGATATTCGATCGTTTCCGTAAGGCTTGTGATGCGTTTTTCAAACAGAAAGCAGTATATTTCAAGGAAATCAAAACGGTTTTCAACGAGAATCTTGCAAAGAAAACGGCAATTTGCGAAAAGGCCGAGGCACTTAAAGACAGCACCGACTGGAGCGCTACAGCCAATATCTTTATTTCTCTGCAAAAAGAGTGGAAAAAGATAGGAGCCGTGCCCAAGAAATATTCCGAAGTAATTTGGAAACGTTTTTCCGACGCCTGCAATGTGTTTTTCGACGCCCGCGAAAAAGCAACTTCCTCGCAGCGTGCGGAGGAAAATGAGAATCTTGAGAAAAAACGCTCTATAGTTGAACGCCTTAAAGCCATTACGGCCGAAGTCAAGAGCGAAGGCGAAGCGCAGTTGCGTTCTCTTATGGAGGAATGGCAGTCTGTGGGCCATATACCTTATAAATACAAGGAAAGAATCCAAAAAGATTACCGCGAGCAGGTGGATCGCCTTTATAAAGAGCTTGATTTGCGTCGCATATCGCACCGTGTAGATAGTTTCAAGGCAAAAGCCACGGCGGCAATGTCGCGTGGAGGCGACGCAATGCTTCGTGAGCGTGATCGTTTGTTCCGCATTTATGAGGCCAAGCGTAATGAAATCAAGACTTACGAGAATAATCTCGGTTTTCTCAATGCGGCTTCTAAGAAAGGCAGCAGTCTGCTCGACGAGATGAAACGTCGCATGGAAAATCTCAAGGCAGAACTTGATGAGGTGCGTAAATCGATCGAGGAAATAGACGAAAAGGCCAAAGCTCAGGCAGAGGGAACAGCCGACGTCGAAGTTGCACAGGAGGCTGCGAAAGAAATGCCGGTCGATGAGCCTGTTGCGCCTGTACAGGAGCCAGATGTGAAAGAAGATAAGGTTTCCGGTGAGTCTGCGGAAGGTGCTGCTGAAAAGTAACCGCCCGAGGATTCTACGAAAACAGGAAAGAAAAATAAATGTAAGTAAGCTGTCGGGTGTCTGCTCGGCAGCTTATTTGTTTACCCAAAAAGTTTTTCATATGAAAAGATTATTGTTTCGTTCGGTAAGGGAAAATTTTCCGGTGTTATTGCTTATGGTTTTGCCTTTCGTTTTGTCGGCGTGCGACAGCAACGTTCTGTCGGAGCGCTTTGCGCGCTGTGCAATAGAAAAAGAGGCGATGTTCCGCGACAGCAGTCAAGTTGCTGTATTGGATGTGGGATATTATGAGGTGAAGCCTGAAATGCGCGCAGTTCTCGATTCACTTGTTAAGCTCGGAGTTGTAAACTGTAAAATCGATGAGGTTAAGGAGCGTCGTCGTTTCGAGAAATATACATGGTGGGAGGGCACAAAGGTATATTATAAGGAAGTGAATCATTATTTTGCCGATGTTTCGCTTACCGACGCGGGAAAGAAATTTCTCGTGTGCAATCCTCCGACTACCCGCCTCGGAGATGAACCTGTAATTTCCGGTGATGTGCTTGTTGCAGGCGATTCCTTATTGTTAGCGTCCTATGATGACACTGCGGCCGACAGCATTGGTGCCGTCGAGGTTGCAAAAGATGCCGGTTCAGCGGAAAAAGAGGAAGATAAAAACCTGTATTCCGCCGCGCTTGCCCGTGTTAAATATACGTCCGAATGGGTTTTGACGGGCTTTTATAAGGTAAAAAAGGTGTACGATGTATTTTGTCCGCCCAGTTATGCAAAGGAAGGACGGGGAACCTGCCATTTTGTATGCAGTTTTGAAGGTGTTACACCTTTCGGTAGTGTAATGGAATCGCGCAGGGAAGGTGAACGTATTAAAGGGCGTGCTACTTTGTTGCATTATCTCGACAATGGCTGGAAGGTGGAATATCTTAGTTTCGATGAACTTTGAAACAGCTACGCTATATTGGAAAAATACGGACTCTCGTCTTTGCTGCTTGCATGTGACGGGAGTTTTTGCTTTTTTATGGGAGGATGAAAATATCTTTCCGTAGCAGGGGCAGATTATCTTTGGGATAAATATAAATTTTACTTTTTACAAAAATATTTTTTTCTGCACAGTTAAAAACTTCCCGCAGCAAATTGAAAATACAAGGGAGATAATCGAAAATATGTCTG
>CAJKQZ010000209.1 GCA_905202115.1 uncultured Prevotellaceae bacterium | reverse complement strand
TATCTCAGACATATTTTTTGCTACATATACACATGCTGATTTTCAAGTGCTTGGCCGGTGACCGTTTTTGTCTGTAAACTCCTACGGCAAGGCACCGCGGATTTCACGGAAAACCCCGATTCTTGAAAATATGTGAACGGAATTTTGTCCGTAACGCGGCTTCGACTAATTTTGCAAGACAAAACAATATTTCTTATGGAACAGAAACTTGTCATTTACAATACGCGCTCGCGCAAGAAGGAGGAATTCGTACCGGTAACGCCGGGGAGAGTGGGCATGTACGTCTGCGGCCCCACGGTCTACGGCGACCCGCACTTAGGGCACGCGCGCCCTGCTATTACGTTCGACGTGCTTTTCCGCTATCTTAAGCACATAGGATATAAGGTAAGATACGTCAGAAACATAACCGACGTGGGGCACCTCGAGCACGACGCCGACGAGGGCGAAGACAAGATAGCCAAGAAAGCGCGCCTCGAGCAGCTCGAGCCTATGGAGGTGGCTCAGTATTACACCAACCGCTTTCATACCGCAATGCACGAGCTCAACGTTGAAGACCCGAGCATTGAACCCCACGCCACGGGGCACATCATAGAGCAGGAAGCGCTTGTGGGCGAGATTCTTGAAAAAAATCTGGCCTACGAGAGCAACGGCAGCATTTACTTCGATATCGAGGCCTACAACAAGAAATACCGTTACGGAGTGCTGTCGGGACGCAATCTCGACGACGTTATAAACGAAAGCCGCGAGCTGGCGGGCAAGGGTGAGAAGAAAAACAAGGTGGACTTCGCGCTGTGGAAAAAAGCACAGCCCGAGCATATAATGCACTGGCCCAGTCCGTGGAGCGAAGGCTTCCCCGGCTGGCACACCGAGTGCGTGGCAATGGGCCGCAAGTATCTCGGTTCGCATTTCGACATCCACGGAGGAGGCATGGACCTCGTATTCCCGCACCACGAGTGCGAAATAGCGCAGGCAGTGGCTTCGCAGGGCGAAGAAATGGTGAAGTACTGGATGCACAACAACATGATTACCATTGAAGGGCAGAAAATGGGCAAGAGCCTCGGCAATTTCATTACACTCGAACAGTTCTTCACCGGCAACCACCCGAAACTTACGGCCGCATACTCGCCAATGACCATACGCTTCTTCATTCTCCAGGCGCATTACCGCAGCACGGTGGATTTCTCGAACGAAGCCCTGCAGTCGAGCCGCAAGGGATTAGACAGGTTGCTTGCAGGGTATTCCGAACTCGACAGGATAGCTTCCGCAGCCGACGGAAAAGTAACCGCGGCATACGCCGAGGAACTGAAAGCCAAATGTTACGAAGCCATGAACGACGACCTGAACACGCCGATAGTGATAGGACTGCTGTTCGACGCGTGCCACACCATAAACCAGGTGGCCGACCATACCACGACCATTACTCCCGAAGGCGTTGCGGCTCTGAAAGAGCTGTTCTCGGTGTTTGCGTTCGACCTTCTCGGAATCAAGGCGGAGAGCACGTCGAATGCAGGGCGCGAAGAGGCTTTTGCCGGAGCGGTGGACATGCTTCTTGAAACCCGCCGCCGCGCAAAGGAGGCTAAGGACTGGGCAACGAGCGACAAGATACGCGACGAACTCGCACGCCTCGGCTTCGAGGTGAAAGACACCAAAGACGGAGCTACCTGGCGCCTGAACAAATAAGGTGGCTTCCGGATGTGTAAACATATTTTCACAACTTTACACATCCGGTTACGCTCGTCGGAAATACGTTCCCGCTTGTAAAAAAAATTACATCGGAGATAATTCAAAATATGTCTGAGATATTTTAAAATATCTCAGACATATTTTTTACGGCATGGGGAAAGGCTTTTCCGGCATGTCCGAAGCATGCCTCCGTAAGGTTAACGGCTGTTAAAAAAGTGGGGATGTCAGATAGTCATTTCGGTGAGAATCCTTTCTAATTCCTCACCCGAAAGATTAAGGTGGAACTTGCCGTTGTATGCCACCGATATTGCGCCGGTTTCCTCGGATACGGTTATTGCCAGCGCGTCGCTTTTCTGGGTTATTCCCAACGACGCGCGGTGGCGCAGCCCCAGGTGGCGCGGAATGTTCTCGTCGTGCGATACGGGGAGTATGCAGCCGGCTGCCTTAATGCGCTTGCGGCTTATCACCATTGCTCCGTCGTGCAACGGACTGTTCTTGAAGAATATGTTCTCTATAAGTCTCTGGTTTATAGCGGCGTCAATCTTTTCGCCCGAATTGATAATGTCGCCCAACCCTATGTAGCGCTCGTATACTATAAGCGCGCCGACGTGCTGCTTGCTCATCGACATGCAGGCCATGACTATAGGCATGATGTCCTGGCGCGAAACCTTCTTGCCCGTGCCGTGGCTGAAAATGTGGAGCAGTCTGCCGGCCGAGCGGTGGGTGCCTATCGACGAGAAAAAGGCGCGGATCTCTTCCTGGAACAGTATTATGAGCGCTATCGCGCCGAGATTCACCACTTTGTCCATTATCGAGCCGAGCAGCAGCAGGTTGAATACCTTCGAAACGAATATCCATACGATTATGAATATGAGTATTCCCATGAAGATGTTGCCCGAGCGGGACTCTTTCATGAGACGGTAGATGTAGTAGAGCAACAGGGCTACCAGGAGTATGTCTATTACGTCTTTTATAGAGAATGATAGCATGGTCTTTTGTTTTTCTCCGTGAAATGGCGGGATAATGGTTCTTGCGCAGCAGACGCAGTGTTATTCGCCGTACATTTTGCGCACAATGCTTACGGCCTGGCTGCAGGCTTTCACGTCGTGCACGCGCAGTATGTTGGCGCCTTTAAGCAGGGCTATGGTGTGGCATACGGTGGTGCCGTTGAGCGCGCCCTCGGCGTCGGTGCCGAGCAGCCGGTATATCATCGATTTGCGCGACACTCCCACTAACAGCGGAAGGCCCCATTGTCTGAATTCCTCGAGACGCATAAGTATCTCGTAGTTCTGCTCCAATGATTTTCCGAAACCGAATCCAGGGTCTACAATCACGTCTTTCGCCCCCAGGGAGTGCAGACGGTTTATACGCTCTGTAAGATAGGCCATAACTCCCGACATGTATCCGTCGCCGTTGCCCGAGCGGGCGGTGAGAGGTGCGTCGGTATGCATGTTGCTTATGGTTCCGCCTATGTGCATCAGTATGTAGGGCACTCCGAGCTCGGCCACGGCGGCAAACATTCCGTCGTCGGCGTCGCCGCCCGACACGTCGTTTATTATGCTCACACCGAATTCCTCAACGCACATGCGCGCTATCGACGCGCGAAACGTGTCGACGCTTATTACAGCCTCGGGCGCGACCTTTATTACCGTTGTCAGGGCGCGGCGCAGGCGCCCTGCTTCTTCGCGCTCGTCCACATCGGCCGAGCCGGGGCGCGTGGAGTAGGCTCCGACGTCGATTATCGTTCCGCCCTCGTTTATTATTTGTGCGGCGCGGGCGGCTATGGCCTCTTCGCTTTCCGTGCGCGAGGCGCTGTAGAACGAATCGGGAGTTACGTTGAGTATTCCCATTATCTGCGGTTCGCCGAGGTCCATCAACTTGCCGCCTGTATTTATGGTGCAGGGCGTTAGGCCTTTCATTCCTTGAGTGTGTTAAAAGGTTGTATGCAAAGATAGGTCAAGGCGGGGGCATAAAAAAATTATCCATGAGTTATTTTAAAATAACATGGGCTTGATACGAGAATGATTGTTCTTTGCAATGAAAACATGCTTCGCAAAAAAATAGAGGTGCTTTTCCGGAGGAGTTTGCAGACAAAAACGGTCAGCGGCCAAGCACTTGAAAATCAGCAC
>CAJKQZ010000208.1 GCA_905202115.1 uncultured Prevotellaceae bacterium | reverse complement strand
TATCTCAGACATATTTTTTGCCATATATACACCTGCTGATTTTCAAGTGCTTGGCGGGTGACCGTTTTTGTCTGCAAACTTATCCTGCAAGGCGCCGCAGATTTTATGCAGAGCAATTTTTATGGTGTGTTGCCGTAGGCAAACTAAAAACGCTTTCTGCCGGTTAGGGAAGAAAGCGTTTTTGTTTATGTTTGGGGCTTCTTATTGTTTCAGTTTACTGCTTCGAGCTTGAATACTGCGCTTGAATAGTCATTATTCAACCAAATCCGAACACCGTTTTCCTTCAGCGTGCGGCCGCTGATTACTTTTCCGTTCAGTCCGTTCGGTTTATTAGGATCCTGAGGTGTGAGGTCGGTGAACTTGTAGTTCTTGTTGGGATTTACGCCGTCAAGACGAATAACAGGAGTGTTCTGAGTGGTGCAGAATTTGCGGGTGCGGTAAACATAGAATACTGCTTTCGATTTGTCTTCAGAGGAGTACATGAGCGAAGTTACATCGTCGTTGTCGTAAGGCGAATTGAGACGGTAAAGGTCGCCGAATTGTACTATCGGACGCACATCCTTGTAAGCGGCAATGGCGCGTTTGGCAAATTCCTTTTCGCTGTCGCTCATGTTTTTGGGCTGGATTTCCATGCCGAGGCGTCCCTGCATTGCAACGTCGAAGCGGAACTTCATCGGAACCGTGCGCCCCGTCTGGTGGTTGGGAGCCGCACTTACGTGGGCTGCCATAGCTATTGCGGGATAGAAGTGAGAGGTTCCCCATTGCATGTAAAGGCGCTGGAATGCGTCGGTGTCGTCCGAAGTCCAGAACTCGTCGAAATATGGCAGGTAACCGTAGTTTACGCGTCCGCCGCCGCTTGCGCAGTCTTGAACTACAACATCGGGATGTTTTGCGCGCAGACGTTTCAGCACGTTCTGCATTCCGAGCTGGTAGTCGATGTATATGTGCGACTGCTTGCCGGCGGGCAGGTAGTGCGAGCCGTAGTTCATTATGTCGGCGTTGGCATCCCATTTTATGTATGCTATTTCGGGATTTTCGGTCATGAGATTGTCGAAAATGGAGAACACATAATCCTGTACCTTAGGATTCGTGAGATCGAGCACCATTTGTGTGCCTCCGCGGCCCTGGATAAGCGGGCGGTTGGGGCTGCTCAGCGCCCAGTCGGGATGTTTTTCGAACAACTCGCTCTTTGTGTTTACCATTTCGGGCTCTATCCATATTCCGAACTTTATGCCGTGTTTCTTTGCGGCTTCGGTAAGTCCTTTGATTCCCTGCGGCAGTTTTTTCTTGCATACCATCCAGTCGCCGAGGCTCGTGTGGTCGTTGTCGCGCGGATATTTGTCGCCGAACCAGCCGTCGTCCATAACGAAAAGCTCTCCGCCGAGCGAGGCGATGTCGGCCATCATCTGATCCATAGTTTCCTGGTTGACGTTGAAGTAAACGCCTTCCCAACTGTTCAGAAGAATCATGCGCTCCTGGTCGCCGTGGCAAAGAGCATACTTGCGTGCCCAGCGATGAAACGCGCGGCTCACTCCGCCCTTGCCTTCTGTGGAATATGTCATGGCGAACTCGGGAGTTGTGAACGTTTTCCCTCCGTCGAGTATGTAGCGCGAAGTCTCTTCGTTAATGCCGGCAAGGACTTCAAGGCTGTTGTTCTGTGCGTGAACCTTTATTTTGTAGTTTCCGCTCCAGGCAAGCACGCCGCCGAACACGGTTCCGTGGTTTTCGGTTGCCGGACCTCCGACAGAAAGCATTACTGAAGGATTGTCGAGTGCGGCGTTACGTACTCCCTGCTTGTTTGCAATTACGAGCTGGCCGTTTTGCAGGCGTCCTTCCTCCATGAATTCTTCTGCTCCCCATGCTCCGTGAAAATGTGTTACGTAGTTGTCGGAGCGCAATACTGGAATTTCGGCCGAGGCGAAGAGCTCGAGCGCAACGCTCTTCTTTGCGTTGTTCACGAGCTCGGTCCATGTGGATATGATGTCGGTTCCGTTGTAAGCTTTGAAGTATTGGCGAACCACGAACGGGTACACCTTGTCTTTCATGCTTATCTGAATCACCGATCCGTTTGCGTCGGTAGTCTGTTTAACGTTTTCAACCTCGAGGTCGAGTGTCATGCTGCCGTCGGGCTGGGTTACGGCGATTGCCCGTTCGTTTTCCGACCAGAGGCCGAATGTGGAATAAGAGTCGCGGTCGAATGTCATTCCGGCGCTTCTCATGCTTTCAACCGATGTTCCAGGGTTTACTTTCGGGCCGTAGTAAATGATTTTTGCGCGTCCGTTGTTATTGGCGACTATAAGCGAGGTGTTTGGTGTAGAGAGCGTATAATCCTGCGCCATAAGGTTGGTTGCAGAGAAAACCGCAGCGAGTAAGGTTAATGCTAAGTGCTTCATTCAATACTGTTGTTTAGGTAGATGAGTTTTTAAAGTTTTGGTTCTGTTATTGTGTCAATTTTATGTTTATATCTGCTTTAGGTTTGCGCGGGTCGTTGGTTATTATAAGTATGCGCAGGGGATTTTTAGAACGTTTCATGTAGCTTTTGATTACAGCTATGCTGAGCTTTGTGCTTGTTCCTGGTTCTATCTTCCGTTTTACGTTGACGTTTATTGCGGAGTTGAAAACCTGTAGCGAGCGTATGTTGAGAATTGATTTTCCTGTGTTTGCAATCGTTATGCTTCCTTTTATTTTGTTTTTCTTTCCGGAGTTGTCGAGCACTAATTCCTCTGAGCTGAGTTCCATTACCGGAACTGCGGCCTGTTGTGCCTCGGTAAGGTTGCTGAACGAGGGAAGAAGCACTGTCGATACCTCGAATTCGTTTTCCTTGCTTACCTTGTCGCCGGGGAAGCGGCTCAGATATACCGAGGCCTGCGTGAGGCCCATGTTGAGCAGTTTGCGACTGTCGAGCGTTACTATTATTTTTCCTCCGTGTCCGGGTAGCAGTTTTTCGGGCACAGCTTGTGTGGAGAGGTATTTGGGCAGGTGCATGAGTGCCGGTGTATAGATTTCGCTTCCGCCGTTGTAGATTTCTATTATTTTCTGCGGACTGTCGCCGAGGTTTACGTTGTCGAACAACATTTCGTTCACATTCACGCTTATGTCGCCCATTTTATAAAGGTATTCGCCGTCGTATTCGGGAGTGTCGCTCGAAACCACGCCCGTTATCGACAGATAAACGGGGCGCGGCGCGGCGTTGGTGTACACGGCGAGCTGTTTGTTGAAGTGTCCCAGCATATCGGCCGAATATGAAGCCGTTACCGTGCCTGTCTTTCCTGCGGCAATAGGTTCTTTGGTCCATTGCGCAGCGGTGCAGCCGCACGAAGTTTCCACGTTCTTTATTATGAGAGGTGTGTTTCCTGTGTTGGTCACAACAAATGTGGCCATGTGTTCTTTGTTCCACATTATGGTGCCGAGTTCGCGGCGCATTGCCTCGAACGTAGCCACGGGTTGGGCGGCTGCTTCGGCCGATGCCAATAACAATAATGAAAAGATTATATGTTTGTTCATCAATAAAAAGCGCATAATTGCTACAAAGATAACAATTATTGGCATTACTCGGCCTTTTGCCGTTTATGTTTTTATTGTGTGCCTTGTGCCGGAGTGCGTTATGCGGGCAGAAAAAATATTTCATGGATATTTTGAGGTAAAGTATGATGTTGAAGCTGTTGTTTGCGGCAATAAAAACAGCTCTCGGCGGGAAATAGGAAAGGGGATTTTGAATATGAAATAGGTCTCTGACGAAAAAAATATTTTTTTTCGTGTAGTAAAAAACTTCCCGCAGAAAATTGAAAATACAAGGGAGATAATCTAAAATATGTCTGAGATATTTTGAATTATCTCAGACATATTTTTTGCCATATATACAC
>CAJKQZ010000207.1 GCA_905202115.1 uncultured Prevotellaceae bacterium | reverse complement strand
ATATGTCTGAGATATTTTAAAATATCTCAGACATATTTTTTGCCATATATACACCCGCTGATTCTCAGGTGCTTGGCCGATGACCGTTTTTGTCTGCAAAACCCGCAGGAAAGGCTTGGCCGGTTTTGCAGAACCACGAGGACTCTCCGCCTCGCCGAAAGACGTTTCACGCTGCCGGAAAGGCGCTACCTGCGCTCAATTCCTTATGGCGGATTTTATGGCCGACACGATGTAACGAACGTCGTCGTCGGTGACATAAGGGCCGGCGGGAAGACAGATTCCTACCTTGAACAGACCTTCGCTCACGCCGTTGACATAAGCGGGATTGGCGGCATAGACAGGCTGCCGGTGCATGGGTTTCCACAAGGGACGCGCCTCGACATTCGCGGAATCGAGGGCCACGCGGAGGGCCTCGACGTTGGCATTGGGCTGGCAGTCGGTCACGGAACTCCTTGCCGCGTGCGTCACGCCGGCGGCGCCGCCGACTGCGCCGGTAATTACCTGTTTGTAGGCGTTTTCCTGGCCGGCGATTTCGAGGTCGGGGTCGAGTACGGCTGTGCAGAGCCAGTAATTGGAATCATAGTCGGGAGAGGGACTGGCATGCATGGCTATTCCCTCTACATCTTTCAGTAGTTCGCAATAAAGCTGCTGGACATGCCTGTGGTGGGCGATGTGCTCGTCTATAACCGTCATCTGGCCACGGCCGATACCGGCGCAGATGTTCGACATGCGGTAATTGTAGCCGATGTCCTCGTGCTGGTAATAAGGGTAGCTTTCGCGCGCCTGAGTGGCGTAGTAGAGGATTTCACGCTTCGATTCCTCGTCCTCGCATATCAGCGCGCCGCCGCCAGAGGTGGTGATCATCTTGTTGCCGTTGAACGACAGGACGCCATACTTGCCGAAAGTGCCGAGCACACGACCTTTGTAACGGGAGCCGAGGCCTTCGGCGGCATCCTCGATGACGGGAATTCCATAACGGCCGGCAATCTCCATTATACGCTCTATGCGGTAAGGCATGCCGTACAGAGCAACGGGAACTATGGCTTTGGGCTTGCGGCCGGTCTTGGAAATGCGGTCATTTATGGCTTCTTCGAGAAGTTCGGGGTCCATGTTCCAGGAATCAGGCTCAGAATCGATGAAAACGGGGGTGGCGCCGAGGTAGGTGACGGGATGGCTCGAGGCGCAGAAGGTGAACGACTGGACAAGAACCTCGTCGCCGCGGCCAACGCCGCAAGCCAGCAGCGCAAGGTGAACCGCGGCTGTGCCGGCGCTCAGGCCAACTACGCTCTTGTGCAGCTCCGCGCCTGCCGCATTGTTAACAAAAATCTCGAGGTCCCTCTCAAAGCCGTTTACATTGGGACCCATAGGAACCACCCAGTTCGTATCGAACGCTTCCTTTATAAACGCCTGCTCCCTGCCCGACATGTGGGCCAGGCAAAGATAGATTCTTTCACGCATAATTAAAAAATCACTTATGTAATAATTTTACAATCTCATCAATATTTGAAATCCAATAAGTAGGATTGCTGCTGCTATTATAACCCACCTGTTTATGTATATTTCTTCCGTCGTCCTTAAGCCCAATAGTAATCCACCCCAAACGATTAGGTGTAATAAAATCTTTGGAGGGATTATCTCCTACATATACAAACCGGCTATTGGGCTTACAACTTTTACTGAACATTTCGTAATTTGCAGAAGAAGGTTTTTCCGAACCAACTTCCTCGGATATTATGATGTTATCATTGATATATTTATCCAGCCCTAAAGCATGAATCTTATTGCGTTGAGTAATGCTTCGGCCATCCGAAATAAGGCCCATTTTCACTCCGTTTCGTAAAAGCCAGACAAGAACTTTATCTGTAATTTCATCAAGTGAAATGTCAGGAACATGAAAACGGTACCACCTAAGGTATATATCAATTGGCAAATCAATATTCAGTGCCTGATTCAACGACAAGAACGGATTCTTACCAACCGTATATGCCTCCCAAAGAATACGACATGCTTCCTCTTGCCGACAAAATCCGAATTCAGACAGTTTCCTATCAATAAAACAATAGCCACTCCTTACAAAATCTATTTCCTTATAAAGAGTATCATCAAGATCAAATGCAACAGATATATTACTCATGAACTATAATCTGAGAGTCATACCTAAGCATTTTAGTATTGTCTTTCCAATCGTCATAATATTCTATTTGACTATCGCCTATATACTCTTCAATTATATATCGAGGAACATTCGCACCAGAATAATACGAAAGCGGATAGCCACCACCGAAACGCGGATTTATCTCAATTCCGACAACATCTTTGTTTCGTTCACAATAAAACAATTGAATGCAAATACAGCCTATGACTCCAGGCATATACCCCATACGTTTTTTCAAATACTCAATAAGATAATTTTTCCTTGCAGCACCTTTATTTACTTCTCCGCTGCGTATCTCGATACGTTCGCGAGGAACAATTACTTTCACCTTATTATCGGAACCATAATACATATCGACCGTAAACTCCTTATATTTCATCTTGTCTATGTATTCCATAAATATAAGTTTTGAATCGTTCATAATTTCGGCAGTAATATCTTCCTTACTTCTAAGAACATGGATATTAGTACTAAGCGATCCGTCGTACGGTTTGGCAAACATAGGAAAAAGCGGATTATATTTGTCGCGAAGTTCAGGATTGCGGATATTCAATTTTTCAAATAACTGCATTGTCTTGCGCTTGTCACGACATATACCTATAAAATTTTCATCTGCAACCATAATCACAATGCCATTTCTTTTAAATCTTTCTTTCTGGCGAGAAAGTATCTGCAATTCCGTATCAATTGTAGGAATGACAACCTTGACATTATTGCTGCGGCATATTTCCAAAAGTTTTTCACAAAAAGTAGAATCGGTAACCTTTGGAACTTCAAACGCCTTATCGGCCACATGACACGCCGGCGACATACCTGGATTAAGATCTACGGCTATTACCTGTCCTTTAGGACAAAGTGTTTTAAGCTCTTTCTGAAACTCGAGCAGAAGCTCAACCCGCTTTCCTGCCGAGGAAATTAATACGTTAGGCTGCATAACTCAATATTCTTTTATGCAGCCAACAATACCGAGAGTTAAGTTTTACCCCCCCCCATTTTATTATTCAGCATACTATTAGTGTATTTTACTTTTGCAGGATTGCCAAAAGCCGTTACATCATCTGGAATGTCTTTTACAACAACCGAACCGGCACCAATCATGCAGTTACGTCCTATTTTTATACCTTGCCGGACAACAGAGCCGGCTCCGATCCAAGTTCCCTCACCTATTTCGGCTCCACCGCACACGGTAGCACCCGATGCAATGTGCACAAAATCATGAACAACGACATCATGTCCTACCGAAGACTTTGTATTCAAGATACAATGATTGCCGACTTTTGCACATGCCTGCACGATAGCGCCGTGCACAACGACTGTACCATATCCGATACTTGCAGTGTCTGCCACTATTGCAGAGGGATGAACAGCAGTAACATAGTCGTTTACCGAAATCGATTTAACTATATTTCTCCGTACAGAACAATTACCTACCGTGATTATAGCCTTTGAATAACAGACAAAAGGCCGTCTAATAGGATAACCCATAAATAATTCATCCTTTGGATTGTCATCTATTATAAAATCTATATTCTTGCCAAGACTTCTTAGAATATCTATAACGACTTTGCAATGCCCTCCGGCACCATAAAGGATTATGCCGGAATCTGAATCTGACCGACGAATACTCATATAATTAAAATTATTTATTCAGAAATTATTTTTTTCGTTGTAAAAAACTTTCCGCAGCAAATTGAAAATACAAGGGAGATAATCGGAAATATGTCTGAGATATTTT
>CAJKQZ010000206.1 GCA_905202115.1 uncultured Prevotellaceae bacterium | reverse complement strand
GCTACATATACACCTGTTGATTTTCAAGTACTTGGCCGCTGACCGTTTTTGTCTGTAAACTCCCACGACAAGACAGTACAGATTTAACAGAAAGCAGTACACTTTTCAATCCTAATACCTTCAGACAGAAAATCGGGAACAGACTTATATTTTTTACTACCGGATTTCCAAAGCGGCCGATAAAATGCTAAATACAGAATCATCACACAGCCATAAGATCCGATATAACCTCGTCCGACACGAATATGCCCTTGCGCGTTAGGCGCACGATATGCCTGCCGTCGAGCTCGTATTCCTCGAGCAGCCCTCTCCTTATCGCCGGTGCCGCATTCCTCATAAGATATTCGTAGCGCTCTTTTCCGAAAACGCGCTCCACCTCGCCCGTGTCCAATCCGTCACACGTACGCAGGCGGGTCATCACCATTTCATCGTAACAAGTGCCTGCATCGAGGCTCTCCGTTTCGTGAGGAACGTCGCCCTGTGCAACCACATACCTTTCTACGTCGGGAATATTGCAGCGCCGGACAGTCCCGTTGTAGGAATGCGCTCCCGGACCTATTCCTATGTACGGTTCGCCTTTCCAATACGACGAGTTGAGCACAGCACGCCTCCCGTTGAGCGCGAAGTTTGAAATTTCATAGTGCTCATATCCCGCCTGCCGCAGCCTGTCGGTCAGCAATCCGTACATGAGCAGATACGAATCCTCATCCGCCTCCGCAATCTCCCCTGCCTGCAGGCGTTTATAAAGAGGCGTGCCGCTCTCATAGGTAAGAGCATATGCGGAAATGTGTTCCGGGCGTAATTCCACGGCTTTTTCCACATCGGCCTCCCATTGCTCCACCGTTTCTCCAGGCAGACCGTAAATCAAATCTATACTTATATTCCCGATACCCGCTCCGCGCAGTCTTTCAAACGCCTCTTCGGCCTGCGCGGCCGAATGGCGACGGTGAATGCCCGCGAGCAAGGCGTCGTTGAAGCTCTGCACTCCCATGCTCACGCGGTTGAACGGCAAATCGCGAAGCCCCGACACATATTCGTCGCACAAATCGTCGGGATTGGCCTCGACAGTAATCTCCGCGTCCTTATCCACCTCGAAATTGTCATATATACAATCGCACAGACGCCCGAGCATAGGTATAGAAAGCCTTGTGGGAGTGCCGCCGCCGAAGTAAACGCCATTTACATGCGCACCTCCGAGGTAATCGCGGCGCAGGCGCATTTCCCCGCAAGCCTTTTCAACGTAAGCCTCGGCCAAGCGCTCGCCCAAAGTGGTGGAATAGAAGTCGCAATAGTCGCAACGCGTCTTGCAAAAAGGTATATGAACATAAATTCCGGCCATAAAATATCTGTTATTCTGAACATACGGCAAAATACCGCAGCGCAAAGTTAGCGATTCGGGCTTTTATTGAAAAAAATCAAGCAATCTATTGCTTAATTCATGAAAAAATCGCAAATTGCAAACCGATTTCGTGAAAATCACGACTATCCGGAAATACAAACCTAAATAAATTTAATTCACATGAAAGTCTATAAGACAAAAGAGATTAAAAACATCTCTCTTCTCGGCGGCGACGGAGCGGGCAAAACCACCCTCACCGAAGCTCTGCTCTATGAAAGCGGCCAGATTCAGCGGCGCGGACGCATTACGGCCAAGAACACCGTAAGCGATTACTTCCCCGTTGAACAAGAATACGGATACTCCGTTTTTTCAACCCCTTTCCATACCGAATGGAACGGCAAGAAGCTGAATTTCATCGACTGCCCCGGGTCGGACGACTTTATAGGCGCAACAATAACGGCACTCAGCGTTACCGACACCGCCGTAATAATGATAAACGGACAGAACGGCCCCGAAGTTGCCACACACAATCATTTCAGATATACAGAAAAACTGAACAAACCCGTAATATTCCTCATCAATCGCCTTGATGACGAAAAATGCGACTACGATAACATCATCGAACAGCTTCGTTCGGTTTACGGAAACAAAGTCGTTCCCGTACAGTTCCCCGTAAAGACCGGCCCCGACTTCGACACGATGATCGATGTGCTGCTGATGAAAAAATATTCGTGGAAACCCGAAGGAGGAGCTCCCACAATAGAAAGCATACCTGCCGACCAGGCCGAAAAGGCAGCCGAATGGCACGCAAAGCTCGTTGAAGCGGCAGCCGAGAACGACGAGACATTAATGGAAAAGTTCTTCGACACCGAAAACCTCACCGAAGACGAAATGCGCGAAGGTATCCGCAAAGGCCTCGTGTCAAGGAACATCTTCCCTGTGTTCTGCGTATGCGCAAGCAAAGACATGGGCGTACGCCGCATGATGGAATTCCTCGGCAACGTAGTGCCCTTCGTCGACGAAATGCCTCCCGTAACCGACACCGCAGGCAACGAAGTCAAGCCCGACGCTGAGGGCCCGGCCTCGATATACTTCTTCAAAACCGGCATAGAGCCTCACATCGGCGAAGTTCAGTACTTCAAGGTGATGAGCGGCACTATTCACGAAGGCGACGACCTTACAAACGCCGACCGCGGCTCAAAAGAACGTATCGCCCAGCTGTTCTGCCCGTCGGGCTCTATAAGAGATAAAGTTTCGGAACTGCAAGCCGGCGACATAGGCTGCACCGTAAAACTGAAGGACGTGAAGCGCGGCAACACGCTCAACGAAAAGGATTGCGAGCACAAATTCGATTTCATAAAATATCCCGACAGAAAATACACGCGCGCCATAAAAGCGGCCAACGAGTCGGAGACGGAGAAAATGATGTCGATTCTAAACCGCATGCACGAGGAAGACCCGACGTGGGTAATAGAGCAAAGCAAGGAACTGCGCCAGACTCTTGTGCACGGACAGGGAGAATTCCACCTGCGCACGCTGAAATGGCGTCTTGAGAACAACGAAAAGATACAGGTAGAATATGCCGCGCCGAAAATACCCTATCGCGAAACAATCACCAAGTCAGCCAGGGCAGATTACCGCCACAAGAAACAGAGCGGCGGCGCCGGACAGTTCGGCGAAGTGCACCTGATTATAGAACCATACACCGAAGGAACGCCAGCCTCGCCCGTTTATAAATTCGGAGGCCAGGAATACCGCATTACCCCGAGAAGCCAGGAAACGACCGAACTCGAATGGGGAGGTAAGCTGGAGTTCATAAACTCCGTAGTGGGCGGAGCGATCGACACCCGTTTCATGCCGGCCATTCTCAAGGGAGTAATGAGCCGTATGGAGCGCGGACCGCTCACCGGCTCCTACGCTCGCGACGTAAGAGTGATTGTATACGACGGAAAAATGCACCCCGTCGACTCCAACGAAATTTCCTTCACCCTTGCAGGACGAAACGCATTCAGCGCAGCGTTCAAGGAAGCAGGGCCCAAGATTCTCGAACCTATCTACACCGTTGAGGTTTACATCCCCTCCGACTATATGGGCGACATAATGAGCGACCTGCAAGGCCGCCGCGCCATAATCCTCGGAATGGATTCGGAAAACGGATATCAGAAGCTGTCTGCACGTGTGCCGTTGGCTGAAATGTCGGATTATTCCACATCTCTCAGTTCGATGACTGGCGGACGCGGCTCGTTCTCGATGAAGTTCGCAAGTTACGAACTCGTTCCGGGCGACGTACAGGAAAAACTCATCAAGGCGTTCGAACAGGAGAATTCGGAAGAATAAGCAAATCTTTTTTCATAGCCAGACAGCGGCATAGGATTGTGAAATTCTGTGTCGCTGTTCTTTTTTGCAATACCTCTTACGCCGAAAACGGACAATCATCCGGCAGGCTATCAAGCTAACCCGCTCCCCGTAAAATCTTCGTTGCCTTTCAGGAGGAGTTTGCAGACAAAAACGGTCAACGGCCAAGCACTTGAAAATCAGCAGGTGTATATATGGCAAAAAATATGTCTGAGA
>CAJKQZ010000205.1 GCA_905202115.1 uncultured Prevotellaceae bacterium | reverse complement strand
TTTGCTCTGCACTCGCCTTTTGCTATATTTGCATGTAATATTAGCATTGGGCGTAATAATCAGCATTCACATGTACGACATAGAAAAAATACGCAACGACTTCCCTATTCTATCGAGAACGGTTTACAATAAACCGCTCGTATACCTCGACAACAGCGCAACCACACAGAAACCCCGCGCAGTGGTCGACGCTATAGTACGGGAATATTACTCCGAAAACGCCAACGTACACCGCGGTGTGCATTTCCTGTCGCAACAGGCCACAGAACTGCACGAACAGGCGCGCGAGCGGGTGCGCTCTTTCATAAACGCCCGCAGCGCAAACGAGATAGTATTCACACGCGGCACCACCGAAAGTCTTAACTTGGTGGCCTCGTCATTCTGCGAACGTTTCATGGGCGAAGGCGACGAAGTGATACTGTCGGTAATGGAACACCACTCCAATATCGTGCCCTGGCAGCTGCTACGGGAACGCAAGGGAATACGCCTGCGGGTGATTCCGATAAACGATGCCGGCGAACTGCTGCTCGACGAATACGAGAAACTTTTCAACGAACGCACGAAAATAGTTGCCGTTACCAACGTGTCGAACGTACTCGGCACTATAAACCCCGTGAAACGCATTGCCGGCATGGCACATGCGCACGGCGTGCCTGTACTTATAGACGGAGCGCAGAGCGTGCCCCACACGAAAATCGACGTGCAGGACATGGACTGTGATTTCTTCACCTTCAGCGGCCACAAAATCTACGGGCCCACCGGCATAGGCGTTCTCTACGGAAAAGAAGACCTGCTGAACGAGCTGCCGCCCTACCAGGGAGGCGGAGAAATGATAAAGACAGTGCATTTCGACCATACGGAATACGAAAACGCGCCGCTGCGCTTCGAAGCCGGCACACCCGACTATGTGGGAAGCCACGCGCTGGCCGTAGCATTAGACTATGTGGACGCATTGGGCATGGAAAACATCGCCGCACACGAGCACGAACTCCTGGCCTACGCCACCGAGCGGCTCAACACCATAAAAGGAATGCGAATCTTCGGAAACGCAGCGCAGAAAAGCGCGGTAATATCGTTTGCCGTAGGAAATATACATCCGTTAGACCTGGGCACACTGCTCGACCGCATGGGAGTGGCCATAAGAACCGGTCACCACTGCGCGCAGCCGCTTATGGAACGCATGGGCGTGCAAAGCATGGCGCGGGCATCGTTCGCGCTCTACAACACACGGCACGAAGTAGACATTCTGTGCGAAAGCATAGAACGGATAGCCGGAATGTTCTGAAAAACAACGCCGAAGGCAGGCCGCAAACAGGCATGCCTTTGCAAAATAAAAAACATAAAACGAAATGTTACTCACCACAACCAACACAATCGAGGGAAAACCCGTAAAAGTATACTACGGAGTCGTAACCGGCGAGACAATAATCGGCGCAAACTTCGTGCGCGACTTCTTTGCAGGCATTCGCGACATCATAGGCGGGCGCTCGGGTGCATATGAAAAGGTGCTGCGCGAAGCAAAAGACACCGCGCTCGACGAAATGGCGCAGGAAGCGAAACAACTCGGCGCAAACGCTGTAATAGGAATATCGATAGACTACGAAACAGTGGGAAGCGGCGGAAGCATGCTCATGGTAACATGCAGCGGAACGGCGGTAGAAATCTGACGTTCCCGAAAAAACGCACAAACAAAAGGAGAAATGCTTAAAGCAAGCTACTTCGAAAATCTCGTCGAGGCGGGGTGCGACGAAGCAGGGCGGGGCTGCCTTGCAGGAAGCGTCTTTGCCGCCGCGGTAATACTTCCGGACGGATACACAAACGACAAACTGAACGATTCGAAGCAGCTAACCGAGAAAAAACGCTACGCCCTGCGCGCCGAAATAGAACGCGACGCCACGGCCTGGGCAATAGGAATCGCTACAGCCGAAGAAATCGATAAGATAAACATACTGCGTGCCTCCATTCTGGCTATGCATCGCGCATTGGACGCACTCAGCACTAGCCCTGAAGCCGTAATAGTTGACGGCAACCGGTTCACGCCTTACAACAACCTGCCTTACGAAACGATTGTAAAAGGCGACGGGAAATACATGGCTATCGCGGCGGCAAGCATACTGGCAAAAACTTACCGCGACGACTATATGCTGGAACTCGACGCGAAATATCCCCAATATCTCTGGCGCAAGAACAAAGGTTACCCCACCAGCGAACACCGCGAGGCAATACGGCGTTTCGGTCTCGCTCCCGCTCACCGCAGAAGCTTCACTCTTCTGCCCGAGGACGAACCTATGCTGCCTTTCGACTTCGTTTAAAACAATTGCAGGCGTCTCAAGCCGCACGCAAAGACACAAAACAAGAAATACAAAGTACACAAGTGGAAAACAACGATACTTTCGACATACGGGCCGAGCAGACGGGCTCCCCGTCGGAGCGCGAATACGAAAACGCTCTGCGGCCGTTACGCTTCGGCGACTTCGCAGGACAGAAAAACGTGGTTGAAAACCTGCGTATCTTCGTGGCGGCAGCACGCAGACGCGGAGAAGCATTAGACCACACGCTGCTGCACGGCCCTCCTGGCCTCGGAAAGACCACGCTGTCGAACATAATAGCCAACGAACTTGGCGTAGGATTCAAGCTCACCTCGGGGCCGGTGCTCGACAAGCCCGGCGACCTGGCGGGATTGCTCACGTCGCTCGACCCGAACGACGTTCTGTTCATCGACGAGATTCACCGCCTTTCGCCCGTGGTGGAAGAATACCTTTACTCGGCTATGGAGGACTACCGCATAGACATAATGATAGACAAAGGGCCGTCGGCGCGAAGCGTACAGATAAACCTCAACCCCTTCACGCTCATCGGCGCTACCACCCGCAGCGGACTGCTTACGGCGCCCCTGCGGGCAAGATTCGGCATAAACCTGCACCTCGAATACTACGACTCTTCGGTGCTCTCGATGATTGTAACGCGCTCGGCCCGCATTCTCGGAATCGACATCGAGCCGGCGGCGGCAAAGGAGATAGCATCGCGCAGCCGTGGAACGCCCCGTGTGGCCAACGCACTGCTGCGAAGGGTGCGCGACTTCGCGCAGGTGAAAGGCAGCGGCGACATAGACCTCGGCATAGCGCAATACGCACTCGAGGCACTGAACATCGACCGCTACGGATTGGACGAAATTGACAACAAGATACTCACAACAATCATCGACAAGTTCCGCGGCGGTCCCGTGGGAATCTCCACGATAGCCACCGCCATAGGCGAAGATTCCGGAACGGTGGAAGAAGTGTACGAGCCCTTCCTTATAAAAGAAGGATTCATCGTAAGAACGCCGCGCGGGCGCGAAGTGACAGAGCTCGCCTACAAGCACCTGGGCCGCGTACCCAAAAGCGGAAGCACACAAGCCACACTGTTCGGATAAAACCGTTTTCCTATGATTACATTCGCAACACAATCGGTCGCAATGCCCGACCTAAGCCGCTTCGACTACAAGGACTGGATAGTGCGCACGGCCATGAGCCACGGCTGCAAGACAGGAAACATAAACTACCTTTTCTGCGACGACGAAACGATTATCGATTACAACTGCCGCTTTCTCGGGCATGACTACTACACCGATGTAATTACGTTCGACGACAGCGCGAACGGCACAATAAACGGAGACATATTAATAAGCCTCGACACCGTACGCACCAACGCCGAAAAATTCTCCGCAAGCTACAAAGACGAACTCGACAGAGTGATAATACACGGCATACTGCACCTGTGCGGAATAAATGACAAGGGTCCGG
Organism: uncultured Prevotellaceae bacterium; assembly: GCA_905202115.1. Lineage (GTDB taxonomy): Bacteria > Bacteroidota > Bacteroidia > Bacteroidales > Bacteroidaceae > UBA6398. The sequence goes on along the minus strand of CAJKQZ010000205.1, from coordinate 166 downwards.
GAGAACGCGAAATCATGGAAGCGGCCGAAAACGCCGCTCTCGCATCACGAAAGTCCGCGAAATAGCGGGAATGCTCTGAACGGGCACAAAACAGACAAAAACGGTCACCCAGCAAGCACCTGAAAATCAGCAGGTGTATATATAGCAAAAAATATGTCTGAGATAT
>CAJKQZ010000204.1 GCA_905202115.1 uncultured Prevotellaceae bacterium | reverse complement strand
TGAGATATTTTAAAATATGTCTGAGATAATTCAAAATATCTCAGAGATAATTTTTGCGGGGTTGCGAAGCCTGTTTTCGGGACTTAATGAATTTTAACGAAATAACATGACAAATGAATATAAGCGACTTTGAAATAATGGCTCCTGTGGGCTCGCGCGACAGTCTTGTCGCAGCTTTCGCTGCCGGAGCCGACTCGGTTTATTTCGGCGTGGGAACGCTCAACATGCGTTCCCATTCGGCCAATCATTTCACGCTGGCCGATCTTCACGAAATAGCCGCGCTTTGCCGCGAGCGAGGAGTGAAAAGCTATCTAACGGTCAACACCATAATCTACGACGAGGACATTGCGCAAATGCACGAGATTGTCGACTCCGCGTGCAAGGCAGGTATTTCGGCAATCATTGCCTCCGATGTGGCTGTGCTTGTGTATTGCCGCAGCAAGGGCATGGAGGTGCACCTTTCCACGCAACTTAATATAAGCAACGCGGAAGCTTTAGAATTCTACTCCCGCTATGCCGATGTGGCCGTCATGGCGCGTGAACTGAAGCTGGAGCAGGTGGCCGAAATCCACCGGCAAATCGGGCAGCGCAACATCTGCGGCCCGAGCGGGGAGAAAATGCGTATCGAAATGTTCTGTCACGGTGCCTTGTGCATGGCTGTTAGCGGCAAGTGCTATATGAGTCTCGACAATCTCGGACGCAGTGCCAACCGCGGCGAATGCCTGCAGGTTTGCCGCCGGTCTTATACCGTGCGCGACCGCGAAACGGGTACGGAACTCGACATAGACAACAAATATATCCTTTCGCCGAAGGATTTGAAGACAATCCGCTTTCTCGACCGCATGATCGATGCTGGCGTGCGCGTGTTCAAAATCGAAGGCCGCGCGCGGGGGCCCGAATACGTGCTTACCGTTGTGAAATGCTACAAGGAAGCGTTGCAGGCTGTGCTCGACGGTACCTACACCGAGGCGCGCAAGGACGAATGGGACGCACGTCTGGCTACGGTTTTCAACCGCGGCTTCTGGGACGGCTACTATTTGGGGCAGCGCCTCGGTGAGTGGAACGACATGTACGGCTCTCTTGCCACGGAACGCAAGGTCTATGCAGGCCGCGGCGTGAAGTATTTTTCAAAACTCGGGGTGGGGGAATTCATAATCGAAGCCGCCGAGATAAACAAGGGCGACAAACTGCTCGTGACCGGTCCTACTACCGGCGCGGTCTATTTCACGGCCTCCGAGATACGTTATGAGCTCGGCGAAGTGGAAACCGCGCACAAAGGCGAGCACGTATCTATTCCCGTTGACGTGAAAATACGCCCTTCCGACAAACTGTTTAAAATCGTTGAAGCCGGAGAAGCGTCTCAACAGTAACAAAAGGAAAACAAAATCAATTAATTTTTTGACCATGAATACATTCAAGATTTTTTGCCTTGCGGCGGCTTTCTCTCCTGTGCTTTCGTCGGCACAGATTCACCGCGAACAGGTGCTGCGCAGCGGCTGGACGTTCTCTCGGAACGGCGAAAAACCCATAGAAGTGGTGATTCCGCACGACTGGGCCATATCCGGAGAGTTCGATAAGGAGAACGACATCGTGCGTTACGAAACAAATCGCGACGGCAAGACGGAAACGGTGGAGCTTACCGGTCTTACGGGCGCACTTCCCTGGATAGGTGAGGGAGAATACCGTACAACGTTCAAGGTTTCCCGACCTTACACTCACGCCGAACTGCTTTTTGACGGCGCAATGGCCGAGCCGGAGGTTTATGTGAACGGCAGCAAGGCCGGATACTGGGCTTACGGCTACAATGCTTTTCGTGTAGACGCCACTCCCTTTGTAAAACCGGACGGCAAGGCAAACACTCTTGTCGTAAAGCTGAGAAATGTAGGACAAAGCAGTCGCTGGTATCCCGGTTCCGGACTTTATCGTCCCGTCAAGCTCATTCTTAGCGGCGACAACGCAGTAGATACGTGGGGAGTCTGCGTAACTACGCCGAAAGTCTCGACATCGGAAGCCGAAGTGCACGCTGCGGTGCAGTTGCGCGAGGGTTTTTCAGCCGGTCTCAAGGCCGAGATTTCCGTGCTCGATGAAAAAAGCACCGAGGTGGCCCGCAGCGACGCCGGTTTCGGGAACGACGGCAGCGTGAAGGCCGCTTTTTCCTTGAAATTCCCTCATTTGTGGTCGCCCGAAAGCCCGTATCTCTACACTTTGCGCACACGGGTGATAAAAGACGGCAAAACCGTTGACGAGAACTCCACACGTTTCGGCGTACGCTGGTTCTCGTTCGACAAGGAACACGGTTTCCGGTTCAACGGGGCCACGCGCAAGATAAAAGGCGTGTGTCTGCACCACGACTTGGGCCCGCTCGGCGCAGCAGTTAACAAAGCCGCGCTCGTGCGTCAGATAAAAATAATGAAGGACATGGGTTGCGACGCCATACGTACGTCTCACAACATGCCCTCGACCATGCTTACCGATTTGTGCGATTCGTTAGGAATGTTTGTCATGGCGGAATCGTTCGACAGTTGGAAAGACGGGAAGACAGAGAACGCATACAACCGCTTTTTCGACGAATGGTGGGAAAAGGATTTGACAAATCTTATACTCAATCACCGGAATCATCCCTCTATCATCATGTGGAGCATTGGCAATGAGATTCGCGAGAAAGAGCGTCCCGAAGGAGCGGAACTGTGCCGCCGCATGGTGGAGCTTTGCCATAAGCTCGACCCCACGCGTCCTGTAACCGCAGGTATGGACTCCGACTTCGGAGTGTTGCGCAGCGGATATGCGCAGGCTCTCGACATATACGGAATAAACTATCACGTAGGTAGCTATGAGACTCTCATCGATTCCATTCCGCAGGGCTTCATTCTCGGCGCCGAAACGTCTTCCGACGTAAGCAGCCGCAGTTTCTATAAATTCCCTGTAGGTTCTCATCCGCAAAAGTTGTATCCCGAAGGGCAGTGCTCGAGCTATGATTACGAATATAATACCTGGACAAACACTCCCGACGACGATGCCTGGCTGCAGGACGACAAGCCCTGGGTGGTTGGCGAGTTTGTGTGGACCGGTTTCGATTATCTCGGCGAGCCTACGCCGTATAACGAATACTGGCCCTCGCGCAGCAGCTATTTTGGTATCGTTGACCTTGCCGGTCTGCCGAAAGACCGTTTCTACTGGTACCGCAGCCGTTGGAATAAGGAAGAAACGACCGTGCATCTGCTTCCTCATTGGACATGGCCAGGGCGTGAGGGACAGGTGACGCCTGTAATCTGTTATTCAAACTACGACGAGGCAGAACTGTTCCTCAACGGCAAGAGCCAGGGGCGTGTAAAGAAAGACCCTTCGCGCAAATACGGCCGCTATCGCCTGAAGTGGAACGATGTGAAATACGAACCCGGAGAACTCAGAGTGGTTGTTTATGACAAGACCGGTGCCGTGGCCGGCGAGCAAACGGTTCGCACTGCAGGCAAGCCCGTGAATATCGTGGCCGAGGCCGACCGCAGCGTACTGCGTGCCGACGGCGACGACATGGCGTTCGTTACGGTGAAGATGACCGACGCCAACGGCAACGAGTGCCCCACGGTATCGAACAGTCTGCGCTTCAGCGTAAGCGGTGCCGCGCGTTATCAGGCGGCTTGCAACGGCGACGCCACATCGCTCGAGCCTTTCGAAAAGCCCGAGATGAAACTTTTCAACGGTGCGCTGGTGGTGCTCGTGCGCGCGGGCAACAAGGCCGGAGCGGCAACGCTCACCATAACCGACGCTGAGGACAAGTCGATAACGACAACGGTAAATCTGCGCGTCGAAAAGTAAAACCCGCTCTGATTCTTGCAGGCAGAGTAAGATTGCCGCTTTCTGCAAAACAGGCCGTGCTTTTCCAGAGGGTTTTACAGACAAAAACGGTCAGCCAGTAAGCACCTGAAAATCAGCGGATGTATATGTAGCAAAAAATATGTCTGAGATATTTTAAATTATCTCAGACATATT
>CAJKQZ010000203.1 GCA_905202115.1 uncultured Prevotellaceae bacterium | reverse complement strand
AATTTAAAATATCTCAGACATATTTTTTGCTATATATACACCTGCTGATTTTCAATCACTTGCCGACTGACCGTTTTTGTCTGCAAAACCCTGCGGCAAAGCGCGGCAAATTTTACAGAAAGCAGAAATTCCTTTCCGCCGGCGGGAGCATAAAAACAAAAAGGCAGGCATTCACGGAAAATTATCTTCCGCATTCCCGCGCTACATCGTTGGTTAGCTGCACGAATTCGGCCACCGACAACTGTTCTGGACGGCGAGTGAAATCGGGGCGCGCAAGAAACGCCGAATGGTCGGCCATAAATCCGGAGGCACGGTCAATCTCAGCGAGAAGCACCTTCAGCGTCACGCGCAACATTTTGCGCCGGTGATTGAACGTACCCTTTACTATCTTGCGAAACAGGCGCTCGTCACAGCCGAGCTCAGTTGTTTTGTTGCGCATCATCCTCAGCACCGCACTGCGTACCTTAGGCGGAGGATTGAACACGCCCGGCTCTACAGTGAACAGATATTCTATATCGTACCACGCCTGCAACAAAACGCTCAATATGCCGTAATCCTTGTTGCCGGGAGGCGACGCAAGACGCAATGCCACCTCGCGCTGAATCATGCCCGTGCACATAGGAACGTAATCCTTATACTCGAGCATGTGGAAAAATATCTGACTGCTTATGTTGTATGGATAATTTCCCGTAAGCACAAACGGCCTGCCACAGAAAATCCTGTCGAGAGGCATTCTAAGAAAATCTCCCTCTATAAGACTATCTCCGAGCTCGGGAAATTCAGCCCTCAGATACGTCACACTCTCCTGGTCGAGCTCTACGAGTTTCAGTTCGCGCCTTTTAGCCATGAGTTGCCTTGAAAGCACCCCCATTCCGGGGCCTACCTCGAGTACAGGAAGCGCGGGAAGCACATCCACGGTTGCGGCAATGCGTTCAACGGTAGGAATATCGGTCAGAAAATGCTGACCCAACGATTTCTTAGGACGTACATTTCGCATAATCTGCGTTACATTATATTATTTCACCCTATGGGCGCAAAACAAACTGCGGCACGGCATAAAAATGACAGAACTCATTTTGTTCTGCACTCGCCTTTTGCCGACTTTCGCCTTGCGGCGCAAGATAGATTGCGGCTCGGCATAAAAAATGAACAAGTTCATTTTGTTCTGCACTCGCCTTTTGCTATCTTTGTATGTGCAAAAGTATAAAAACCCGCCGAATAACAACATTGAAAAAGACATTTAGCACCATTATACGCATTCTCCTCCCGTTTGTCCTCGGAGCAGGAATCCTATATTGGATGTACAGAGACAGTTCGTGGAGCGATATAAAGAATATGCTGTTCAACCGCATGGAATGGGGCTGGATGATCGTATCGCTGGCATTCGGAATCCTGCCGCAAATGCTCAGGGGGTGGCGTTGGAAGCTCGCCCTCGAGCCTATGGGCGAAAAGCCGCGTAACTCCACGTGCATATGGTCTGTTTTCGTGTCGTACGCTTCAAGTCTCGTTATTCCGAGAATCGGAGAAATAACGAGATGCGGAACTCTCAAGCGATACGAAGGAATTTCATTTGCAAAATCGCTCGGCACAGTAGTGTCGGAACGTGTGGTCGACGCTCTTTTCATGGTTATAGTCACGGTGATTACCCTAATAACCCAGCGGCGCATTTTCACAACGTTTTTCGACCGCACGGGAACAAACGTAGAGAACATCTTCGGGCGTTTCACAGCTACAGGATACATTGTGACCGCCATTTGTATCGTTGCATTCATCTCGCTCGCGGTTATGCTTGTGAAAAAGTTCGAAATATTCGTGCATGTACGCTCCACATTCCGCGACTTGTGGGAGGGAATCGCTTCGTTGCGCAGAATGCGCCATTTTCCGCTCTACATATTTTACAGCATCACCATATGGTTCTGTTATTACCTGCACTTCTCGTTCACACTGTTGTGCTTCGACTTCACTAAAGAGCTGAACGCATTCGACGCATTGGTGATTTTCTGCGCGGGAACGTATGCTGTTCTGATTCCAACGCCCAACGGAGCCGGTCCGTGGCACTTCGCCGTAAAGACAATGCTTATACTCTACGGAATTGCGGCGGAAAGCGCGATTCTGTTCGCCCTCGTAGTGCACGCCATGCAGACGGCACTGATAATAGCGCTCGGAATGATAGGACTAATGGCGTTGCAGTTCACGAAAAGGCATTCCGGCAATGTCTCCGCGGTTACAGACGCGAAATAAAGGCCGGCATTTCATATTCAAACAGACTCACAAACCTACAAAACGAACATATCATGAGTGAAATTCAAAATCTGGAACCTAAAAACCTGTGGCGTAATTTTTATGCCCTCACACAAGTGCCCCGTCCCTCGGGCCACCTCGACAAAGTGCGCAACTTTTTACTGAGTTGGGCAAAAGAAAGAAACATAGAGGCACATGCCGACAACGCCGGCAACGTAATTCTACGCAAGCCCGCCACTCCGGGCTACGAAAACCTGCAAATGGTAACCATGCAGGCACACATGGACATGGTTCCCCAAAAAGTCAAGGAAAGCAACCATGACTTTGAGAACGATCCCATAGAAACATACATCGACGGAGACTGGGTAAAAGCCAAAGGAACCACTCTCGGCTCGGACGACGGCATTGGAGTTGCCACTATCATGGCCGTAATGGAAGACGACACGTTGAAACACGGCCCGCTCGAAGCCATTGCCACCGTAGACGAGGAAACGTGCATGTATGGCGTAAACAATCTGCAGGCCGACACGCTCCAGGGGCGCATTCTCCTAAACTTCGACGACGAGACCGAAGGCCAGGTAATCATCGGCAGCGCCGGCGGCGTAAACGTAACCGCCACGCTCGAGTACAAGGAGGTTCCCACGTTCCGCGAAGACGCTGCAATAAAAGTTGAGTTGACCGGATTGAAAGGCGGGCACTCCGGACTTGAGATAAACGAGGGCCGCGCAAATGCCAACAAGCTCATGGCGCGCTTCGTTCGCGAGGCGATAGCAAACCTCGGGGCACGCCTTGCAGAATGGCACGGCGGAAACATGCGCAACGCCATTCCGCGCGACGCGGAAGTTGTTCTTACAGCACCGAAAGACGACATCGAAAACCTCAAGAAGTCTGTTGCGCTGTGGGAGGCTATTTTCAAATCGGAATACGGCGAGATAGAAAAAGACCTCGTAATGAAAACCGAGGACACCGCCCTGCCCGCAACCGAGGTTCCCGAAGAAATACAGGACAACCTCGTAGGAGCCATTATGGCCTGCCACAACGGAGTGTTGCGCTACATGCCGGCAATTCCCGACATCGTAGAAACATCATCGAACCTCGCCATAATAAACATCGGCGGCGGACAGGCCGAAGCGAGAATGCTCGTACGCTCGGCCGTCGACACCATGCGCCGCTTCTGCGCCGAGACCGTAGGCAGTCCGTTCGCAATGGCCGGAATGAAGATAACACACGACGGAGAATATCCTGCCTGGGAGCCCGACACCGAATCGCCTATCGCAAATACTATGGTGAAAGAATACAGGAAGCTCTTCGGAGAGGAACTGAACGTGCGTGTAATCCACGCCGGCCTCGAATGCGGAGTAATCGGTTCGGTATACCCCGACATGGACATGGTGAGCTTCGGTCCGACGCTGCGTTCTCCCCACACGCCCAACGAACGTTGCAACATACCTTCGGTAGCAAAATACTACAGATTCGTAACAACGCTGCTCGAAAACATTCCCGAAAAGAAATAGAACTGTTTTCTGGCCGACAATACAGCCGTACCTCCCGCCTGTGCTTCAAAAGAAACAGGCGGGAGGCTCTGTTTCATACAGTAACGGACAGATTTTACTGCTCTTCCGAACCACGGGAATAAAATTCCGCGTTCCGTAAAATCCGCAGTGCCTTTCCGAAGAGTTTTACAGACAAATACAGTCAGCGGCCAAGCAGTTGAAAATCAGCAGGTATATATGTGGCAAAAAATATGTCTGAGATATTTTGAATTATCTCAGACATATTTTC
>CAJKQZ010000202.1 GCA_905202115.1 uncultured Prevotellaceae bacterium | reverse complement strand
AATATGTCTGAGATATTTTAAAATATCTCAGACATATTTTTTGCTACATATACACTTGCTGATTTTCAAGTGCTTGGCCGCTGACCGTTTTTGTCTGTAAAACACTCCGGCAAGGTACTGCGGATTTTATGGAAAACGGTATTTCTTTTTTCGCCTTTGTAATTTATGAAATAAGAAACGGAACCGATAAGATTTTCTACTTGCCAATGCAGAATATAGCCGGAGTGTGGCTGAAATCGGGTATTTCGGTGTGCCGCCAGCGAGCAACGGTCTGTGTGCGTATGTATTCGTTTTCGCAGGTTATGCCTGCCGCAATGCACAGGCGCGTGGAGGGATTGAGCGTTTTGAGCAGCGCGTCGATGAATCGCCTGTTACGGAACGGGGTTTCTATGAAAATCTGTGTCTGGTTCTCTTTCGCTGCGCGTGTTTCGAAATGGCGTATCGCGCGCTGCATTTCGCTTTCGTTTATAGGCGGATAGCCGTTGAAAGCAAAGCTTTGTCCGTTCATACCCGAACCCATGAGGGCCAGCAGAATGGACGACGGTCCTACAAGCGGAGCCACTTTCAAATTCTCGCGCTGGGCTATTGCCACTATCAACGCTCCCGGGTCGGCAACGGCGGGGCAGCCGGCCTCGCTGAGCATTCCCACCGCATGGCCCTCGCGCAACGGAGCGAGATATTGCGAGTAGATGTTTTCGTCGGCGTGTTTGCCCATCGGGAAAAACGTAAGCTCGTCTATGTTAATGCTTTTGTCGATGAATTTGAGGAATCTCCGTGCCGTTCGCACTTCTTCGACAATGAAATATCGTATATCGTATATGATGTTGCGGTTGACCGGCGGGAAAACACGTTCGGCCGGCGTTGCGCCGAGCGTCGTGGGTATGAGGTAAAGAGCGGGAGTTATCATTTTAAGGCGGAAAAAATGTGCTTGAATCTGAGATAATACAAATAAAGAATACTGCCGTCGAGCATTTCGGGGATGCTGTCTGAAACGGCGCGGCTGAGGTTCTCGGCACGTGCCTCTTCGAAATCGCTGCGCATTAGTTTGAAATCCTTGCGTGCCTTGCGGACGGCTTTGAAAGCGGCAACATCGCCCGCAGCAAGGAACTTTATGGCCGCAACGTTATCGAAAACCGCGCGGAAACGCAGTATGCTCCCGAGATGTTGCGCGGGAGCGTTTTTATAAATCATCAGCAGATTGTTGCGGAAGTTGAGATACATTTTCCTGGGGTTCTCCTTTTTAAGCGTTGCGCCGCCTACATGGAACACGTGGCTTGCTGGTATGCACACGAGCCTGCGCCCGCGGCTTCTGAGCCGCCAGCAGAAATCTATCTCCTCCATGTGGGCAAAAAACTTCCCGTCGAGCCCTCCGTTCTGCTTGTAGTCGGCGTTTCTCACCATGAGAGCCGCTCCCGTGGCCCAGAAAACATCGGTTATGGTGTCGTATTGGCCCTTGTCTTGCTCGACTGTTCCGAAAATCCGCCCGCGGCAGTATGTATATCCCCACTTGTCGATAAATCCGCCCGCAGCCCCTGCGTATTCAAAGAGTTGCCTGTTGTGGAAAGACAGTATCTTGGGCTGGCATGCCGCAACGTCGGGATGTGAATCCAAATATTCGGTCATCGCACAAAGCCACGAGGGTGTGACTTCTACATCGGAGTTGAGCAGAACCACGTAATCTTCGTTCACTTGCGAAATGGCGCGGTTGTAACCTTCGGCAAAGCCGTAATTGCGGTCGAAACGCATTAAACGCACCGACGGGAATTCGTTGCTTACAACGTTGCACGATTCGTCGTCCGAACCGTTGTCGGCAACATAAACGTCGGCCTCGGGAGAAAACTCCGTGACCGACGGAAGAAAACGGCGCAACATTTCCGCACCGTTGTAATTCAGTATAACAACTGCTATCCGTTTCATTTTTGCTGGATTATTTCGCCTCTCAGAGCCGTGAAGTCATCGTTGAATTCCCCGAGAAGCACCTCTACCGTGGAATTGTCTAACAATTCGGCTTCTTTTGCCGGAAGTTCAACGCGTATGTAGTTGTCGGTGAAGCCATGCAACGTTTTTCCGCGCAACGTATGCTCTACGAGTACGCGTCTGCGCGTTCCGATGTATCTTTCGTAAAAAGTTTTCCGCTTTGTTTCGGACAATTCGATAAGCCTTTGCGACCGCAAATGCTTTGTTGTCGGAGATACGGAGTGGGGGATTTTCAGCGCCTGCGTTCCGGGGCGCTCGGAATAGGAAAATACATGCAGTTGGGCGAAGTCGAGTTCGGAAAGAAAGGAGAACGTCTCCTCGAAAAGCTCGTCGGTCTCTCCGCGTGTGCCGACAATTACGTCTATGCCTATGAAAGCGTCGGGCATGGCCGCGTGTACACTGTTTATCCTGCGGGCGAACAATGCTGTGTCGTACTTCCGTTTCATAAGTCGAAGTACTGTATCGCTTCCGCTTTGAAGAGGGATGTGGAAGTGGGGCATGAATGCACGGGAAGTGGAACAGAATGAAATGATGTCGTCGGTAAGCAGGTTCGGCTCTATTGAGGAAATGCGGAAACGCTCAATGCCGTCTACTTTGTCGAGCTCCTTGACGAGTTGTTCGAACGTTTCGCCTGTGGTTCGCCCGAAATCTCCTATGTTTACGCCGGTAATTACTATTTCCTTGCCTCCTTGTGCAGCTACTTCGTGTGCCTGTTTCATGAGCGAGGCAATTGACGGATTGCGGCTGCGGCCGCGGGCGAAAGGAATCGTGCAGTAGGTGCAGAAATAATTGCATCCGTCCTGCACTTTCAGAAAGTAGCGCGTGCGGTCGCCTTTCGAGCATGAAGGAACGAAGGTCTTTATTTCTTTTGTCGCTCCGCTTATTATTTTGTGTAGCGCTTCGGACGAAGAAGAACGTTTCTTTTCTATGCCTTCCGAGATATATTCTATAATGTGTCCCTTGTTTTCCATGCCAACAACGAGATCTACTCCCGCTATGCTCGAAATTTCCTGCGGTTTCAGCTGTACGTAGCAACCGGTTACGACTACGAACGCGCCAGGGTTCTCTTTTATAAGTTTATGTATGGTCTGGCGGCATTTATGGTCGGCTGTTCCGGTTACGGAACAGGTGTTTATTATGCAGATGTCGGCTTGCTCGTCGTTTTTGGCTATAAAAACGCCGGCGGCGCGGAGATTGTCCTCGATTGTGGCGGTCTCGGCAAAATTCAGTTTGCAGCCCAGAGTGTGTAAGGTGGCTTTCAGACCGGCGAGGTTGGTTATGTTGGACATTTTTGCTGTTTTGTAAACCAAATTTGGCATTGCAAAGGTAATAATAACGGATGACGCAGAAAAATAAAAATATTTATCACTCGTAATAACTTGAATAATAATCGAATAAGAGGCAAAGGACGAAAAATATTCTAAAAAAAGATAAACAAATGTGCGACTTATTAGAAAAAGTGTTTACCTTTGCAGCGTTTAAATAGAAGCAATTAATTGTTTTACTTAAAAAACGGAAAAATGAAAAAGTTAGTATTAATGTTCGTAGCAATCGCTGCAATGTCTTTCGCTTCTTGCGGTAACAAATCTAATGTAGAGCCCGCTGCAACGGATTCTGATTCTGTACAGGTTGATTCTGCAGCAACAGATAGCGCAGCAGCTGACACTGTAGCAGCTGATAGCGTTGAAGCTACGGAAGAAGCTCCCGTTCAGGAATAATTTAGGGAGAAAAGAGAGAATTGGAACCTGTAAGGACTGCGTCCTCGCAGGTTTTTTTGTTGTCTTTTTTAAAGAGGTTCCGGATGTCGCAGTGATTTGGTAGAAATTCAATGAGGGTGATAGGCTTATTTCTATAAAATCAGAAAGCGTTTTTCATTGTTTTTCTCGCGTTATTGCATTCATGCCGCATGTCGGCAACTACACACGACTTGTCCCAGCTGCTGTAACACTGAATTTGCACAAGGTTTTTCAGAACATTACATTTTTGTCAGGTGCCGGCACCTTCCGTCGGCAAAGGAAAAAATTCTTCCCGCTTGTAGAAAAAAATATGTCTGAGATA
>CAJKQZ010000201.1 GCA_905202115.1 uncultured Prevotellaceae bacterium | reverse complement strand
TATCTCAGACATATTTTAAAATATCTCAGAGATAATTTTTATTTGCTGCGGGAAGAGTTTTTGCACACCCTTTACAAAAACAGAAAAAGGCAATCCGTATATGTGAAAAAATCTTTATTTTTGCAACCGCTACGGTTTGCGCGCCGGAGGCCGTGCGCCTCTTCGCGCAATTAAAAGGGAATCGAGTGAGAATCTCGGGCAATCCCGTTGCTGTATTCCCTCCCGCCGCCACGACGCCCAGCTGCGTCATGCGGCGGCCACGTCGGTAACGACGATTCCGCACGCCGCGCCTTTGCGCGACAGCCACTGGGGCTCCCTCCCCGGGAAGGTGCGTGAGGAATGGGTAAGCCAGAAGACCTGCCGCAGCCACATAGCGTTCGAAAACCTTCGAGGAAAGGCTACGGACAACTTATCGTCCCCATTCAGCGGAGTATCGTTTACAGACACTTCGTATGCAGACGATTCCGGCACGCCACACCAGGCAGACGCCGTGGATTGTAGTGTATATGTCATATATAACGGTCACTCTGCTTATGAAAGGGTAGTTTTTGTTGTGCGTTCTTTTCATTGCAAAGGCTTTCCATTCTGCTATGACACTTACAGGCAGTAAAAAATCCGATGAAAAGAATATTTCCGGTAATACTCTCAATAATGTTCGGCATAGCCTCGGGCGCGCAAACGCACGCCGGCAGTACCGCAACCGCAACGGCCGACACTATATCGGGCCCCGTAATGCAGAGCGCCGTAGTGCGAGCCGCCAGACAAAGCAGCTGCGAAACAGTTCCCGCACAGATACTCGAAGGCAGACAGCTGCAACGCCTCGGAGGGCACAGCGTGGCCGACGCTATACGCTTTTTCTCGGGAGTTCAGATAAAGGATTACGGCGGAATAGGAGGCCTAAAGACAATAAACGTTCATGGCATGGGAAGCGAACACGTAGGCGTGGTTTACGACGGCATTCCCATAGATAACGCGCAGAACGGACAAATCGACCTCGGACGCTTTTCGCTCGACAACATGGAAAGCATAGCTCTCTACACAGGCGGACGGGCAGACATACTACAACCTGCACGCAATTTCGCCTCGGCATCGACTGTTTACCTACAAACACGCACACCTTCGTTCGAAGGCGATACAGTTGCGGCAGGCAGTCTCCACAAAATAAAGACCTGCAATGTGAAAGGCGCATTCCGCACCGGTTCCTTCGGAGTTTTCAATCCTCTCGTGCGCTGGGAACAGCGCTGGAACGGCAGACTGTCGTCCTCGCTCTCGGCCGAATATCTTTACACCGACGGTAAATACCGTTACCGCTACCGCATGGACGGAGGATACGACACCACGGCCACGCGACACAACGGCGACGTCGACGCCGTACGGGCCGAAACGGCATTGTTCGGAAAACTCCGCAACGGAAACTGGCGCGCACAGGGCTATCTGTACCGCTCGCGGCGCGGACTGCCGGGAGCAGTGGTTAGAAACAGGCTCAGCAACATCGACCGCCAGAACGACCTGAACACTTTCCTGCAAGCATCGCTGAACAAGAGAAACGGACGGTACACACTGCTCGCAAACGTGAAATATGCCTACGACTACCTGCGCTATGTGCACGACTCGCGCCTCGACAACAGTACCATGTACATCGACAACCGATACCGGCAGCACGAAGTGTACATCTCGGCGGCACAATGTTACGGAATAATGCGGAATTGGGACGTCTCGCTTTCGGCCGACTACATGATGAACGCGCTCGAAGCCGACCTGAACCGTTTTGCACGCCCGTTGCGCCACAGTTTCTACATCGCGCCGGCCACGGCGTGGAACACCATTCGAACAACATTGCAGGCAAACGTTCTGCTTACGCACATAAACAACCGCGTGCGCCGGAAAGAAAGCGGCAAACCGGCAGAATTTACGGAAATAACGCCTGCTTTTTACGCAAGCTGCAATCCGTTCGCCCTGCACGACCTTACGCTGCGTGCTTTCTACAAGAAAATATTCCGTATGCCCACCCTGAACGACCTTTACTACACGTTTCTCGGAAATTCCGACCTGAAGCCTGAATATACAACGCAGTACGACGCAGGCATGACTTACCGCAAGGCGTTCAAAAGGGGTATTCTTCGCACCGTAGGAATGAAAGCGGACTTCTATTTCAACAAAGTTTCCGACAAAATCGTTGCCGTGCCCACAGCAAACCTGTTCCGCTGGACTATGACAAACATCGGCTCGGTAAAGATTCACGGCGCAGACATTGCGGCGCAGGCGGAATTAAACGCGGGCGCACTTGCCGTTCACGCAAAGGCTACTTATACTTACCAGCGGGCAAAAGACTGCTCCGACAAGCGGAACCGTTACTACGGAGGGCAGATTCCCTACATTCCCAGGCATTCCGCCTCGGCCGTCATAGGAGCGGAACTCCGCGACTGGGCACTTAATTACAGTTACATCTATACCGGCGAACGCTACGACGCAAGCGCGAACATTCCTGCCAATTACATTCATCCCTGGCGCACACACGACGCATCGCTTTCGCGCAATCTGCGCTTTGGCAGGGCTGCCGCCGAGATAATGCTTGCAGTAACCAATATTTTCAACCAACATTATGAAGTCGTAAGGTGTTATCCCATGCCGGGACGCAATTACAAAATAACTCTCTCGGCAAATTTCTGACAAAATAGGGCGAATATAAACCAACATATCACAAAACAAACCACAAAAAACAAAGAAAAATGTTCAAAATCAAATTTTCATTCAAACCGGCCGCGACAGCGGTATGCCTTGCCGCGCTGGCATTATCGTTCACAGCCTGCAGCGACGACGACAAAGGCAACAAAGTAGAAATAACCGGCACTTCAGTAACAACAGCTGCCCCGAAGTCCGAAATAAAAGGCATGTATCTGCTAAACGAAGGGCAGATGAACAAAAACAAATGCTCGCTCGACTATTTCGACTACACTTCGGGCAAATTCTACAACAACCTTTTTGCTGCCATAAACCCCGACGTGACACTCGGACTGGGAGACACGGGCAACGACCTCAAGATATATAAGGACCGTCTCTACGCAGTAGTAAACGTTTCGGGAATCATCGAAGTCATGAACGCAGCTACAGCCAGACATATAGGATATGTGGAGCTGGCAGGCTGCCGCTCGATAGCTTTCAGCGGAGACAAGGCTTACGTCACCTCGTATGCGGGCACTATGGACGAGACAACGAAACTCACTAAAGGCACCGTGGCCGAAATAGACCTGAAAACTCTGAAAATAACCCGCACATGTACGGTGGGATATCAGCCCGAAGGAATCGTGGTAAAGGACGGAAAACTATATGTCGCAAACTCTGTGGCCTACGAGCCCGACTATACGGCACACTACGAGAAAACGGTAAGCGTTATCGACGCTTCGACGATGAGCGTAGAGAAAAACATCGACGTCGCAGAGAACTTAAATTCAATGCAGCTCGACAATTCGGGCCAACTGTACGTGATTTCGCGCGGCAACTATTACACGGTACCGAGCAACGTGTATGTCATAAACACCGCAACCGACAATGTGGAAAAATCACTCGACGTTCGCGCGGCCTCAATGTACATGGCGGGCGACTCGCTTTATATCGTGGCTAACGAATTCAGCTACGAGACATACACATCGGTTCCCTCGTTCACGCTCTACAACACACAGAGTGGCAACGTGGTTTCGGCGAAATTCATAACCGACGGCACCGACGCGAGCATGGCTTCGCCCTACGGCGTTGCAGTGAATCCGGAAAACGGAGACATTTTCATACCCGACGCAGGCGACTACATAAATCCCGGTACCATGTTCTGCTACAACCGCGAGGGTAAACTGCTATGGAAAGCCGCTACAGGCGACATTCCAGGGCACATGGAATTCACCACCACCAAAGTCAGAGGCCTCGAATAGGGATTTTCTCCCACAACCATAAACAAAAACGAAATCATTACCGCTTCCGGCTGTTTTGTTTCGGAACCTAAAAAAAATTATCTCTGAGATATTTTAAAATATGTCTGACATATTTCGAAATATCTCAGAGATAATTTTTATTTGCTGCGGGAGCGATATTTTTCCAGCCCGAAAGCTATTTCAGATAT
>CAJKQZ010000200.1 GCA_905202115.1 uncultured Prevotellaceae bacterium | reverse complement strand
AATATGTCTGAGATAATTTAAAATATCTCAGACATATTTTTTGCCATATATACACACGCTGATTTTCAGGCGCTTGGCGGGTGACCGTTTTTGTCTGCAAAATCCTGCTGCAGGGTGTTGCTGATTTTATAGAATGGAGCGTTTTCTCCGTATGACGATTTCAGTATATAAATTCGGGTCAAACTGAAATATTTCTCTTCATTATGATTTCTTGTCAGGAAAGGAAAATCCTTTTACGACGCAGAAAAAATCAAATCGGACATACTTCAAAGTATGTCCGATTTGATTTCGGTTATCTTGGATATATTCTTATAGTTGTCAGTGCGTGTTATTTTTTGAAAGGATTGCCTTTGGGGTCAGTGCTTACCACCCAACGGAAAGCGTTTACGAACAAAAGTCTTTGTGTGGAGTCATCGAATCCATCGTCGCCATGACCCATATTCAGATAAATCATGCGGTATTTTTTGTTCGTCCAAACAATAGGAAAGTCTCCGAAGTTCACAACGTCTTTTATGCCAAGCGGGTAGTTTTTCGGCGAAATGGACAGCAATATTTCTACGTCCTTGTTCTTACGCGGACTGGGAGCCCATTGATACCATTCGCTGGTAGGCGCGATGAACGATGCCGGCAGATTTCTGGTTACAGGGTGTACATTAGTGTCGGTTTCTACCAAAACAGGCTGCGGCGGCCAATTGTTGCAGTAGAACACTCCTCCACCCAAGAAGTCTACGAACCACGGCCAGTCTGTGTTTTTATCGTTGTATCCTGACGCGTGGAATCCCATCCACCCGCCGCCGTTTTCCATATACTTTTCGAAAGTGCTGCGCTCTTCGGGGGTGCTCGGGCTGCCGTCGAGCATAACGATTATGGAGTAATCCTTGAGTTTTTCGTAGGAATATCCGGACAAATCGGTCGTAATGTCAAGAATGAATCCGTCGCCGTAGTTCAGCTTCTTGAAAAATTCTACAGCTTTCAGCGAAAACTGGTAATGTGCTTCCTCTGCGTTTTTTGTGTAATACACCAATGCTTTGAAGCGTGGAGCACTTGCATAGTTTGCAGGGTAACCTTCGGGCATTTGTGCGCGAAGTGACGGAAAATTAATCAGTAACAATAATATTAAACAGAGTCTTGTAATTTTCATAACGGTTATGAATGTTTGGAATTTATACGGATTGTTTTGTTTTGAATGCCGGATTGTCTGTGAAACAGTATATGGTTTGTATGACTTTCTGAAAGTTGTGTAAAAAAATCGTTTCTCGGTTTTGTGAAAGCTTGTTTTAATATTCGGACACAAGAGACAGCCATTTTCCGGCCGACGTAACCCACACTTCTTTGTAGCAGGCGTTGTTCGTTTGCGGCCAGTATGGTATGTCGTCGTTGCCTAAAGTGCGTATGCCCACAGGCATTTCTCCTGTCATCTCACCCGAAGAAAAGCTGTTCAGCTGGGGATAATTGTTTCCCTCGCCATAGATGAGCGACTGGGCGAAAGGATTTTTTCCTACAGTCCAGTAAAGTTGCTCGAGACCGATGTCGAGAAGTTCTTTATCGTTCAGAAATTTTCCGCAAATGGCTGCGCATTTCCCTGTTGAGAGATGAACGGCTGTGTTGCCGTTGAAAATGTTGAACCAAACGGGAAAACGTTTTACGTAGTGCTCGTTGTCTAAACGGATTCCGCGTTTCACCTGCTCTGTGTAGAGCTCTGCCGCGTTTGCAGGCGGAAAAAGATGAAGTGCGTAGAAACCGGTTGCGTCTTTGTACTCTTCGCTGTGGTAAACTCCGCTGGGCAGCATGCCGTATGGGAGCGTGTATCGCATAAGTCCTTTCAGGTAATTTCCGTAAAGGCGTATGGAGTTTTCCCAAAGGTGATAATCCGGATGTCGGGGTTGTGTTTCGCAAAGAAGAGCCATTGCCTGCATGTATATTTGCTCCCGCGATTGGTGGATGTAGTGAACGATAGACAGTTTCCTTTTGTCGCGATAGAAAAAGCCGCATGTGCCGTTTTCGTCTTTTAAGGGAGTTGTACGTTGGCAGTCGAGAGTGTAACGAATGTACTCGGCAGCCAGTTCGGCGTATAGTTTTTTCTTCGTCAGCTTGTAAAGCATGCTTGCAGCCCAGGACATAGTGGCCATGTATTGGCTTTCGGATGTGTTGTAGGTGTGCTCGTACGGCTGGCTGAACTTGTCGAAACCGTCTTTTTCGTATTTTTCTTTTGCAAAGGCGAAGTCTTCTTCGGCCACACGGCGGAGGTATTCCGTGAGCATGGGGTCGTTTTCGATAGTTATTGCCGCGTATGCTTCGTAGGCGGAATAAAGAAAATTGTCGAAAGCGTTGCTTTGCACTCTGACCGAGGTGATGTCGTCGAAAGAATTGAAAATTCCGTCTTGCCATATGAGAAGTCCCATGCTGCTTGCCCTGTATCCGTCGCCATAACGGTTTTTAAGAATGAATTCAATGCCCCATTCGGCTTCTTCTCGCAGGCGTGCCGCAAGGGCGGGGTTCTTTGTTTTTGCGTGGTTGTAGGCTTCGAGCAATGCAAAGGCAACGTCGCCTGTCTGGAGTGTTTGCTGTGATAGGTCTCCGGCGTCGTGCCAACCGCCGGAGTAAGATATTCGCCGGCCGTCGTGTTCTGACATAAGGTCTGTGTGGCATGTGGAATGTTTTCCTGGAACAGGGTGCCCGCAGCGCTGACAGAATATGAAGTTCAGCACTCTCCATTGCGAATCGTTCCAAATATCGTTGTCTATTCTGAAAGGCTCCGTGGTATGTCTGTCGGTTTGCAGGCGGTATACTCCCTGACGGTCGAAAGAAGTGAAATCCATTATCCCGAAATGTCCGAGCGTAGTGCTTTTTTCCTTTATTTTTCCTTTGAAAACGGTCTTTTTGCCGGTTTCGTCAAGCAGACGGAACTGTTTTTCGCCCGAGAGTGCGTTCGCATTCACGATTGCCGTTTTGGGACCGTTTGCAGCATATCCTGTTGAGGAATACGCTATGCGCTCGTCCGACGGAATCCAGCCGCTTACCTTTTCCGGATTTCTGATTGTCTGAAATTGCAGATTGTCGAAGTAGAAAACGGCAGAATCGCCCGTTGTACGGTCTTTTCCTCTCAGAGATGTGCTGAAAGTGATGGAATTTACTTTATCCTTTCGGTATTCGTCGATTTCGAGAATACAACGATTCCATTGTTTGTTTACCAGATTTATGAGGTGTGAACCTGTGGGCTGGTTGTATCCTTGCTTGGGAGCATGGTCGGTGTTGTTGAATGTTAGGTTCATATTCACTACGCGTGTGCCGTCGCAGTCGGGATAAATGTAAAATGTAATGCAGTTGTACTGTTCAAGGTTCTTTCCGTTCAGATGACAGGTGATACCGCTGTTTCCGTATGTTGCGTAGTCTGGGTCGGAAGGTGAACCGACAGCGCGTTTGCCCGTTGATGTGGGAAATTGGAGCTTTATGCTTCCTTTGCCGGAAACGGTTCGCTCGTTGCTGAATGTAAGTGTCCCTATGCCGGAGTTGCTCCAGTTGGCAGTGCTTTTTTCTATCGGAACGACAGTGCTTTTTATGACTTCTTTTTGCAGTGCGGCAGTTTCGAACGAATGCAGTGTATCGACAGGCAGAGGACTGTGTATGAAACCGCTTTCAAATAGTTGTTGTTCCAATTGCTTGTCGTTTGCAATGCGGTTCTGACTGTATGAGTATAGATTGCATATTAATAAATAAAGCAATATCGCTAACGGTCTTGTCATTTTTTTATAAAGTGATTGATTTTACGCCTCCAAATTAAGCATTATTTGGTAAATAAATGTTTATTTCGACTGCGAATTATTGGAAAAATGAAATTCATGTGCGTTAAATGCTTATTCTGGTTTTGTTTTTCATTGTTGTTGTCAACGGAATATGGTTCTTTTCTACGGTTGGAAAGAAGTCTTTGAGGTGTTTGGGCGTTAGTATAGTCTTAGTAGAGACGGGTCTGGCAAAAAAACAGTGGGGGAGGGTTTTGTATAAAAAAGGTCTTGCGCGAAAAAAAATATTTTTTCATGTGGTAAAAAACTTCCCGCAGGAAATTTAAAATACAAGGGAGATAATTCAAAATATGTCTGAGATAATTTAAAATATCTCAGA
>CAJKQZ010000199.1 GCA_905202115.1 uncultured Prevotellaceae bacterium | reverse complement strand
ATGTCTGAGATATTTTGAATTATCTCAGACATATTTTTTGCCATATATACACCTGCTGGTTTTCAAACACTTGATGGGTGACCGTTTTTGTCTGCAAAACCTGTGTGGCAGAGTGCTGCAAGTTTTGTGGAAAGCGTGTTTTTCCCGTGTTAATATCTTCCGACAGAAAATAGAGGTAAGGCTAAACTTTTTCTCTGCTGACTTTATGCAAAGCTCATAACCTCGCTTGATTTTATGATAATTCGTTTTTTCTTGTTGCGGGAAAAGTAAAACCTTGTCTCCGGCCTGACCATAAATGGCGTCGCGGAGACAAGGTTTTGTTGAAATGAGCGTAAAAGATTACTCGCTCGGATTATTTTTTGCTAAGTTCTCTGTCCATAAGAACTTTCATCCAGTGGCCGCCTATTACAGAACGTGCGCGGAAACTTACCCATTCGCCGTTGCTGGTGTAATACCAGTCGCTTATGGGCACGCGCGAGGGCGTTTCGTCGATGTACTTGTAGAACGGGTCGAGGAATTTCTGGAATGTAGCGTCATCGTCGGCCATTGCTGCGGTCCACATCAGCCAGTCTGACTTGGTGTAATCCTTGCGGCAGTCGAGAGGCAGACCGTATTTGTTCTGCTTTGTGAGATAGTATGAAAGTTCGGTGGGAATAACGTCTTCGGGGAAGATTCCGAGTTTCCACATCTTATCCCATACCATATTATACTTCTGGCTCCAGGTGTCGGGACGGTCGAAAGCCAGCTTGTAGTGATCGCCTTCCTTTGCCATTTCAACCCATTTCTTTCCCATTTCATGAGCTTTGGCAAGATACTTGTCGGCTACGTCGTCCTTACCCATTGCGCGGGCAATCTCGCTATAAGCGGCTATACCCATGATAGCTTTTACCGAGAGGTTTGCATTGTGTGCCCAGTGGCCTGCGAAATCGTCGGTGCAGAGCTGATTTTCGGGATCCTGGCCGTTTTCTACAAGATAGTCAACCCATGTTGTGAGCACATCCCAATATGGTTTTGCATATTCGGCGTTTCCTTCAATGCGGCAAATCTCGGCCACAAGCGTAAGTATGTTTCCGCTCTCCTCGAGAGGCATGTCGCCGCCGTAATCCTGACCGTTTGCAAGAGGATATCTTCCTAAGTCGTGGGCGGCGAACGGTTTGTTCCAGCGGCCGGTTGCGCTGTATTCAAGAATGCTCGTCATCATGGCCTTTACAAGCTCGGGATTGTAAAGGAAGAACAGCGGAGCAGAGGGATAGGTGAGGTCTACAGTGTTGACGCAACCGTTACTGTTGTTTTCTTTAGAGAAGAAAAGCAGATGTCCTTCGGAATCGGTGAACAGTTTGTGGGCGGAAATAACGTGACGGTAAGAACCTGACAGTATCTCGGCATATTTTTTACCGCCCGACTTGAAGCCGTCGTCGTAAATCTGTTTGTCGAGTGCGCGGCAGCGCTGCATTATTTCATCGTAACCGCGATGAAGCTTGCCGAAAGCGTCGAATATCGAAACTTTGCCGTCGTGAGCCCAGTAGCCTTTGTAAAGCTGGTGGAAATACATTATGGAATATACGTCGTCGTAGCCGATCATAGTGAAGCTGCTCTTGCCTTTCGTGCCTACGTTGCCCAGATTGTGAACATAAGCCATTACAGGAATGTCTTCGACCTTGCGGGTAATCACTTTTTCCTGCGTGGGAAGGAGCTTACCGTTTTCTGTGAAGTTCTTCTTCATCTCTTTTGCGTTTCCGAGGCTTACGCCTTTGCCTGCCTCGTCAGCAGCTGCAAGATAAACGTAACCCCAGTCCTGGCAAATGAGATCGCCTGACTTTGCGCAGATAGGTTGTTCTATCGTACCGGCTTTTACATAGTTCAGTCCGTTGCGCGAAACGTAGTTGGCAACGGTTGGCTGCATGGCGTCGTTCACTGCAAGCTCGGGAGTTGTCTGAAGGTAGAACTGAACGTCGTGTTCCTTGTTGTCGAGCGATGTTACCTTGTAGGAAATATAATTTATGGGCGTTGAAAGCAAATCGAGGTCGTCGATAAGCTGCGGTGCAGTGAACACAACGTTCAACTGTACGGGGCCGCATTCAAACGTATAGTAGCTTGAAGTTGCGAGCACGTCTACGCTTTTCTGTACAGCGGCGTTTTCGAAGTCTTTCTCCTCTGCCGGCTGATAGGAAATGCTGAAATCGACGAAAGCTCCGCCGGTTGTATTGTGCCCGTGGGCAGCAAGTACATTACGTCCTTTGTGCAGCTTGGCAATCTGGGCGGGAGTAAGTTCCACAAGCTCGTTGTCCAGCCACGTATTGCCGGTTTGAATTATCAGTTCGCCGTTCAGATAAATGCCGAACACGTCGTCGTGAGAATAGTTGATAAAATATTTTGCGTTCGGCTCTACTTTTTCCAGATCGAAGTAGCGGCGCACATAAATATCAGTATTGTCACCGCCCCATAGTGTTTTTATGTCGGAACGGTCCGAACCGAACGGGGCGCGGCCTGTTTTCCAGGAGCTGTCGTCAAAGTTCTCACCTGTCCAGTTTGCTGCGGGCGTCTCTTTTGTGTATTTCCCTTCCCAGGGGTCGGAGGCTGCCATGCCTATAATAGGAATATAGGTCGGGGCTTCTTTTCCGAGGAAACGGTAGTTCTTTCCGTCAACCCGCAACACGCCTAAAAGTGGCTTTTTTGCCGAGCTCCAGTGTTCGGTTGCTCCCTCGTTCAGTTTGTCGTAGGGCGACCAGATAGACAGGTAGGGGTCGCTTACCACGATAGGCACTGATGGCATACGCAGGTCGGACTCGTGTACGGGCGTGAAGTATTCGTCACGCTGGGTGCACGCCGTAAGGCACAATGCCACTGTCATAATCGAAAAAATATTCTTCATGCTTTTTTCTTTTTGTTTATTGATTGTGATTGTTGATTAAAAAAGTATTCATGGATGTCGCAAATTTAGCAAAATAATTAACATACGCTCACCGGTCTATCGTTAAATGAAGGTGAAGACCTTTGTTTTTCTTAACTTTGCGTCAAAATGATTTAATATTATTATGATTTCGATACTTATTTCCGTTTTCAATTATGATTGCTCTGCATTGATAGAAGCGCTCTCTGCCCAGGCAGAGACTGTGCGTGCGGATATGGGAGAGGATTACGAGATAATTGTGGGCGACGATGCTTCTACCGATAAAGAATTGCTCGAGGCCAACCGTCGGGCGTGCAGGCGGCAGCATTGCATGCTTGTTGAGAATCATCCGAACCTCGGGCGCGCGAGGAATCGTAATTCAATGGCGCAGCGCGCCGCAGGAGACAAGCTCCTTTTCATGGATTGCGATGCCGAGATGAAAAGAGATGATTTCCTGGCCCGTTATGTAGCGGCCTTGAATGGTAATGATGTGGTGTGCGGCGGACTTGAGGCGCCTGCGAAGCTACCTTCGGCAGATGTGAAACTGCGATACAAGTACGAGCGTGCTTCGAAGAAGGTAAGGTCGTTGTCTTACAGGAAAGCCAATCCGTATTTGCATTTCGCGGCATTCTGTTTTATGATACGGCGAGAGCTGTTCATGAGTATAATGTTCGATGAAAACTGCCATGAATACGGTTATGAAGATGCGCTATTCGGACTTCGGCTTAAACAGAGAGGCATACATATAGAGCATATAGACAATCCTATGATACACGTTGGAATGGATACAAACGAGGCATTTGTTGACAAGAGCGAACAGGCCATGCGCACACTGAGAGGGCTGGGCCCTGATATTAAGGCCGATTCGCATGTGGGCGGCATGGCTATGAAAATTAAGCGTATGCGGCTTCTCTGGATGATTAAGCTCTGGCACAGGATGTTCGGCGGATTGGAACGCCGTGTGTTGCTCGGTTCTCATCCGTCGCTGTTTGCTTTGAAAATCTACAAGCTCGGTTATTTTTGCCAGATAGGAGGAGTCGATAAAGAATAGGTGTGTCTTTAATAGCCGACGGATTTTAATCGATTTTTACGGCATCAGAAAAGAATTACAGCTTTTCATAAAAATCAACAGTGCTTTTACTGAGGATTTTGCAGACAAAAACGGTCACCTGTCAAGCTCTTGAAAATCAGCAGGTGTATATACAGCAAAAAATATGTCTGAGATATTTTGAATT
>CAJKQZ010000198.1 GCA_905202115.1 uncultured Prevotellaceae bacterium | reverse complement strand
TGCCAGCTGACCGTTTTTGTCTGCAAACTCCTCCGGAAAAACACCGCCGGTTTCATAGAAAAGCTGTATTCTTTCTGCCAAGACATATTCTTGTTCTGCTGCCGAAACATCCGCACCGCTGCAAAGCCATGATTGCAAATTAGCGGCACCCTGCACCGCACACAGCCGAAGCTATTGAAAATGTCGTGCTATTTTAAAATATTTAACTGACACTTAGTACGTGCGACACTCACAGAAACGGAAAATTACTATTTTTGCATACATAAAGTCCTGCTCTCCGCAACCAGCACAAAAAGCATAGAAATATATTCACCGGCATAACCGGAAAATACGTTGTAAATAATATCAACCAAAAAGAATAACTCTATTATGGAATTCATCACGAACGAAAAACTTACCATTGTCGGCGCAGCCGGCATGATTGGTTCGAACATGGCACAGACCGCCGCCATGATGCGCCTCACCCCGAACATCTGCCTTTACGATGTCTACGCTCCCGGCCTTGAAGGCGTTGTCGAAGAAATGCGCCACTGCGGTTTCGAAGGCGTGAACTTCACCTTCACCACCGACGTAAAAGAAGCATTCACCGACGCAAAATACATCATCTCCTCGGGCGGTGCTCCCCGCAAGCAGGGAATGACACGCGAAGACCTCCTCAAAGGCAATGCAGGCGTTGCCGAACAGCTCGGCAAGGACATCAAGGCATATTGCCCCGACGTGCGCCACGTTGTAATCATATTCAACCCCGCCGACATCACCGGCCTCATCACACTTATCTGGAGCGGACTGAAACCTTCGCAGGTTACCACCCTCGCCGCGCTCGACAGCATTCGTCTTCAGAGCGAACTGGCAAAACACTTCGGCGTTAACCAGAGCGACGTAACCGGTTGCCGCACCTATGGCGGACACGGCGAACAGATGGCCGTATTCGCTTCGACAGCCAAAGTAGCCGGCACTCCCCTCACCCAGCTCATCGGCACCGACAAACTGCCCGCCGACAAATGGGAGGAAATCAAGCAGCGCGTAATCAAAGGCGGTGCGAACATCATAGCACTCCGCGGCCGCTCCTCGTTCCAGAGCCCGTCGTATGTAAGCGTCGAGATGATCCGTGCAGCAATGGGCGGAGAAGAATTCGCATGGCCCGCAGGCCGCTATGTATCTTTCCAGGGTCTCGACCATATCATGATGGCAATGGAGGTAACTATCACCGAGAACGGCGCAGCCTACGAAGAAGTAGTGGGTACCCCCGAAGAAATGGAAGCCCTCAAGAAGAGCTACGGACACCTTTGCGCACTCCGCGACGAAGTTATCGCAATGGGCGTGCTTCCCGCAATCGAGAAATGGGGCGAAATCAACCCGAACCTCAAATAAGAAAGAAACAACATACCATAACATTTATCCCGCGGTGCCGTTGCGCTGCGGGATAACTTTTTCAGCAGTCCCGCTCATGGAATCTGCAAATAATCCGTGTAACGAAAACCGATAGCCTTGCCACCTGACATTTTTGTCAGGTGTTTTTTTCATGCCGGCAAAAAGAGCCGGAAAAATTATGTCTGAGATATTTTGAAATATCTCAGACATATTTTTTTCTACAAGCGGGAAGTGTTTCTCCGCGTGCCGGCGGGAGATACAGATACCTGACAAAAATGTCATGTTCTGAAAAGTCCAACGCCACGCAGAGCATTAAAAACCCTTAATAATGCACCCGCAATGGTCGGCGCTCGATAATTTTTGCTTACTTTGCGGTAAAGGAAAACACAAAAAGCAAACGCCATGAAAAAGAACGGCAGAAGAGCGGCACGAAGACTGACGCAAAAAGAAATGACAGCGCAACTCGAAGCGCTCTTTACGGAAAACAGAGAGGAGAAATTCACCACCCGCGACATTTTCAATGCGTTGGGCTGCGCCACCCACCCGCAGCGCGTGCTTTGCTGCGACATTCTCGACGATATGGTAGACGCCGACCTGCTCACAGTAAAGGACGGCCTGTACAGCCTATGCCTGAAAAGCCAGGTTATCGAGGGACGCTTCGTAAGAAAAGCCAACGGGCACAACAGCGTAGTGCCCGACGACGGAGGAAAGTCGATACTCGTTACCGAACGCAACAGCGCGGGAGCCATGAACGGCGACCGCGTGCGCGCAACCATTCTGGCCCGCCGCAAAAACCACGCGCGCGAGGCCGAAGTGACCGAAATACTCAAACGCGCGCACGAAACGTTCGTAGGACGCCTGCACGTTGAAAAGAACTATGCTTTTCTCGAAACAGCGGGCCGCATATACTCGAACGACATCTTCATACCCAAAGCAAACCTCAAGGGAGGCGTAACGGGCGACAAGGCCGTGGTTAAAATAGTCGAGTGGCCCGAAGGAGCAAAGAGCCCCGTGGGGAAAGTAATCGACATACTCGGACGCACAGGCGAGAACACAGCCGAAATGCACGCCATACTCGCCGAATTCGGCCTGCCATACAACTACCCTAAGAACATAGAAGCCGCCGCCGACAAGCTAAGCCCCGGAATAACGCCTGAAGAGATAGCGCGGCGCGAGGACTTCCGCAACGTAACCACTTTCACTATCGACCCGCGCGACGCCAAAGACTTTGACGACGCACTGTCGATTCGCCGCACCGCAGACGGATTGTGGGAAGTGGGAGTGCACATTGCCGACGTGTCGCACTATGTGCGCGAGGGCGACATCATAGACAAGGAAGCCTGCCGCCGTGCCACGAGCATTTACCTCGTAGACCGCACCATACCTATGCTTCCCGAACGGCTCTGCAACTTTATATGCTCGCTCAGGCCCAACGAGGAGAAACTGGCTTACAGCACGATTTTCCGCATGAACGACAAGGGCGAAATACGCGACTGGCACCTTGCGCACACGGTTATCTGCAGCGACCGCCGCTTTACCTACGAGGAAGTGCAGGACATATTCGAACAGAACGGCGAAGCCTCGCCCGAAGACCTGGCTATGCCCGGCAATCACCCCGCTCCCGTTGAAAAGAAAGACGGGAAACCCGTGGGAGAATACGCCGAAGAACTCATAACGCTCAACAAATTGGCAAAAATACTGCGCGCACGCCGTTTTGCAGCAGGCGCGATAGGCTTCGACCGCCCCGAAGTGCGTTTCGAAATCGACGAAAAAGGCCACCCCGTGTCGACATACGTGAAAGTAGCCAAAGACGCCAACAAGCTAGTAGAGGAATTCATGCTCCTTGCCAACCGCAGCGTGGCCGAAATGATAGGGCGAGTGCCCAAAGGCAAGAAAGCGAAGGTATTCCCCTACCGCATTCACGACGTACCCGACCAAGCAAAGCTCGAAAACCTCAAAGCGTTCATTTCGCGCTTCGGCTACAAGCTGCGCACCGAGGGAAGCAAGGAAGATGTGGGACGCAGCATAAACAAACTGCTCGACGATTCGCGGGGCAAGAAAGAACAGCAGCTTATCGAGACCGTTGCGCTGCGCGCAATGATGAAAGCGCGCTACAGTACCCAGAATATAGGTCACTACGGGCTGATGTTCAAATACTACACGCACTTCACCTCGCCCATACGCCGCTATCCCGACACTATGGTGCACCGTCTGCTCACCCGCTACTCCGACGGCGGGCGTTCGGCCTCGGCCGAAAAATACGAAGAGCTTTGCGAGCACTCCAGCGCAATGGAACAGCTGGCCGAAACCGCCGAACGCGCGAGTATAAAGTACAAGCAGGTGGAATTCATGGCCGACCGCCTGGGCCAGGAGTTCAACGGCACAGTGAGCGGCGTTACCGAATTCGGAATATACGTTGAAGTGGACGAAAACATGTGCGAGGGAATGGTGCCTCTGCGCGATCTGCTCGACGACTACTACGAATTCGACGAGAAGAACTACTGTCTTGTAGGCCGCCGCAACCACCGCCGCTACTCCATAGGCGACCGCGTGCGCATAAAGGTAGCGCGCGCGAACCTTGAACGGCGTCTGCTCGATTTCACGCTCGTAACAGACACACCGCAACCAGCTCCGGCAGCAGGCAAGGACAACAACCGTAACGACAACAAGAAACAGCGCCGCAAGAAGACACGCGGGAAATAGCAGACTAAGATTTTATTGCAGGATGATTTTTTTTACAGAAAAAAATTTTTACTTGGTAAAAAACTTCCCGCAGATAATTGAAAATACAAGGCACATAATTCAAAATATG
>CAJKQZ010000197.1 GCA_905202115.1 uncultured Prevotellaceae bacterium | reverse complement strand
AACCCGTTCAGCGTTGACCGCGGAACTTTCGGTTTCAATGTTGCCGTAGGTAAGTGGTTCACTCCTGTTATCGGTCTTCGCACCAAGTTCCAGGGTCTGTGGTCGAAATCGGTTGTTGATGCAAACAATCACCACGCTTACTCTTATTGGAACATCCACGAAGACGTAATGTTCAACCTTTCCAACATGTTCTGCGGCTACAACGAAAACCGCGTATGGAACATCGCTCCTTACGTTGGTATCGGTTACATCCAGCGCATGAAAGGCAAGAATGTAAATACTCATTCTTATCGCGACATTTCGTACCATGCCGGTCTTTACAACTCGTTCCGTATCAGCAACCGCGTAGGTGCTTTCTTAGACATCTGGGCAACCGCTGCTGAAGGTTCAATCGACGGCATAAACGGCCCTGCAGGTACAAAATATGACTGGAACGAAAACCAGAAGACGTCAAGCCGTCACTGGGACAAAATGGTCGGCCTCGCTGTAGGTTTGAACATCAACCTCGGCAAGACAATGGGTTGGAAGAAAGTTCCCGATGTAGACGCATTGATGGCAATGAACAAAGAGCAAATGGACGCTCTCAACGCTTCTCTGAAAGAGCAGCAGGATGAGAACGCACGTCTGCGCAACCTCCTTGCAAATCAGAAACCCGCACAGACAGAGACCAAAGTTGTTAAAGAAGTTTCTACAACTCCGGTATCTGTATTCTTCAACATCAACCAGTCTAAGATTGCTTCGCGCAAAGACCTTGTTAACGTTAAAGAATTGGCAGAAATCGCTAAATCGAACAACCAGAAGATTGTCGTAAGCGGTTATGCAGACAGCAAGACCGGTAGCGCTGCTTACAACCAGAAACTTTCTGAAAAACGTGCAAAAGTTGTTGCTGACGAACTCGTTAAGATGGGTGTAAACCGTGACAACATCATCGTTGAGCCTAAGGGTGGCGTTAACGACCTGAGTCCGTTCTCTTACAACCGTCGTGTAATTGTAAAACTTCAGTAATCTGGACACATTTACAATAAAATAAAAAAAGCAGTGCAAATTTTGCACTGCTTTTTTTATTTTCCAACACTTTCTCCCTACACACATACAAACCGGAATAGAAAAAAAGTAAACGGGCAACAATTTTCATTTAATGCAGGCCTTTTACTGAAAGAAAAAAATTGCATTGATAAAAAAACTTCCCGCAGTAAATTGAAAATACAAGGGAGATAATCGAAAATATGTCTGAGATAATTTAAAATATCTCAGACATATTTTTTGCTACATATACACCTGCTGATTTTCAAGTGCTTGGCAGGTGACCGTTTTTGTCTGCAAACTCCTCCGGTAAGGCTCCGCTGAATTCACGGAAAACGGAAATTTTCAATTACCACGGAGGCTGTTTTCGCCGATATATAAAAGCATAAATAAACATGCCGTAAAAATATACATTTACAAAACTCCCGATCACAGACAAGCGACTTATGCAATCTTACCTCGCACAGAACTCGCAACAAGTACTCAAATCCCTGTAAAACATGTTGTTTTACAGGGATTCGTACCTATACAAACCAAATCACGCAGAAGCTATACGGCCAGTCTGTTTATCTCATTTTGCAAAGAATCCAGAAAACGGGCAGCATGAGCACCGTCCATTTGAGTATGATGAAACTGAAAAGAAACGCCAAGCGTTGTTTTCATAAAACCGCGCTTATACTTGCCCCATATCATGAAAGGATTATTAAAAATTCCGCTATACATTCCCACCGCACCGTCTATATCATATTGTGCAAGCGCGGAAGTACCTATAACCATGCTTTCCGGCAAATCGTGATTTGTACAACTCTCGGCCACCTGTTTGGTAAGTTGTAAATAAAGTCTCTCAAACTCTCGCAAATCATCATTAAAAGGAATATCGCACGAGCTCACCTCTCCCTCGCGGTTCGCCACTATGGTATTTACGGCTATGCTGTCGTATTCAACTAATTTCTTTTCTACGGGAAGCATATAGAATTCCTTTATACCGCTTGCCGCCCTGCCTATGCAGTAACACATAAGCATGTTGAACTTCATGCCATGTCTTCTGCCGAGCTTCACAAGACGCGTCACGTTAATCGTCTTGAAAAAAGTGACCATAGGCATAGGCGCGTTCATCCACATTTCAAAAGCATAGGCACGGGTTGTCTCATTAGGATTGACTTCTTTCATAGTAAAGTATTTTATTATAAATAGCTAATAAACAATTTAATAAAAACGATAAAGGAACAGGATTATTTAGCAGTACATCCCCCCGGCCGCAACCACAGAGATAAAAAACAAACCGGCAGCACTACACATTTATGGTGTAATGCTGCCGGTTTCGCATATTTCAAATAATTCCTATTATCTCACTGATATTTCCATAACGGTGCGCATCGAGCCACTCGTTTATCCCACGCGCAATCTTTAACGAAGCCTGTGGATCGACGAAATTGGCCGTTCCTATTTCAACTGCCGTGGCTCCTGCCATAAAGAACTCTACAGCATCTTCCGCCGTCATGATTCCGCCCAAACCTATCACGGGAATTTTAACCGCATGGGCAACCTGCCAGACCATTCTCACAGCAACAGGTTTGACTGCCGGTCCCGACAAACCGCCGGTGTTTATGCTCAATTTAGGGCAACGGCGCTCTATGTCGATTGCCATGCCCATCAAAGTGTTTATCAACGATACCGCGTCGGCACCTTCATCCTCTACAGCCCGTGCAATTTCAGCTACATCGGTAACATTGGGCGAAAGTTTCACTATAATTGGTTTCGGATACGCCTTGCGCACGGCTTTCACCACGCTTCGCGCTCCTTCAACGGTTACTCCGAACGCCATTCCGCCCTGTTTCACGTTGGGGCAGGATATGTTGAGCTCAATTGCGGGAACTTTTTCCAGACCAGCCAAGCGTTCAGCGCAAGCAGCGTATGTTTCGGGCGACGAACCCGCCACATTAACGATTATGTTTGTATCGTAATCTTTTATCTCGGGGTAAATCTCGTTACAAAAGTGGTCTACTCCCTTATTTTGCAGCCCTACGCAATTCAACATACCGGCCGGCGTCTCGGCCATGCGCGGATAATCGTTTCCTTCGCGCGGAGCGAGGGTCGTTCCCTTTACTATTATTCCTCCGAGGTCGGAAAAATCGAGAAGATCGACAAACTCTGTGCCGAAGCCGAACGTTCCGGAAGCCGTAAGCACAGGATTGCGGAACGTTATACCTGCTATGTTTGTTTTCAATTCAGCCATGACAGTTGTTTTATATTGAACACCGGACCTTCCTTGCATACACACACGTTATGCCCCTCGCTATCGCGCTCCACACAGCATAGACACGCCCCTATCCCGCAGGCCATAAGATTTTCGAGCGAGACTTCGCAATCCACACCGGCCTTATCGGCATAACGTGCCACGGCAAGCATCATCGGTTTCGGGCCGCAGGTGCATACACGGTCGAATTTTTCATTGACAAGCAGCGAATGCTGCGTAACAAACCCCCGCTCGCCGGCCGTTCCGTCCTCTGTAGTCACAAACACCCTACCGTATTTTTCAAACTCTTCCAGTTGAAGAAGATCTTTAGCCGAGCGTCCGCCAAGAAGAAACGTAGATTCATCGCCGCTCTCCCTGAGTTTCATCCCGAGATAGAGCAGCGGCGCCGTTCCCACTCCGCCGCCAACGAGAAGCACCTTTTTACGGATTCCGCTGGCGTTTCCGAGCGTAAAGCCGTTGCCCAGCGGCAGGAGCACATTGAGTTTGTCGCCCTCCCGCGCCGAACATATAAAATCGGTACCTATTCCGACGTTATGCACAAGCAGCCAGAGTTCGTTGTTCGCATAATCCACAAAATTAACCGAGATAGGGCGCCGCAGAAGCGGTTCACTGCCCATGCCGGCTTTTACCTGCACAAACTGCCCCGGCTGCATCTGAGGCAGAACACGTTCATCATCGCGCAACTTCAGGAGCGAATATCCCGAAGCGAGCTTATTGTTTGCGGTTACCCGCAAGTCGGTAACATATTTTCCCATTATATATAATATGTGTGCTTGCAAATATAGTTGTTTCCCGCCTTAGGGACACAAAAAAAGTTGCGTTAAGACTTTCTTTCAACGCAACTTCCGATATTTTTGTGGGCGTTGACGGATTCGAACCGCCGACCCTCTGCTTGTAAGGCAGATGCTC
>CAJKQZ010000196.1 GCA_905202115.1 uncultured Prevotellaceae bacterium | reverse complement strand
GCTACATATACACCTGCTGGTTTTCAAGTACTTGGCCGCTGACCGTTTTTGTCTGCAAAGCCCTATGAAAAAGCAATGCGGATTTTATGCGGAACCGTATTTTTGTTCAAGGTGCGGGATGAGGCTTGCAAACTACTCCTCGGTGTATTTATTCCGGTCGGCAAGAGGCGTTGCAATGTTTTTGCGTCTGTATTCCGACGGCGACATGCCCGTTTTGTGGCGGAATTGCCGCGTGAAATGGTTGGGGTAGGTGAATCCGAGCTCCTGCGCGATTTCCGTAATGCTTGCCGGTGTGCGCATGAGCATGTGCCGGGCCGTATCGATGATTTTTTTCTGTATGTAGTCGCGGGCCGATACATGCATGTCGCGTTTTACTACGTCGCCGAAGTAATTAGCCGACAGATTGAACTGACGTGCGCACCAGGCTACCGTAGGCTGGCCGTGCTGTGCCGCCATTCCGCTCGAAAGATAGTTGGTCAGCAAAGTGTCCAGTCGCTCTCCGAGTTGCAGGTTGCGCTGTTCGCGCAGCTGTGCGTACTGACGTTCGTAAAAACGTTTGCAGCAAGACAGCAGCAGGCCTATGTTGAGTCTAAGCATGTGGCTCTTCAGGTGGTCGAACGGCGTACGCAGCTCGGCCCGTATGCCCGAAAAACAGTGAAGTAGCGTATCCCGCTCGTCGGCCGACAGGACAACGGCGTCGGGAACGTCGAGGTCGAAATAATTGAACATGTAGAAGTCGCGCCCGAGGCCGGACTTTTCAAGCAGATCGGGGTGGAAAGCCAGCATCCAGCCGCGCGGATGCTGCCCGTTGAGCTCCATTTGTACAACTTGTCCGGGGCGCAGCGAAAATATCGTACCAGGGCCGTAATGAATACTATGTCCGCTTTTTATCAGCACGCCGAAATCATTGTCCATAAGCACAATGCAGTACATTCCGAAGTCGGTGGGCTCGAAAAGCGAAAGTTCGGCGTAAGCAAGGTTGCCCACGCTCGCGAAAGGGTGCTGAGACTTCTGCCTGAAATAGGCGTTGAATTGTTCTATGTTGTGAATTTTAACGACCGACATGATTGCAAAAATAACTTTTTACCACTCAAAACAGTAATAGTGGTATGTTGAAAAGGGTATAAAGTTATCAAATCGGTAATATTGGTATATAATTCAGTAGATATGTTCGTTGCTTCAGCGCATAATTGGACTATTTTTACACAAAATAATGTACCGGAAAAATTCCGGCGTTGAATAGAATCACAAATAAATATATAACCGATATTTAACCTAAAACAATCATGTCTGTTAAGTTCTACAAACAGGAGCACCAGGTGCCCCTCGAAATGCACAAAGTACGTATAGTTCAGAAACTCTTCTTGCCCCCTGTTGAAAAGCGGGTGGAAAATATAAATGCGGCGGGAAACAACACGTTCCTCCTTCAGAACAAGGATGTTTTCATGGATATGCTCACCGACTCGGGCGTGAATGCCATGTCCGACCTTCAGCAGGCCGCTATGTTGCAGGCCGACGATTCTTATGCCGGCAGCGAAACGTGCAACCGCCTGAAACGCGCTCTCGAAGATGTGTTCGGAACGAAATATTTCCTTCCAGCTCATCAGGGACGCGCCTGCGAGAATATTCTTGCCGAGGCCTACGTGAAGCCGGGCTATATCGTGCCGATGAACTTCCACTTCACGACAACCAAAGCTCACATAACACGCGTTGGCGGCGAGGTGGTGGAACTCGTTAAGGCAAGCGGTCTCGAACCTCAGAATGACAATCCTTTCAAAGGCGATTTCGATATGGACGCTCTGCGTAAACTTATCGACGAGAAGCGGGAACGCATTCCTTTCCTCCGTATCGAAACCGGAACGAACCTCATAGGAGGACAGCCTATAAGCATGAAGAATATAAAGGAAGTGTGTGAGTTGTGCCGTGAAAAGGGAATTCGCACCGTTATCGACGCTTCGCTTATGCAGGACAACCTTTATTTTATAAAAGTGCGCGAGCCGGAGTACAAGGACGTGCCTTTGAAAGATATTATGCACGAGCTGGCCGACATCTCCGACATCATATACTTCTCTGCCCGCAAGTTGGGATTCTCGCGCGGCGGTGCCATAATCACTAAGCACGAGAATATTTATCGCGAGATGATGGAATTTATTCCTCTCTACGAGGGATTCCTTACCTACGGCGGTATGGAGGTGCGCTCAATGGAGGCAATGGCGCAAGGTCTTTACGAATCGCTCGACATGGAGATTATATCGCAGGGCCCGTTGTTTATAGAATATCTTGTAAAGGAGCTGGACGATTACGGCGTGCCTATGATAAAGCCGGCCGGCGGCCTCGGCGCTCACGTAAACGCTTCGGATTTCCTGCCCAACCTGCCTCACAATGTTTATCCCGCAGGTGCTTTGGCTGCTGCCCTTTATATTGCCGGCGGCATACGAGGTATGGAGCGCGGTACGCTTTCCGAGCAGCGCGAGGAGGACGGAACGGAGCGTTATGCCGAACTTGAGCTTCTGCGCCTGGCTTGTCCGCGCCGCGTTTTCACTCTTTCGCAGATAAAGTATTGCGCAGACCGTGTGAAATGGCTTTATGATAACCGCGAGCTCATAGGCGGTTTGGAATGGGTGGAAGAACCGAGCGTATTGCGCTTCTTCTTCGGCCGTCTGAAGCCTATCGGCGACTGGCAGCAGCGACTTGCGGCCAAGTTCCGCGAAGATTTCGGCGAAAGCCTCTGACGTGTTCCGCGCGTTTTGCGCGATGTAACGGAAATATAACAATCCCCGCAAATCCGTCAAGGTTTGCGGGGATTGTTGTATCTGTATTTTTTCGCTTTATCGTGAGATTCTTTCGTTTCAGGCGTTCAGAGCCTGGTTTATGTCCGAGATAATGTCGTCGGCGTTCTCAATTCCCACCGAGAAGCGTATCAGGTCGGGGCGTATGCCTGCTTCGAGCAACTGCTCGTCGCTGAGCTGGCGGTGAGTGTGGCTTGCGGGGTGGAGTACGCATGTGCGCGCGTCGGCCACGTGAGTTACTATTGCTGCCAGTTTAAGGTTATCCATGAAGCGTATCGATACGTCGCGGCCTCCTTTCAGCCCGAACGATACTACTCCGCACGAGCCGTTGGGCATGTATTTCTGTGCCAGCTCGTAGTATTTGTTTCCGGGCAGTCCGCAGTAGTTTACCCATGCCACGTGTTCGTTTTTTTCAAGATATTCGGCCACGGCCTGTGCGTTCTTGCAGTGTTGCGGCATTCTGAGGTGCAGCGTTTCGAGCCCGAGGTTGAGAAGAAAAGCGTTTTGCGGCGACTGTATGCTGCCGAGGTCGCGCATTAGCTGCGCGGTTGCTTTGGTCATGTATGCCATTTTGCCGAAAGCCTTCGTGTATGTCAGTCCGTGATATGAGTCGTCGGGCTGGCATAGTCCGGGGTATTTTTCCGCGTATGCTTCCCAATCGAAATTCCCGCTGTCCACTATGCAGCCGCCTACGCTTGTGGCGTGTCCGTCCATGTATTTGGTAGTGGAGTGTATCACTATGTCGGCACCCCATTCAAAGGGCCTGCAGTTTATCGGGGTTGGGAATGTGTTGTCTACAACAAGCGGAACGCCGTGTTTATGGGCTATGCGTGCGAACTTTTCTATGTCGAGAACCTCGAGCGTGGGGTTGGAGATTGTTTCGCCGAACAGTGCTTTGGTGTTGGGGCGGAAAGCTGCGGATATTTCTTCCTCGCTTGCGTCGGGGTTTACGAAAGTCACGTCGATTCCGAGCTTTTTCATCGTTACGCCGAACAGATTGTATGTTCCGCCGTATATACATGAGGAGCTGACGAAGTGGTCGCCGGCCTGGCATATATTGAAAATTGCGTAGAAGCTTGCAGCCTGTCCGCTCGAGGTGAGCATGGCGCCTACTCCTCCTTCGAGCGCGGCTATTTTGGCTGCCACGGCGTCGTTTGTCGGGTTTTGCAGACGTGTGTAGAAGTATCCGTTGTCTTCGAGGTCGAACAGACGTGCCATTTGTTCGCTTGTGTCATATTTGAATGTCGTGCTCTGATAAACGGGCAGTACTCTCGGCTCGCCCTTCTTGGGAGACCATCCGGCCTGTACGCACAGGGTTTCCGGTTTGAATCGGTTTTTCATAATGTATTGTGCTTGTTGTTTTTTTGTATTGTCGCAGACTTTGTTTTGCTTTTATTATCAAATTGCAAATATAGTAAAAGGCGAGTGCAGAGCAAAATGAGTTCGCTCATTTTGCTCTGCCGAGCCGCAATCAATATTGGAGCTTTAGCTCAAATATTAGCATAATTTCCTATTTGTTGTTCTGTAATATGTCGCCGCTCTTTTTTCCGAGTGTGGAGAAAGCGGGGCGGAGAAAATTATGGATTTCCATGAAATCTGCGACGCTTTTCCGTAGGGTTTTGCAGACAAAAACGGTCAGCGGCCAAGCACTTGAAAAT
>CAJKQZ010000195.1 GCA_905202115.1 uncultured Prevotellaceae bacterium | reverse complement strand
ATATTTTGAATTATCTCTGAGATATTTTAAAATATGTCTGAGATAATTTTTTGAGGGGCGACTTTCACTGTTTTTCAAAGCTACCTGACAAAATGGCAGTCGGGCAGAAAAAACCATTTGTTGGAAATATTTATTATTTGCCGTGCTCTTTAAATCATTTGCAATCTGTCAGCCGAGTAAGTGAAGACAAATTAAAACCGGTTAAGCAGTAACAGACAGTTACAAAAAGAAGTAGATTATACCGGACAGCCAGACGATAAGAAAAAATGGCACTAATATGGTAAACTTGTAGTGTTTTGTTTTATGCCGGAACGTTTTCATAGCCATTAACGAGCCAAGTGCACCTCCGGTTGCCGCAAGGAGCAATAAGGTTGCTTCGGAGATTCTCCATTTTCCTCGGCCGGCTTTCCATTTATCCACTCCGAAAACCACGAAAGCCGAAACGTTAACAACAAGCAAATACAATGCAAATATTTTAGTCCACAAAGCTGTTTCCATAATCGTATAAATTCTGAGCTAAAACTGTAGTTTTGGCACGGACTATAAGTGTGTAGCAAGTTAGGCAATATAAAATTTTTTATGCAGCCACATAAAATCAATCATTTTCTTCGTCCAGCGCTTCAAGAAGAAAACTTACCGGTCTGAAACCGTCGTTGCAGGAAATCATTGCCGATTCGGGATTTTTCATCCAGCCGTCGTAAAAATTCCCGCCTCCATGTGCCAGCGCCATTACGAACGGCGACATCGAAGCCCATGCACTGTCGCACAAACCTTCGGGCTTTTCCCAACCGTTAGCCACAAAAACTTGCCCTTCACAGACATCGCAGGCATGTTCGAGCGGACTTTCGTATTTTTCTATCAAGTCTTTGTAACAAGCTTTGCGAACCGCCGTAATTCTCACTTTCTTCATATTCCGATTCTTTAAATGTTATTTGCGTCAAGCCGGACAAGCTACATCAGAACAGTCTTACGTCCGCAAACTTACGGTAAAATTCATTAAAACCGTCCGATGACGGACACAAAATGCCAACGTTACAAAATTATCGCAGAAAATGAAGAACCGTTTCCTTATTACGTTAGAAATTAAATTCTGCATTTACGGATTATACGTAAGAGAACGTTTTATTCACGAGTTTTAGAAATATTCTTTCTGAATATTATTGCGATTTATTTATTTTTGCAAGCTCAAAAAAGAGAAAAAACACATTTTGTGCTCTATAATGAAAGAAAAAAACACCTGTAAGCAATATTATACTTTCGATCTGCAATCAGAAACTATCAAATTTCTGCGTTTTCCTTTAATCGTTGGTGTCGTTATGAGCCACGCAAAACTTTCAGATATCAACATTGGGGGAATCAGTAATATCGACGGCAGCACAATGTGCCTTTTCAATTACATCTCATACCTTATATCGGATATACTTGCGCGTATTCCTCAACCTATGTTCTTTTTCTTTTCGGGCCTGTTGTTTTTCCGGAACGTCTCCTCTTTCAACCACAACATTTATTTGCAGAAGCTCAGTCGCAGAGTGCATTCGCTGCTCATTCCTTACGTAGTTTGGAATCTATTGATAGTTCTGCTATATCTTGCCGTTCAATTAATAGTTCCGGAGCTTCTGTCGGGACATAACAAAACGGTTGCCGATTACTCCGCTACCGACTGGCTATGGGCGTTTTGGGACACGTCGAAGATAAACAGCCAGGCATTCGAAGGCATGCCTATAAATTATCCGCTTTGGTTTGTTCGCGATCTTATGGTTACGGTCTTATTTACGCCTTTGATTTACTTATTGATAAAGAAGCTGAAGATTGTTTTCCTATGCGTGCTCGGAATTCTGTGGCTGTTCAATTTCAGCGTAGGAATCACTGGATTCAGTCTTGCCGCGTTCTTTTTCTTTTCTCTCGGAGCTTATTTCACCATATACAAAAAGAATTTCATAGATATTATAAGTCCTTTAACAACTCCTATAGTAATATTTTATGTTGCAATAGCTGTCACGCAATTGTATTTCAGCACATTCGGCGACGACAGAATAATATATCTGCAAAACGCAGGACGTTTCGTAGGCATGGCGGCGGTTTTTGGAATAACATCCCGATACGTTGCAAAAGGCGCACGAATAGAGAATCCTACTGTAAACAGTTGCAGTTTCTTTCTGTATGCATTTCACAGTATGCCGTTATTGTTTATATCGCATTTATTGCTGAAAATCGTTCAGCCTCAAGGAAATCTTTCCGCCCTGCTGGTTTATTTTGCCTCACCGGCTATTACTATAGCAGCCGGAATACTGTTTTATAGTTTTGTGAAACGATATGTTCCGCACAATGTGGCGAAACTGTTCACAGGTGGCAGATAAAGTAACACATGTATATTGGAATAGAAACAACAGCCGCTTTATATAAAGCCGGAGGCGGTTTTTCGTAGGATTTTACAGACAAAAACGGTCAGCTGGCAAGCACTTGAAAATCAGCAGGTGTATATGTAGTGAAAAATATGTCTGAGATATTTTGAATTATCTCCCTTGTATTTTCAATTTCCTGCGGGAAGTTTTTTACCATTCAAAAAAAGAAATATTTTTTTTGAATGGTCTTGTCTGAGATTAAATATTCCGGATGATTTTCTGCCCGACCTGTTCTTTTCAACGTCACAGATAAGAGCGCTTTCTTCTGTACAGAGTAAAAGATTATTTGAAGTATCTATAAAAATAAGGAATAGTTACGCTTTTTTAAAGCAATGACCTCTCAAAATAGAGAAAAGATATACTTTTGTATACATTATTATTCAAAATCAAAAGAATTTACGGATGAGTATAAACAGATTATCCCGCATTACAAGCAGCCTGTGTCTTACCGCAATTATTACTATAGGCTCATTTACAATTGTTCACGCAGCAAATTCGACTAACGCACCTGTTGCAAAAAAGACCTCGACAATAAAGATTCCCAAGCGTATAACGATGTCGAAAGACGAACTGATGAACAAAATAAAAGGAGGCTGGGCCGGTCAGACAATAGGCGTAACTTACGGCGGGCCTACCGAATTCAGATATCTCAGTCAAATAATAGGCAATGATGTAGATATTCCCTGGGGAGATCCCGACTATGTTTTAAACACAATGAAAAATAACCCATGGCTGTATGACGACATCTACATGGACCTTACGTTTGTCGAGGTATTCGAACGCCTCGGAATAGACGCTCCGGTCGATTCGTTGGCAAATGCATTCGCCTATGCCAAATACTCTTTGTGGCATGCCAACCAGGCAGCCCGCTATAATATAATGCACGGCATTAATCCTCCCGCTTCGGGATACTGGAAGAACAATCCGCACGCCGATGACATAGACTATCAGATAGAAGCCGACTATGCAGGCCTCATGGCTCCTGCAATGCCTAACGCCGCCTCGGAAATATCCGACCGCGTGGGACATATCATGAACTACGGCGACGGCTGGTACGGCGGAGTGTATATGGGCGCTATGTATTCACTTGCCTTTGTAAGCAATGATATAGAATTCATAGTGACAGAAGCGCTTAAAACCATTCCCGCCAAGAGCAAATTCCACCGCTGTATATCCGACGTCATTGCCGCCTATCACAGCAATCCGAACGACTGGCAAGTGGCATGGAAAATGTGCCTTGATAAATACAACGACGACGTTGCCTGCGACGAAGGAGCGTTGCTTCCGTTGAACATCGACGCAGTAATGAACAGCGCATACGTTGTAATAGGTCTTCTTTACGGCGGTGGTGATTTCGGACGCACTCTCGAAATCTCCACCCGCTGTGGACAGGATTCCGACTGCAATCCTGCGTCGGCCGGCGGCATTCTCGGCACAGCTATGGGCTATGACAAGATTCCCGCTTACTGGTTAGACCCGCTGAAGAAAGCCGAAGATTTGAAATTTGCCTATACAAACAGCTCTTTGAACGACACTTACCGCATGAGCTTCAAACATTCGCTCGAAGTTATAAAACGCAACGGCGGACAAATAGACGGCAATAACGTAACCATTAAATGCCAGCGTCCGCGTGCCGTACGTTTCGAACAGAGTTTCGCCGGTCTGAAACCGAGAACGCGTATTCCGTTCGACCGCAACATGAATGAAGTGGAAACTATCGAGGGTAGTTGCGCCGCAATAGTATTCCGCGGTGAAGTCCACAGCGACAATGAAGACTATACGGCACGTATAGAGGTTTCGATAGACGGCAATAAAGCCGATGTCGTTGAAATGCCAGCCTCTTACATAAAACGCAATCTGGATGTTTACTGGAATTTCGACCTTCCGCAGGGAAAACACAAATTCACATTCCGTTGGCTGAATCCGGAGCAAGGAAAAAACGTTTGGCTTATAAGCGCGTTATTGCTCGACAAGACAACAGAATAAAGACATTGGATGTTTTAAATTTCATATCTCCACAAAAAGAAAACTTTTTTGCACGGTTAAAAAGCTTCCCGCAGGAAATTGAAAATACAAGGGAGATAATTCAAAATATGTCTGAGATA
>CAJKQZ010000194.1 GCA_905202115.1 uncultured Prevotellaceae bacterium | reverse complement strand
ATTTTATAATATATAACAACCACAAAAAACAACACACAACCCCTGAAACAAAACAATACAAAACACTATACATAACATAACACAATATAAAAAAACGACACCACACCACACGAGAGCGACAACAGGATTGCGGAAGAAACAAACCTGACCGTATGCAAAGACAAACAAAAACACAAAAAATGCATACATCACAAGCTTTCCTCGCAGACAAATACGGTCACCCACCAAGCAACTGACAATCAGCACATATATACACAGCAAAAAATATCTCTGACATATTTTAAATTATCTCAGACATAATTCAAATTATCTCCTATGTATTTTCAATTTACTGCGGGAAACTTTTAAACCGCACAAAAAAAATATTAATTCAAAAAACATGAAAAATACAAAACAAACAAAAAGAAATTGTAATCGAAAATGGTAATAAGATTGTCACTTTGCAGTAGAAGCGACTTTATCACGTTAACTGGCCGAAAAATCAGCGCGCCGAAACCGACGAATTCGATGTATAAACAGGCTGTCCGGTTAATTAACATTAAAGTTTGCCGGACTAACAGGCTCACATCCAACATAGGTTACAAAAATGTAACTGTCTCACTTTTTTATCCCTACTTTTTTCTTTTTGAGACTGTTTCTATTTTTGCAGCGTCACAAAAAACAAGTAACAAACCCTTTAAAAACAGAAAAACAATGAAAGAAATCGAAAAAATCTCTCACGGCACTAACTACACAGCCGTAAGCGTAGGAAAAACGGACGAGCTTCACGGGCACATTCTTAAACTCGGCCCCGACGTAACAATTGCCGGAAAAGTGTTTGCCGGCACAGCGCTCGGTACAACCGGTTGCGAAATCTCGTTCCAGCATTTAAACCCTGGCGAAGGCTCAGCATTCCTGCATACCCACAAGACTCACGAAGAACTCTATATCATAACAAAAGGCAACGGCGAGTATCAGGTAGACGGAACCGTATTTCCCGTAACCGAAGGCACGATTGTGCGCGTGGCTCCTGAGGGACGGCGCGCGCTCCGCAACAACGGAAGCGAGCCAATGGTAGTAATCTGCATACAATACCGTGCCGGTTCGTTCGGTAAGGATGACGACATTTTTACAGACGCGAACATTCTGAGCGATACGCTGAACTGGTAAAAAGACACGCGTCCCCGCACTGTCATGACGGAGAGTTATCTATCTTTGTCACGACAAAAAAGCCTTGAAACGCATAAAGACAGATGAACACGCCGAAGAATAAAAACACTATACGCGACGAATTTTTCCCCGACTGCCCCATACGCAACGTCCTCGCACGTATAAGCGGCAAATGGGCCATGCTGGTTCTTTTCACCCTCAACGCCACCGACGGTGAGGCAGTACGTTTCAGACAGCTCGAACGCAGCATTCCCGACATCTCGCAGAAAATGCTCACTTCGGTACTTCGTTCTCTTGAAGCCGATGGACTTGTGAACCGCAAGGTATATCCCGAAGTTCCGCCGCGCGTTGAATATACGCTAACCCCACTGGCTCACACACTTCTGCCTCTTATCGGAAATCTTGTGGACTGGGCAAAGCAGAACATGGCCGAAATAATAGGTACGCGCGAGAAATATCTGCTCAAATAAACCTACTCCGAATTTTTGCGGCACAAAAATATTTCCGCACTGAGGATTTTTTTAAACATTCCGCACAAACTGCGAAATTTTCTACCCGCCAAAAAAATCTCTTCGGGAGCAGAAAAAAATTATCTCTGAGATATTTTAAAATATGTCTGACATAATTTAAAATATCTCAGAGATAATTTTTCGAGCTTTTCAAACCGGAGGCAAAATTTCACTTGCAGGTAAAATCTTGTAAAAAATTCATATATTCGCGATATAAAGTTAAACACTCATCACTCTAATGACAAAAGACTATTTATTAAAATCATTGAAAATTGCACTGTCTCCGATCGTTTTACTTTGCGCTATGGCGATATTCCCCGCACAGGCAAATGCCAAACTTGTAATCAACGAGCTAATGCAGAGCAACATCGACTGTATAATGGACGACCTGAACGAATTTCCTGACTCGTGGGTTGAACTCTACAATACTGGTCCGGAAAGTGTGAATCTTACCGATTATTCCATTGGAAATTCAATGAATCAAGAAAAAGCCTACCACCTTCCCACACGCATAGTGAAAGCCGGAGAATACATAGTGGTATATTGCGACAAGGTGGCGTCGGGACTTCATACCTCTTTCCGTCTGGAATCGGGAAATAATGGCGAAATATATCTTTTCAAAGGTGGTGAAATCGAGGATTGCGTCATTAAAATGAAAAAGCAGCCCGCTCCCAACATTGCCTTCGGCCGAA
Source organism: uncultured Prevotellaceae bacterium (assembly GCA_905202115.1). Lineage (GTDB taxonomy): Bacteria > Bacteroidota > Bacteroidia > Bacteroidales > Bacteroidaceae > UBA6398. The sequence goes on along the minus strand of CAJKQZ010000194.1, from coordinate 2,178 downwards.
CAACCGACGGCGCAAGTAGCTGGGGCTATCAGCTAACACCCACTCCAGGAAAGGCCAACTGCGGAGAAACCTCAAACAATATCCTCGGCTCACCTGTATTCTCCCAACCCGGCCGTGTATCACATAGCAGATTCTCACTCAAACTCACCTTGCCGGAAGGAACACCCGAAGGAACCGAGATACGCTACACCATAAACGGAAAAGAACCGACGGAAAGCTCTACACTTTACACAAGCCCTATATTTATATACAAAACCACGGTTGTCCGCGCAACACTATTCAACAAAAACTATCTTTCTCCGCGCAGCACTGTTCACAGCTACATATTCCTCGGCACAAGCCACAAGATGACTCTTCCAGTAGTCTCAATAGTCACCGACAACAATTATTTTTATAACAACGACATCGGAATATACATCGACAAGAACAATGGAAGCACGCGCCACGACTGGCGACGCCCAATCAACCTCGAGATGTTTTGCGAGGAAGACGCCGAAGGAGTTATCAACCAACTTTGCGAAACGAGGGTTAAAGGAGGTGCCACACGATCGGCGCCGCTCAAATCGCTGGCACTCTATGCAAACAAGCGGTTCGGCACAAAGCGCTTCGATTATGAGTTCTTCCCTGAAGACGCTGCGGGAATCACCGACTGGAAATCGATAGAAATGCGCAACGCAGGCAACGATTTCGATTACCTTTACATGCGCGACGCCGTAATTCAACGCAACGCAGGCCGGCGCATCGACCTCGACTGGCAGCCGTGGCAGCCTTCAATTGTTTACATCAACGGCCAGTACAAAGGTATCCTCAATATTCGTCCGCGTTCAAACGAAGACTATGTTTATTCCTTTTACAACGGGCTGGAAGACGTTGACGTCGTGGAAAACTGGAAAGACATAAAAGAAGGTGACGAAGCGCATCTTGCGGCATTCAACGAGTTCTACCAATCTCACGACCACACATTGGCCGAATTCAATGAGATAATGGACACGGAAGAGTTCTGCAACCTGATGATAGTGCAGTCGTTCCACAACAACCTTGATTTTCCGGGCAACAACATCATGATGTGGCGCCCCAGGGCCGACGGCGGGAGGTGGCGCTGGATTATAAAAGACACCGACTTCGGCCTCGGCCTCTACGACAGGCCCTACGACTACAAATATCTTGACTGGCTATACAACCACGACTACGACAGCAGCAACAACTGGGCCAACGACTGGGAGCATACGCGTCTGTTCCGCCGTTTAATGGAGAGCCAGGAGTTCAAGGATATGTTTATCGACCGCAGCGCCGTATACATGGGCAACTTTCTCAACGGCACCGTGCTTGCCGACGAGCTCGAAGAGATGGCTTCCGTGCTGAGATACGAATACAAGGTATTCCACCGCAAGCTTTTCAATGCGTCGTGGCCGGACTACGAGCAGGAACTCACCAAAGCCAAGACATGGGCCGAAAACCGCACCTCGTTTTTTTACTCATATCTGTCAGATTTCTTCGGTCTCGGGGACGCTGTGCCTGTAACAATAGACAAAGGCCGCGAAGACGGCGTGCGGATTACTGTTAACGACGTGCCTCTGAGCGGCCGCAGCTTCGACGGAAAGTTCTTCAAGAACCGTGTAATGCGCCTCTCGGGCAAGTGCACCGACAACAGCATAAAAATAGTAGGTTGGAATGTGAACGTCACAGGAGTGTCAGGAGCCGGCAGGAGAATTACCGGCGATAGTGCACGTTACATAATTCCCGCGGGTGCCCGCAGCGTGGAGATTTCCACAATCGTTGAAAACAACACCGACATTGATACAGGAATCGATACCGTCACAGGGGACGAAAACACCGACAGCCGCGACATCTACACCGTTGAAGGTATAAAAGTCAAAGACATGGCCCGTCCGGGTATCTACATACAAAAAGGCAAGAAAATCCTCGTTAAATAAAAATTTCATCCCTAACATCATTAAAATAAAATAAGGGTGAATGGTTTGCGAAACTCAAAAAGCCGCCATTCATCCTTATTTTGTATCCGACAATTCAATTCTACGGTATAAGAATCCCGTTGTTGTAAACAACCGCCGCAAAAACTGCGATAGTTTCTCCCTTTGAAAAAATATTCTCCAGGAGCAAGAAAAAAATATGTCTGAGATATTTTAAAATACCTCAGACATATTTCAAATTATCTCA
>CAJKQZ010000193.1 GCA_905202115.1 uncultured Prevotellaceae bacterium | reverse complement strand
TATTTTCGATTATCTCCCTTGTATTTTCAATTTACTGCGGGAACTTTTTTACACGTACAAAAAAAGAAAATATTTTTTCGTGAGACCATACTAAAATAAAATTATTCCCTGCAAATTTTCTACAGGGCCGTTTTCTTATCCATACATCAGAATATAAAAAACACAATAAAACAAATCCTTCCGAAAAGCGACGATATGCTTTTCGGAAGGACTATTCTTTTTATAAACCCTGTCATACGGCGCGACGTACATCGCAACCGGACATTTGAGCGGAAAATCCTATTTGCTAAGATTGGCTATTGTAGCAATCATGGTTGCAATGGAAGCAAGACCTGTTCCCACCGACAGCCACTGAGCCAGATTGTTTCCTGTGCTCTTGGGCTTGCTCGGAACTACAATCTCACATCCTGGCTCAGGCTTGGACTTACGTCCAGCTTTAGCCACCATTCCGTTCATATAAACTATATATGTGTGGCTTTTCTTCGAACGCACTCCATAACCGCCGGCCTGGTTAACATAATAATTTATCCCGCGGCCTTTGTGGTAAGATACAGAGTTGGGCGACATTACATTTCCCGAAATACGCACTGTATTCGTAAACTGCGGAACCTCTACACGGTCGCCTTCGCGAAGCACAATATCATACTCGCTTCCGGGATTTGCAAGAGCCTTGTCGAGCTCGATACCTACATTATAAGTATTTCCTATCTGAACTTTCGAAAGAGAAATGGAGTCGGAACCTGAAGCAGACTGCAGAGCCGTCTTGAGCACGCTTTCCATTCGGGCACGCTCGTCGTCGTTTATCAGACGTATAAGGCGGGCGCCGCGCACATAGGCCATGTCGCTCACTCCTCCTGCCTGCTCTATCAGTTCGCTGAGACGCTGGCTCTTCTTAGAAAGCGTGTATGTTCCGCGGAACATTACTTCGCCGTCAACAACAACGTTCTGCTGCTCATTGTAGGCGGGACTCTTTCTAACATAAACCTCGTCGTATGGCATTAATTTAAAGGATTCCTCGCCGTCGACCACAAGTCCGTCTTTCAGCGCGAAGGTATACACGCGAGAAATATTGTCGGGACTTTTTTCGGCTTTCGGGTCATTCAAACGCCGCGCAACATCGACTTTTATGGTAGAAGCTGCTTCTTTCAATCCGCCGGCCTGAAGAATGAAGTCTTCAAGCGTCATATTCGAAGCATACTTATATGTTCCGGGGTAATATACCTCTCCGAAAATTTTCAGTTCCTGGTCTTTCTGCATTTGCTTGCGGCTCGGAACCAAAAGCACATCTCCGTTGCGAAGCGGAACATCGGGCGCTTTTCCTTCCATAACGGCACCGATATCAATGCTTAACGCTTCTAAAGTGCGGTCGCTTTTAAGACGATGCATTACAGCATGTTCGGAAAAGGCATCTTCGGTAAGACCTTCCGCATATTCGACGAGCTGTTTTACCGTTGAAATCTCACTGCCTACATTGTACATGCCCGGACGGAACACTGCACCTTTCACCTCTACCATATTGGAATAGCGTTGCAGCACACTGTCCACGCTTACCGAATCGGCATCCGCTATTTTAAAATTACTCATTTCAAATTCCGCTATGTTATGAACCGAAAGTTCGCCACCGGCCTTTCGGATAACGCGGACAGATTTGCGATATGCGTCGCCGGTGAAACCGCCGCTGTATCCCAACAAAGATGCAAGGCTTTCACCGTTTTTCATCTCATAGAACATAGGGCGTTTGACCTTTCCGCTTATTTCCACAAGGCAATCATAAGGTCCCACGACGATAACATCGCCCTCCTCAAGGCTTACATTGCCTCCGAGCTTGCCGTTAAGAATATAATCATACACGTCGACATTGCTTAAGACCTTTCCGTTGCGATAAACCTTTATATCCCTGAGCGTGCCGACGTCGCTTATTCCTCCTGCCATATACAACGCATGGAAAACCGAAGCAAACGCGGAAAGAGTATAGGTACCAGGAACCTTCACCTCGCCCATAACATTCACGGAAATAGTACGTGTCTGTCCTACTGTAAGACGTATGTTCGACGAACTGTAACGGCTGCCCAACAGCGAGCGAAGCGTTTTGTTTGCTTTCGAAACAGTCTGACCCGCAAGCTGAATCGGGCCATATCCTTCGATAGTTATAGTTCCGTCGGGCGAGACTTCTTGCGAAAAGGTGTTCTGCGAAGCCCCCCATATATCAATATTTACTTCATCGCCTGGACCTACCACATAATTCTGCGGAGTTGCGATGTTCATATTAGGTTCAAAACTGAGGAGTCTGTTATTAAAAATATCACGGCCGAAGACTTTCTTTCTGCTTTTCTCCATACGTTCCTGAATAAGCAAATCCACGCTGTCGGGATAAAGCTCGTCGAGGGCGTCGCGCATTTCCAGAAAATCAGGATCATTGTCATCGTAAGTATGCGTCGTGACAATATCATTAGGATCGCTCGACTTGACGCGGCCCATAGCATTGTCATTCGACCGGTTACCGCTTTTAGAGTCACCATTCGGCTTGCGGGAACGCGAGCGGTCGTATTTGTTCTTTCCTGTCGAGATAAGATCTTTTGCGTTCATCGATCCGCCTTGCTCCAGCTTCATTTTCTGCTGAATAGAACGTATCTGATCTATTTTTACTCCACGCTGCATCAAACGTGTTACGATTTGCGACTGCGATGTTCCGTTTGCCTGCTCACGCACAACGAAATCAATAATCTGCGAATCCGTCATACCGCTCTGCGCAAGCGACGAAACACAAGACACCGACAATATCGCCAACAATAAAAAGAGTTTTCTCATTTATAATAATATTGTTTTTATCTTCATTAAGGTTTTACCAGCCCCGTTTCCGCACACGGACAACACCTGCTCTTATGTTACATAAAACAGAGCCCGCACTCTTATTCCGAGATTCTTTATTTACATGTGTTTATGCGTCTTAATAACGCATACTCGGCAGTTTTATTATAAAGGCGCCCATATACTTGGATAATCAAGTCCTGAAAAATCCCGAATAAAACAAAAGCCGACAGCCGAAACCGAACCATCGAGCTTTTTATGTTTTACTTTCGATTTTTTTCGATGTAACAGAAACTTTTCTCCGCTCGCCCTCGGAAACGCATATTATATTTCAGAGGCTGTGCAGGAAAAACTTATTCATTCGTCCTTCGTGTTATCATCTTCAGCGGCGGGATTATCCTTTAAGAAGGCCACGACTTTCTGTTCCACCTCCTCACGGAACTCCACATTGTCTTTCAGCATTTTCAGAACGGCGTCGCGTCCCTGCCCTATGCGTGTTTCGCCATAACTGAACCACGAACCGCTTTTCTTTATTATTTCATTGTCTATGGCAACGTCTATAATCTCGCCCACACGCGATATACCCTCGCCGAATATCATGTCGAACTTACATACACGGAAAGGAGGCGCCACCTTGTTCTTCACAACTTTCACGCGTACCTTGTTGCCATACACCTTGTCGCCTTCTTTCAGGGCCTCTCCCTTGCGGATGTCGAGACGGACGCTCGCATAGAATTTCAAGGCGTTTCCGCCGGTCGTTGTTTCCGGATTTCCATACATCACACCTATCTTCTCGCGAAGCTGGTTAAGGAAAATACATGTTGTCTTGGTCTTGCTTATAACCGACGTCAGTTTTCTCAAAGCCTGGCTCATTAGGCGGGCCTGCAACCCCACGCGGCTCTCTCCCATGACGCCTTCGATTTCGGCCTTAGGAGTAAGAGCGGCAACAGAGTCTATCACAATTATATCGACTGCCGCCGAGCGTATCAACTGGTCGGCTATGTCGAGAGCCTGTTCTCCGTTATCGGGTTGCGATACAAGAAGATTGGCTATGTCGACGCCGAGTTTAGCCGCATAAAAGCGGTCGAAAGCATGTTCCGCGTCAATGAATGCCGCTATGCCTCCTTGTTTCTGCGCCTCGGCTATCGCATGAAGCGCAAGCGTTGTCTTACCTGAGCTTTCGGGACCGTAAATCTCTACTATTCGTCCGCGAGGATAGCCGCCCACACCGAGAGCGTTGTCCAAAAGAATACTTCCCGACGGAACAACCTCTACCGACTGGATGTTCTCATCGCCGAGTTTCATTATCGTGCCTTTGCCGAAATCTTTTTCTATTTTGGCCATTGCGGCCTGCAGGGCTTTCAATTTCTCATTGCCGCCGGCTGCTGTTTCTTCGTTCTTTTTTGCCATTTATAAAGGTAGTCTGTATTAAACCAAACTTTTTATTTATTAAAATACAAATATACGAAAAGGCGAGAGCAGAACAAAATAAGCTTGCTTGTTTTTTATGAAGAACCACTATATACCGAAGTTCAGGCTTTGAATACAACAACTTAACACAAGTATGATACAAGAAAAAGCCGGCCTACTAAAAAATAGGCCGAATAAGGTTTCTGTTCGAAACGGTTTCTCCCGAAAAAAAATATTTTTTTTACATGGTAAAAAACTTCCCGCAGATAATTGAAAATACAAGGGAGATAATCAAAAATATGTCTGAGATA
>CAJKQZ010000192.1 GCA_905202115.1 uncultured Prevotellaceae bacterium | reverse complement strand
ATAATCGAAAATATGTCTGAGATATTTTAAAATATCTCAGACATATTTTTTGCCACATATATACCTGCTGATTTTCAAGTGCTTGTCAGGTGACCGTTTTTGTCTGCAAAACCATTGTATAATGCCACACGATTAATGACAGAAAAGCGTATTATTTCTCTGTAAAAAAGTATTCAGACAGAGAAACGGAATCATACCGCGAGCTCCCCCTCCACGCAGATTTCCGTCCTGGCCTGTCTTAATTTACATCCGATTTACATTAAAACCCCTCAAATACGTTTCAAAAACCGACGCTGAAATTATGTCATTTTATTTTGGCAAATACCATTCACTCTTTAACTTTGCAGGCAAACCTTAACTATATACCACTTATTTCCAAACACAACTTCACAATGAAAAAATCATTCTTCCTTACTCGGCTGTCAACAGTTCTGGCTGCGTGTATGCTATCGTTTGCCGCCATTTCCGCCGAAATCAACCCAAAACCGTTCGTAATTCCCGAACTGAAATCATGGACAGGCGCCGAAGGAAACACCGCACTGTCGGGCCGCATTATAGTAAAGAGCCCCGCACTGAAAACCACAGCCCAGGCTTTAGCTGCCGACTACGAAGAGATGTTCGGCAAAAAGCTGACTATCGCAAAAGGAGGCGCAAAAGCCGGCGACATAGTGCTCGCATTGAAAAAAAACGACGGCATGGGCCCCGAAGGCTACCGGCTTGCCATAGGAAAGACAGTTGAAATCACCGCAGTAACGGCGCAGGGCGCATTCTGGGGCACACGCACACTTCTACAGCTGTCGGAACAACAGAAAGAACGGACACTGCCCTGCGGAACCGCGCTCGACGAACCGCAATACGAGCTGCGCGGATTCATGATTGACTGCGGACGAAAATACATTCCGATAACCTACCTGCGCAATCTCGTGAAAATAATGTCTTATTACAAGATGAACACGTTGCAGGTGCACCTGAACGACAACGCTTTCAAACAATACTTCAACAACGACTGGTTTAAAACGCAGGCTGCCTTTCGCCTTGAAAGTTCTTACTTCCCTGGCCTCACGGCAAAAGACGGTCATTACACAAAACAGGAGTTCATCGACTTCCAGAAGCTGGCCGAAAGCAACCATGTGGAAGTAATTCCCGAAATCGACGTACCCGCACACTCGTTGGCCTTTACGCAATACCGCCCCTCGCTCGGCAGCAAGGAATACGGCATGGACCACCTCGACCTTTTCAATCCCGAAGTATATACATTCCTCGATTCTTTGTTCGCAGAGTATATAGGCGGAAAAGATCCCGTATTCCGCGGCCCGCGCATACACATAGGGACAGACGAATATTCAAACGCGAAGAAAGAAGTGGTAGAGAAATTCCGTGCATTCACCGACCGTTACATCCGCTACGTGGAACAGTTCGGCAAACAGGCAATGCTATGGGGCGCTCTCACGCATGCAAACGGCAGCACTCCCGTAAAATCGGAAAACGTCATAATGAACTGCTGGTACAACGGCTACGCAGATCCGCAAGAAATGAAAAAACAGGGCTACAAGCTCGTGAGCATTCCCGACGGACTGGTTTATATCGTTCCCGCCGCAGGATATTATTATAACTACCTCAACTGCCGCTACCTTTACGACAACTGGACGCCCGCCAACATAGGGAATCAGACTTTCGCCGACGACGACCCCGCCGTAATGGGCGGAATGTTTGCCGTATGGAACGACCATGCAGGCAACGGCATATCCACGAAAGACATCCACCACCGCGCATATCCGGCCATACAGACACTCGCCGTGAAATGCTGGACAGGAAAAGCCACGACATTCACGTTCGATGACTTCGACGCCAGAAGGCAACTGCTCAGCGAGGCACCTGGAGTGAACGAGCTCGGCCGCATAGGGAGTAAGGGAAGCACGGTTATCGAGCTGTCCGAAGTCAAGCCCGGCACAAAGCTCCCTGCCGAGGAAATAGGTTACAATTATGCGGTTACGTTCACCATAGAAGGCGAAGCCGAGGATAAAGGAAGCACTTTGTTCAGTTCCGAAAACGCCGTGTTCTATCTTTCCGACCCGAAAGAAGGCAAACTCGGATTCGCACGCGACGGCTACCTGAACACGTTCAACTACCGCATTGAAAAAGGAGCCACACATACGCTATGCATTGAAGGCGACAACCACAGCACACGCCTGCTTGTCGACGGCAAACTGCGCGAGGAACTCGGTTCCATACCCCTTTACACAATGAACGAACACAGCCGCGCACATTTCCAGACCAACACCGATGTGGCGGCCGAACCGGTGGTATACAATCCCAAAGAGCGTATCAACTACCAGCGTACACTCGTTTTCCCGCTCAGAAACGCAGGCAACTTCAAGAGCCATGTGACCGGCCTTAAAGTCGAAGTAAAATAAAATACGGAAAAACCGGCAACAGACGGCCTGATACAATAATCTTTCAGACAAACTGTTTCATCCTCCCGCAGGAAGAAAAAATTATCTCGGAGATAATTTGAAATATGTCTGAGATATTTTAAAATATCTCAGACATATTTTTTCGCCCCTTTTGGAGGAGTTGTTTCTCCGGCGCAACAAGACGTATAAATACGGACAGCGAATGCGGACATTCGCAGCGGAAGTTTTCCGCAAAAAACCTTGCTGTTTATTTTGAAGTTTCACTTTTCTCTCCTACCTTTGTGAAAAAGATAAAGCCGCTCTTTCAGATAGCGATATGAGGTAATATCGGATGTCTTCCATGAAAACGCAGAGCGGCGACGTTGCAACGAAGAATGATGATTCCGGCACTGTCTGGAATAAACCACTCGGGAACGCTCGGGTTTGATGAACACCCGACGTATTCTTTACTCTCACATAAGTTTCGGTCTTTAGATTTTGCCTCAAAAACCTAAAGGCGGGAAACCTTACTTTAAAGTACTACACAAGCCAGGCGATGTCGGGCGAAATTTAAAACCTTAAATTTATGAAAGATTTATTGAATGGGGCTCTTCGTCCCGTAAGCAACGAAGAAATGGAACGTATTCTCGACGAAGAATCGAGTGTATTAACAAGCGGAAGCGGCAGCGGCTCAGGCTCTGGTTGCGGAAGCGGTTCTGGAAGCGGATCGGGGTCCGGAAGTGGTTCCGGCAGCGGCAGTGGAAGCGGATCGGGCAGCGGCTCCGGTTGCGGCAGCGGAAGCGGTGACGACGATGAGTATATTAAAACAGAAACAAACACGATTAAAGCTGGCCGTAGTTCTACGGCTATATATGGTGCTGGCTACGAATTTTCTACCAGTTATAGTATATCCTGCGATGCTTACGCTGATAAATATGGAAAGTACGGCATGTGGAGTATACATATAGTTAGCACTTCATTCTCTTTTTCAATCGGAGGTAAAAGAACTTCGGCAGGGAAAGATGAAAACGGAAACGACATCATATATGCGACATCAGGAGGTGAAACTTACAGTCGTACCTTGCCATGAGGAGTTACTTACGATTCATGTACGATAAAATGCAGTACGGATTCTCCGAAATTCCAAAGGCTGATAGCTTGTATGTCAGGAAGCATATCTTTGGACGTATCTTCGTCAGGTGAAGTAAAAGAGTCGAGTAGTAGTTTTAATTGTAATATAATTGAAGCATAATATGTCGAAGTTCTTATATTTTGCGTTATTGTTCCTGCTGCCGTGGACTGCGGCGGCAGGGCAGATTACGGAATATCTGGAATATGAAGAAATTTCCGATTCCACCAGCGCTTTTTACGTACAACCGGGCGTTCCGCCTTTCGGAGGTCCGCTTCAAGGAGGGTTCGAGTCCCGCAGGGTGCGTATTATGACCGACGACAAAGACACGTTTGTCTGTCGCGTTAAAGTGACCGTCATCCCCATAATGTCGGACGAAAAGGAAGCCCGGAATGCGATAGGAGACGTTGAGCTGATGTGTGAGGACTCGCATTCCGGCAACATCGGAAAAGAAATTTTAAAAGACTATACTTTCGTAAGAAAGTATTTCTACAAACTGCGCAAGCACATGCGTCTGAAGATAAGCGCATATTTCCCTGTTTATAATTATAAGGAAAAATATCTGAAGCGCATAACTGCATACGTGGATTATTTTCCTTACAGCAACCGTGTAAACGAAGCAAGATACAAGGCAAAGCGCATAAAAATGCGTTACGGCGAAAAATACAGGGTGCAAACACCGAAAATGTCCAAAAGACAGAGAGAACGCCATGAAAAAGAAGCGCGTGAAATGAAGCGGTGGTATTCGGAACAGCGGGCTAAAGAGGAGGCGTGGACTAAAAAGTATTATAAAAAGTACTATCCCGAGTATTACAGGAAATATTATTCTCCACAATGACAGGGATGCGCCTGCGCTGTTGCCGGAAAAGACCGTTTCACGGAATCCATGAAACAACATGCCGCCATATGTAAAAACGCACTGGCCGCACAAATATACCCTCCCGCTTGTGAAAAAAATTATCTCAAACATATTTTTTTCGGTCTCTTGAAAGGATGTCTCGATTCTCCGTCTTCGTGCCGGAATTT
>CAJKQZ010000191.1 GCA_905202115.1 uncultured Prevotellaceae bacterium | reverse complement strand
TCTCAGAGATAATTCAAAATATGTCTGAGATAATTTTTTTCACAAGCGGGAAGTTATTCTCAATGTTGGCAAAAAATACAACCACATTATAAAAAAGTATACTCCCAAAGAAGCCTTATGATGGTTTAGGCGTTTTCGTTCCAGCGGAGAATTTACAGCAGTAGAAGTCCTATAGATATAGATAAATTGGCGATACAAAAAATACTGTATTCTATGAGAGTTAATACTATCACCTTTAAATATCGTACAAATTTGCCGAAGTCTGCCACAATGCCCTTTAGTCGGTAACTCTCGGCATATTTAGAAAGTGACTCCAGGGCTTTTTATCCCTGTTTGGTGGTTCGCAAAGTTTCACTATCTTTGCAGTGTTAAGCCAATGGAAAAGGGCGCGGAACTTATCCGCATTGAGGCTGTGCCACCCTTAACCAGCGTTAGAACAGTTTAACCGTTATGGTTACTATTCTAAACCGCCAAACTCTGAAAATTAGTGTCACCTTCATTTTCTATTTAGTTTGTTGGCTTAGCTTTTTCTTTCATCGGCTTCAAAGCATTTCCGCCACTCGCTATAATTGCAAGTGTGTTTTATTTTTAATCAGTTTTTCAATATTCGTTCGATAGGATTGCTGTGAGCCTGTTGGATTTAGAGGGAATAAGCGGTATTGATCCGCGATTCGAAACAAAAAAAATATAAGAATATTAGAAAGAAGTATAAAAACCATTATGGAGGTAGCAAAGCAATTCATGTTTTTGAATATAAAGTTTTCGGAGAGGATTTCCCAAAAAGACATTATGCATATTGTTAGGGAGCAATATGATGAAAACGTTCACAAGACATTGTTTCATTTGCTGTTTCATCCGAATAAACGTATCTCAGATAATGCGGCATGGGTGTTTACCTATTTCGATAAAGACAATCGATTTCTTTTAAGTAAACAAAATGAGCTTATAAATGAAGCCATGAATACCAAAAGCGACAGTAAACGTAGAATGCTTTTGAGTATATTACGCAAACAACCTTTTAAAGAAAAGAATTTTCGTACAGATTTTTTTGATTTTTGCGAACAGAAGATAACCTCGGCTACCGAACCTGTAGGGACTAAAGCGCTTTGCGTTAAATTAGCCTATAAACAATCAGTTCCTTACCAGGAATTATTATTAGAACTACGTGATTTGTTGTTAGATGTTTATACAAACACCACAAGCGCTGCAATTAAAAGCTCTTGTAGAAATACATTGAAAAAAATCACCACATCTTTGTGACTCGGAAGGGATTCGAACCCTTGACCCACAGATTAGAAATCTGTTGCTCTATCCAGCTGAGCTACCAAGCCTTCAAAATAGGCGTTACTCTATTACTATTAAACGCCTATTTGTTTTGTTGCGCGAAGTTACGCTTTTCTTTTTTATTACAAGCCTATCAATGGCAAAAACTTTACAGACGAATGGCTTTACATTGATTTTGCTATGTAAAAAATGTTTTATTTGCCCTTTTGTATTCGTATTTTAATATGCAAACAGAGGATAGCCGGACATCATATCCGTTACTTTTGATTTCACTGAGTTTATGACATTCATATCTTCCGGAGAATTTAAAACCTCCTCAATCAATTCTGCAATTACAACCATTAAGTCCTCTTTCGCCCCGCGTGTGGTTATGGCAGGAGTGCCGAGGCGAATGCCCGATGTCTGGAACGCGCTGCGCGTGTCATAAGGAACCATGTTCTTGTTGACTGTAATGTTTGAAGCAACCAAAGCATTTTCGGCCTGCTTACCTGTCAACTCGGGGTATTTGGAACGAAGGTCAACAAGCATAGAATGGTTGTCCGTTCCTCCGCTTACAATGCCGAATCCGCGTGCAATAAGTTCTTCTGCCAGCCTTGCTGCGTTCTTCTTTACCTGAAGTGCATATTCCTTGAATTCCGGCTGCAACGCTTCTTCAAAAGCAACGGCTTTCGAAGCTATTACATGTTCGAGCGGCCCGCCCTGTGTACCAGGGAATACAGCACTGTTAAGAATTTGGCTCATCATTTTCAGTTCGCCTTTCTTGTTTGTAAGTCCCAACGGATTAGCAAAGTCTTTTCCCATGAGAATTATACCGCCGCGCGGGCCGCGTAACGTTTTATGTGTCGTTGAGGTTACGATATGGGCATATCCTAAAGGATTGTTGAGCAAGCCTGCAGCGATAAGACCTGCGGGATGAGCCATGTCGATCATCAGAAGTGCTCCGACTTTATCGGCTATTTCACGCATTCGTTTGTAATCCCAGTCGCGAGAATAGGCGGAACCTCCACCGATAATAAGTTTAGGACGACATTCCAATGCTTTTTTCTCCATGTCGTCGTAATCCACACGTCCTGTTTCCTTATTTATATTGTAACCTACGGGGTTGTATATAATTCCGGAGGTATTCACTTTCGAACCGTGCGAAAGATGTCCTCCCTGGTCGAGATTCAGTCCCATGAAAGTATCTCCGGCTTTAAGGACAGCCAACAATACAGCAGCATTTGCCTGGGCGCCGGAATGAGGTTGTACGTTTGCATATTCAGCTCCGAACAATTTTTTCACTCTTTCTATTGCAAGTGTTTCCACCTGGTCAACAACCTGGCAACCTCCATAATAACGATGACCGGAATAACCTTCGGCATATTTATTTGTGAGATAGGAGCCCATTGCTTCCATTACCTGTGGACTTACAAAGTTTTCCGAAGCGATAAGTTCAATGCCTTCCAACTGGCGTTCGTGCTCGGCTTCAATAAGTCTGAAAATTTCGGTGTCTCTTTTCATTTGAATCGTAATATGTAGATTAAAAATTATTTCTATTGAATATTGTAGGAATGTTTATCTTATTAGTTTCTCGGGGTCTATAACTTGTCCTTTTTCGCAATAGTGACAGCGTATTATGCCTTTTTGCTTGTCGATTACTTTAAAGCGGGTCTGCATAGGCTCATTGTTCGTAATGCATTTAGGGTTGGCGCATTTTACAATGCCGTGCAGTTCGTCGGGCATTACCACTTTGTGCTTTTCAATTATTTCGTATTCCTTTATTATGTTCAGCGTCACATTCGGAGCAAGAACGGAGAGTTGGTTTAGTTCTTCATTAGAAAAATACTTATCGGATATTTTAATGATGCTTTTGCTTCCGATTTTTTCGCTTTCGAGATTGAATCCGAAAATAATCTGGTTTTTCAATCTGTCGAGATGAAGCAGCGACACAACGGCAAACAGCTTGTCGGTCGGGATATGGTCAATTACAGTACCGTTCTTCAATGCGCGAACGAACATTTCTCCTTTATCGTTTTTCTTGCACATGGCATTTGAAATTTTATCAACCGATTATAGATTTGTCATTGCGTACGTCTTCAAGAGTATAGCCGAGAGCGTAACTTATCAGCGCCTCACGGGTGTAAAGTCCGTTCTGAGCCTGCTGGAAATAATAGGCATGTGGATCGTTGTCCACGTCTTGTGATATTTCGTTCACTCTCGGAAGCGGGTGCAATACTTTCATCGAAGGCTTTGCTTTGCAGAGCATGTTTCGTGTGAGAATATATACGTTCTTGACCCGCTCGTATTCCATAAGGTCGGTGAAACGCTCCTTTTGAACACGCGTCATGTAAAGTATATCGGCGTTTGCTATCACATCCTCGTTGAATTCGGAAGTTTCGGTGAACTTTATATCGTTTTCCCTACAAAAAACTTTGTATTCTTCGGGCATTGAGAGCACCTGCGGCGATATGAAATGAAACGTAGGATTGAAACTTTTCATTGCCATAAGCAATGAGTGCACCGTGCGCCCGTATTTCAAATCGCCTACCATGTAAACTGACAGGTTCTCAAGACTTCCTTGTGTCTTTTTTATTGAATACAGGTCGAGCATTGTTTGCGAAGGATGCTGGTTTGCCCCGTCGCCGGCATTTATTATAGGACGGCGCGATATTTCGGAAGCATAGGTTGCCGCACCTTCGAGAAAATGACGCATTATAAGCACATCGGCATAGTTTGCCACTATCTGTATCGTATCGTTCAGCGTTTCGCCTTTCGTAGACGACGTAACCTTCGGATCGTTAAAGCCTATAACTCTTGCGCCTAATCTGTTTGCCGCAGCCTCGAAACTTAAACGAGTACGGGTAGAAGGCTCGAAAAATAGGGTTGCAACAAC
The DNA here is from genome assembly GCA_905202115.1 of uncultured Prevotellaceae bacterium. Taxonomy (GTDB): domain Bacteria; phylum Bacteroidota; class Bacteroidia; order Bacteroidales; family Bacteroidaceae; genus UBA6398. The sequence goes on along the minus strand of CAJKQZ010000191.1, from coordinate 420 downwards.
TTTCCCCTCCAGTAACCGGCGGTTGGGATGACGTTCGAATTCTTCTGTCATTTCAAGGAGATATGTAATCTCTTCCTTGCTCAGAGACTCGATGGATACCAAATCTTTTCCTGTCTTTGTCACCATGTCTGAAACCTGTAAAGTTTATTCGTTGTAAAAGTAGAAATATTTTTCAACATAGGCAAAGCGACAGCTTCGAATAAAGTCGCACATATTTTCATACAGTCCGTAATAGGCAGACGCATTGTACATATGGCATGAATTCTGTACTGCCATAAAAAGGTTTCCCATAAAATCAGCAGGGAAATAGTTCTTCCAGAACCGACCCGTTTAAAAAAAATATTTTTTTCTTGCACGATAAAAACCTTCCCGCAGATAATTGAAATTACATAGGAGATAATTCAAAATATGTCTGAGATA
>CAJKQZ010000190.1 GCA_905202115.1 uncultured Prevotellaceae bacterium | reverse complement strand
TTTAAAATATCTCAGACATATTTTTCACTATATATACACCTGCTGATTTTCAAGTACTTGTTGGCTGACCGTTTTTGTCTGTATCGGGTGCGCGCATGGCGAAGGCATGCGCGTATGCCGCCGCATACAAATATATAAGCCGGCAGAGTTTGTCCGCCGGCTTATATGCCTTTATTTTTCTTACGACCGGCTGTGCACACATGGGCTGCCGCCGGTTTTACAAAGGAATGCGTTTATTTTCCGAGCAGGTGGTCGATTGCCTTTTTAAGCTGGATGTCGTCGTCCTTGATTCTCTGCTCGGGAGTCTGATACACTGTGATGTCGGGCTCAAGCTCCTGGTTTTCGAGATAGTTACCCTTGAGGTCTTTGACCGCAACTTCGGGCAGACCTACCACAAGCATACCGTTTACCTGCGTTTCCCACCACACGGCAGTCATTGTTCCGGCCACGGGAGCTCCTACGAGTTTGCCTATGCCGAGAGTCTTGTACATGAACGGGAACCCGTGGGCGTTGGAGTAGTCGTTCTCGCACATTACAACGGCAGAAGGTTTGCACCATTGCGTGAAGGGGTCGCTTCCGATGTACTGGCCGCGCGGTTCGTAGGTCTGGTAGAGTTTTCCGCTCAACAAAACTCCGAGATCGTTGTGAAGCCAACCGCCTCCGTTGTGGCGGATATCTACCACAAGGGCTTCCTTATTGCGGTTCTTACCGAGCACCTCGGAGAACACGGTGCGGAAACTCTCGCTGTTCATGGCCTGTACGTGCACATAGCCTATCTTTCCTCCGGAGTACTTCTCGGTGAACTCGCGCCGGCGGTTGACCCAGCGCTTGTAGAGCAACGAGTTCTGCATGCCGTAGGATATGGGCTTGATTTCCTGTTCGTACTCATTCTTGCCCTTTCCGTCGGTCAGCACGAGCATTGTGCGGCGTCCGGCTTTGCCGGCAAGAAGCGGGAAGTAGTCTTTGCCCTTTTCTATTTTCTGTCCGTCGATTTTCAGAACTATGTCGCCGGTCTTTACCTTTGAACCCGAGAAATCGAGCGGGCCGTTCTTTATGATTTCCTTTATCCTGAGACCGTCACCGTCGTATTCCTCGTCGAAGAACGCACCGAGCGCGGCTGTCTGCTGGGGTGCTCCCGAGCCGGCGGCCCTTGCTCCGGTGTGCGAAGCGTTGAGCTCGCCCAACAACTCGCTGAGCAGTTCGCCCATGTCGTAGTTATTGCTTATTTCGGGCAGGAAGCGGCGGTAACTCTTGGCATAGAAATCCCAGTCCACTCCGCCGAAGTCGGCGCGGTAGAACTTATTTTTTATCAGGTTAACCACGTGGTCGAAAATGTATTCGCGCTCCTCGAGCGGCTTGTAGTCGAAATCGGCGCTGAACTCGATGTTTTTCGTAGAACCGTTGTCGAGGTTTACCTTGCGCATATTATATCCTGTCATGTACAGGCTCTTGCCGTCGGAAGCGGGAATGAATCCACCGTATCCGAGACCTTTGTTCAGAACTTTCTGCGAACCGTCGTCGAAATCGCGCACCCAAAGGTCGGCACTGTTCTCATACGACGCGATGTAATAGAGCTTGCGGCCGTCTTTTGCAAGGTAATAGTCGCCCATAGGCCCCGACCTCATGGTAAGTCGAACAATACGGTCGGCACGGTTGTCGAAATCGGGCACAAATACTTTGGCGCTGTCTTTTTTCGCCTTGTCGTCCTTTTCAGACTTATTGTCCTTATCGTCTTTTGCCTTAGACTTCGAAGATTTTGCCTTGTCGGCGCCCTTTTTCTTTCCGTTCTTGTCTTTGTCGGCATTCTTGGCGGAATCTTCGGCCGATTTTTCCTTTTCTTTCTTCAAAGCCTCTTCCTCTTTCTTCTTCTTTGCGTCGAAAAGTTCGCGGCCCTCTTTGTCAAGCCTGAAACGGTCGTAGGTTTCTCCGTCAAGGAACATAATATATATGTCTTCGTATGCTCCCCAGCTGCCGTGGCTGCGATAGCCGGCCTTGTCGCTTTGCCAAATTACGGCTTTGCCGTCGAAAGCCCATTTGGCCGAGCCGTCGGAATAGCCGCTTTCGGTAAGATTCACAACTTTCGTTCCGTCGGCTTTCACAGCGGCTATATCTCTATTGTTCCAGCCGCCGATACCTATGTAGGAAGTGAGAAGCCAACGGCTGTCGGGCGACCATTCAAAGGAAAGATCGAAATCGGTATAGGAAAAGTTGTATTTCCCGTCGAGAACTGTGCGCGAAGTCTTCGATTCCATGCTGTAAACGCGCAGTTCGGTACGGTTTGCCCAATATGCGATGTATTTTCCGTCGGGTGAGAATTCCGGCGCATAGCACGCTTCTTTTCCTACGATTAAAGGTTCTTCTTTCAGCTCGTTTCCGTAAACGAACGATTCGTCGTCCTTTCTTACGAGGGTGGTTTTGTAGATTCCCCACACGCCGTTACGCTCGGAGTCATAGACTATTGTTTTTCCGTCGGGGCTTATCGAAACGCTTCTCTCGGCCTCGGCCGTGTTTGTAATGCGTTTTGTGGTTCTGTAGTCCATTGAAGTGACATACACGTCGCCGCGGGCGATGAACGCCACCTGCTTTTCGTCTTTAGGCACCGACATGCTTGTCACTCCTGCGGTCAAGGTTTGCCTTATTACCGGCACTTTTGTTTCGTCTACCGTTATGTCTATGTCTAAGCGCCTGGGCTTTTCTCCTTCGCGCATTGTGTAGAGCGCTCCGTCATAGCTGAAGCACAGCGTTCCGTTATTTGATACGGTTAGATAGCGCACAGGGTGGTTTTTGAAGTTCGTGATTTGTTTTTCTCCCGTTCCATCGATGTTTTTGCGGTATACATTCAACGAGCCGGACGTTTCTTCAAGATAATAGTAGCTTTTTCCGTCGGGCGCCCAGCGCGGGTTTCGGCTTTCGCCCTTGAAGTCGGTGAGTTTCTTGAAAGTTCTTCCTTTCCTTTCGGCCTGCGTGAGCCAGATGTCGCGCGTTATCGGCGACTGGTGGTGCTTGCGCCATTTGTCCTCATAGCCTTTCTTATCCTGGAAAAGCAGTTGTCCGGACGGGTTCACCGAAATGTTTTCCATTGTATACTCCGAGAACAGTTTCGGCCGCGAGCCGGCGGTGTCTGTCGAGTAAACCTGCGTATAGTTCCCCGGGAAAACGCCGTCTTCGGCGGTAGGTGTATATAAAGAGGTATAAAGAATGCGCCCGTCGGGCAGGAATGCCTCCACGTATTCGTTTGCCGAGTGGGTGGTAAGGCGTTTTGGCGTGCCGCCCCGTTCGGAGATGAGAAACACGTCGAATCCGCCGAGACGGTCTGACGAAAAAGCTATCGATTTTCCGTCGGGCGACCATACGGGATAGGAATCATAATTTGAGTTGCTGGTAAGCTGGCGGGCCTGTCCGCCCGAAGAGGGCACGATGAACAGGTTTCCGTGATAGGAAAATACTATTTTACTGCCGTCGGGCGAAATGGCGTTGGCTCTTAGCCACAGGTCGCGCTGGGCATGCGACGTGACGGCAACCGCCAGGGTAAAGAGAGCTATAAATATTTTTTTCATAGCGTTTGATAAGGTTGATATTCTTTTTTAATAACGCATTATATGGCTGTTTTGTGACATTGCATTGCATAAAAAACAGTAAGGAATCCTTTCCTGCCTACGATTTTTACGGCAAAGTGAATTCCTTACGTTTTTTCTACTGATTACAGGTTATATGCTTTTTTTAGAAAAGATACGCCACCTGCACCTGCCACGTGTTCGACTTGAAGCCGTTTTTCATATCCGAATCGGTGAGGCCGGGTATTGCAGGAATATATACGCTTCCGAAATCGCTCAAAGCGATATTGTATCCCACGCCTGCTTCCAGATGTTTGAAAAGGCGTGCTCCAACACCTACGTTCCAGGTAACGTTCGACGACTTGAACTTAACGATATTCGACACAGTCTTGTTGCCGACGTTGAAGCCGAACTGCGGACCGGTCTCGGCATACAGCGACAAAATAGAAGCGAGACCGAAACTGTAGCGCACGTTAAGCGGAATTTCTATCGTGTTGAGGTTTTTAGAACCGGAAGTTTTGCCTTCGCTGTCGCTTATCTGCTGATTGAGCCGGCGCTGGCTGTATTGCGCCGACACGTTCAGGCCGAGGCCTACGAGGGGCACCTTGACCCACAGTTTGGGACCCACGTACCAGCCTGCGCGCTGGTCGGAATCGAAATATTTGCTCTTGTCGAACGAAAGTTTCGACATATTTACGCCAGCCACCACGCCGAGATTTACCTGTGCGGAGGCTGTTGTAATGCCGCCGGCGATGAACAGCGCCGTCAGCGCAAGGAATAATTTCTTTACCATGATAAAATTACTTGTTTGTTTTTATAAGGCAAATATAGTTCATTTTTCTTAATGGACGAATTATATACATATAAATACCATGTACGCGCACGCACGCGAAGCCCCCTCATTTTTTACCACGAGCATAAAACAATCAAAAAAACGGGCCCTTCAAGAAAAAAATATTTTTTTACACGATAAAAAACTTCCCGCAGGAAATTGAAAATACAAGGGAGATAATTCAAAATATGT
>CAJKQZ010000189.1 GCA_905202115.1 uncultured Prevotellaceae bacterium | reverse complement strand
GATATTTTAAATTATCTCAGACATATTTTCGATTATGTGCCTTGTATTTTTAATTATCTGCGGGAAGTTTTTTACTCGTACAAAAAAATATTTTTTTTCTTAAAGGGCATTCTTTTTTACAGGCGGGAGCGTTGCTGTTTTCTTGCAGGCGGTGTATGCAAAATTGCAGCGGAGACATATTTTGACGTATGTTTCCGCTGCAATTTTCCGGCAGAGCCGTTTTTCAGGTAGCGTGTGTGCTTATTCGGCCAGTATCCCGAATTCGGCGCCGGTTGCGAAGTCTGTGCCGTCGCACGCGCTGAGTGCGGTGAAGCGCAGGTAGCGCGCTTTTACGGGTTTGGCAAACGTTACGCGCTTTTCTTGGGCGTTGTCCTCAAACGAGCCTTCGCAAATGGTGTCGCTCCAGGTTTTGCCGTCGTTGCTCACCTGTATTCTGTAGCCTTTTATGCGTCCGTTGCGGCTGTCCTGGCGCGGCAGGTAGGTAAAGCCCTGCATTGTCTTGGTTTCGCCGGCGTCGAAGTCCACCCAGTGCGGATATTTTGCCACTGTAACCGACCACATGGTGTGCCAGTAGGTTGCGGGGTCGTTGTCGGCAAGGTGTTTTGCCTCACCTTCGCCTGCTTCCACACTGCTGGCAAAGATTACTTCGGTAGGTATGCTTTCTATTTTCGGGAATGTCTCGACGGTGCGCAGTTTAGGAGCCGATTTTGTCCATGCCGCAACAGTTCCTCCCTGACGCAGGTTGAACGGTTCAGTGTATCTTGTGGCTTTTTTGCCGCTTGTCATATAATATATGTCTTCCTCGCCTTCGGGCGCGCTGATTTCAACCATTCCTCTCTTATCGCGCGACAGGGTTACGGGAGCGTCTCCTGCGAGTGAAACGGCTGCTGTTCGCGACAGGCTGGCGCCTGCGCGGCGTATGAGGAAGCCCATTTTATGCGGCTCGGTCTTGACGCGGTCGGCGGCAAGCGGACCTCCCTGTCCGCAGCTGTTGCCTCCGAGTCCGGTAACGCCGCAGTCGAGATGCAGGTATGTGTTGCCGGCCGGCGGGAGGTTGAACGGATGTGCCGCTGTGTCGAGCGCCTGTTCCGAATATGCGAGCGCCGAAACCGACATGGCGTCTTTCGATACGAATACCGCGCCTTTGCCCGAAGCGTCGGTGAGCGCGCACCACCGCACCTCCTCGTTGTTGCTCATGTTCTGCGGTTTGCAGAAGCCGATGAACTGGTCGTTTACAGTGCTTTCGTGCAGCTCTATGAACTGCGACGTCTTACGGTCGTTGTAGTTGTTTATCGGTCCGCGCCCGTAGTAGGTGAATTTCGGGTATTGGGCCGGTACCTGGAGCAGGTAGCCTAAGCGCGGAAGCACGAGCGACGGATTGTTGGAGGTTATCGACGATTCAAGTTCTATGGAGCCGTCGGGATATACCGTCCACACCTGATTTGCTATGAATCTGAAGTCGTCGGCGCCGAACGGCTTTTTGTCGAGCTGCTCTATTCTGATTTTTCCCGACGTTCCGCCTACGCGGCGCACGGCGTTGGGAGCCTGCGCCTCAACGGTGTATGAAATTACGAAGCAGCCGTCGTCGCGTTTGTAGGAGTTGCGGCTGAGCGTGCGGTGGCGCAGCTGGTTCAGACCGTTGTCGTACCACGCCGTCCAGGCCCAGTTGTCATTGTCGACGGGAGCGCGGAATGCGTCGAGCCTGGGGCCGCAGCCCGGAACTATAACGTTCTCGCCGTTGTAGGAAAGCGTCTTTATTGTTCCCGTAGCGTTGTCGAACGTGACTCCGAAATCCGCTCCCGTAACGGTTATCTCGCTGTCTGTTTCCTTTACCTCGGCCGTTTGTGGGCTTTTTGCCGCTTCGGTAATGGAGGTGCGTTTAGTCGCAGCCTTTACCGGAAGCTGTTCGTCGGCCTGCACGTATCCGGCCTCGGCCCAGGGTATGTCTTTGGGCAGGATGAACTGTATTTTGAGGAAGTATTCCTTGTCGGAGTCTAATGCGGAGCGGTCGAAGTCTACCGGAATCATGGCTTTCGAGCGGGGAGCGATGTTCTTGCAGCTGCCCAGGTCGCCCGAGGCCTTTTCCGTTCCGTCTTCGAGCAACGTCCATTTCATTATGTAGTCGGCAGGCTCGAAATAGTTCTTGTTGAACACTTCTATTTTGCTGTCTTTCTCGGAAAGGTCTCCGACGGCTTTTACCGAGACATACTGATATACTTTCTTTATCTCGTAATACTGCGGTTTGGGGGTGAGGTCGGCAAGCATGACTCCGTCCATGCAGAAAGTTCCGTCGTTGGGATAGTCGCCGAAGTCGCCGCCGTAGGCTATGTAGCGCTTGCCGGTGGCTTTGTCGTAGTTATATACGCCGTGGTCTACCCATTCCCAGATTGCGCCTCCGCAGAAAAAGTTTGTAGACTCTATGGCGTTCCAGTAGTCTACGAGATTTCCCGTGGCGTTGCCCATAGAGTGGCCGTATTCCGAGATGTGGTAAGGATATTTTATTCCGGATTTGCCCGTAACGGCCCTTCTCACCCATTCTATCGAGGGATATTGGTTCGAACCCATGTCGACGATGTCGTTGTTGCGCTCGTATTGCACGGGGCGTGAGGTGTCGAACGATTTTATTGCACTGTAAGCGGCTTTGAAGTTGTCGCCGGGGCCCGCTTCGTTGCCGAGCGACCATATTACTATGCTGGGATGATTTACGTCCGAGCGAATCATTTCGATTTCTCGGGCCACGTGGGCGTCGAGCCATTCTTTGGGGTGCGAGAGCGAGGCTTCGCCATAATAATATAGGTGCGATTCTATATTGGCTTCGTCTTCGAGATATATTCCGTACTTGTCGCAAAGGTAGTACCAGTAAGGATCGTCGGGGTAGTGGGAGTTGCGCACGTGGTTTATGTTGGCGCGCTTCATTAGCATGACTTCGCGCTCCATTTGCTCGTGTGTCACGGCGTGGCCTCGTTCGGGATTCGTTTCGTGTCGGTTCACGCCTTTCAGCTTCACGGGTTTTCCGTTCACGTAGAAGTATCTGCCGGCCAGCCTGAACTCGTCGGCGCGTGCGGGTGTGTCTTTTATCTCCACTTTGCGGAAGCCAACGTAGGTGGAGGCGGTTTCGACAGTGCGCCCGCGCTTGTCTTTAAGCTGTGCTATGAGTACGTAGCGCCAGGGTGCTTCGGCCGACCATTTCCTGGGGTTGATTACCGTCATCTCGGCTTTGGTTTCGGCCGATTTCCCGCCGGCAAGCTCGTTGACAGCGGCTTTTGCCGTTGCGCCGGCCACTTTGGTGGTTGCGTCGCCGTAAAGTTCTACGGCGTGCAGGGAGTATTCCACAGAGTATCCCTTTGCTGCTTTTGCGGAAAGGTTTCGTATGTCGGCACGTATGTCCAACGCGCCGTTTATGAAGTTGGCGTCGAGGTCGGGTGTTACTGTAAGGTCGCGTATCTGCACTTCAGGCTTGGCCGACAGGTACACTGAGCGTATTATTCCCGCCATTCGGAACATGTCCTGCGTTTCGAGGAACGAGCCGTCGCTACTGCGGTATACTTCCACCGCCACGCGGTTCTCCTTGCCAGGTTTGTTGAGATAGCGGGTTATGTCGAACTGTGCGAGGTTGCGCGAGTTTTTCGAAAAGCCCACGTATTTACCGTTTATCCACAGGTAGAAGAACGAGTCCACTCCGTCGAAGTTGAGCATTACGCGGCGGCCTTTCCATGCGGCCGGCACGGTGAACGTGCGCACGTACGAACCCACCTCGTTGCGGTATTTATAAGTGGTGTAGTTCTGTGGAGGAACGCGCATTACTCCCTGGCGCCAGTCGTCTACGGCCACTTTGCTGTAGAATATCGAGCCCTGGTTCACGTATACGGGTACGCCGTATTTGTGGTCTCCGTTTTTCTGTATTCCCACCATGTTCCACGACGATGGAACCTCTATTTTGCTCCATGCCGACACGTCGTAGCCGGTCTCATAGAACTTTTCGGGGCGTTTGTCGGGTTCGGGCACCCAGTTGAAACTCCATTCTCCGTTGAGCGAGGCCACATATCCGCTGTGTTCGGGCATTACGCGGCATGCCGAGGATTCGTCGGCAAAAGAAAAGAAGTAGGCATGGGGCTGCTCCTTGTTGAGAGCGAGGTTTCCGGGCGATTCCCATTCCTTGCCTGTGGGAGCGGCTTCGTCGCCGTAGGCAAAGCCGCGCAGTGGCTGGCCTTCATATTGCGCGTTGGCGGTGGCCGCAGCGATGAGTGCGAGAAAAACGATTTTTTTCATAGTACGGTTATCTTTAACTATTATTTATTTCATGACATGGCGGATGTAACGGCATAACGGTTGTTATACTGTGCGATACAAAAGTAATAATAAAAATATACGTTGCAAACAGAGCACTCTGATTAAAAAGACAATAAAATGCCTTGTTTCATGTTTTGCGGGCTTGTAAAGAGAGTTTCAATATGCTCGGGTCTGTAAAAAAACAAGTATGGGATGTTTTGATGTGGGTGCGGTATAGGCATAGGATGTTACGGCAGAAAATAGTCCGTGAAAGATTTTATATAAAAATGGTCTCTTACGAAAAAAAATATTTTTTTCGTGTGGTAAAAAACTTCCCGCAGGAAATTGAAAATA
>CAJKQZ010000188.1 GCA_905202115.1 uncultured Prevotellaceae bacterium | reverse complement strand
GACATATTTTCGATTATCTCCCTTGTATTTTGAATTATCTGCGGGAAGTTTTTTATCGTGTAAAAAAAATATTTTTTTTCGTGCGAGGCATATCGCGGGATAGTCTTTTCCTTTCCGGTTTTGTGCGGGGCAGGTATGCAAGTTGCCGATATGGCCGTCGGCGCAGGGCATGGAGCGGATTGTAAACCGTAGAAAAATGCCCGTGTGCTTTTCGGTGTCGTCCGTAAAGCCTATATTAGCGTGAAAATTACGATTGCATGAAACGTTTTTTGCATAATGCCGCTGTGGGTGACTGCCTGTGCCAATCTTCATCGGGAGAGGCGTATGTCGTTGCGCCGTCCGAATGGGGCGGTGTGCCTTGCGGCGATACGTGCGTAGGCGTGGTGTTTTCTTTGCGGCCTGCAGCCTTTGACGTTGCCGCGGGCTATGCTCACGGTTACGCCGTTGCGCTCGAAGATGCGGAATGCCTGTGTCAATGGGCAGCAGACAGCGCATGGGAGCGCAGAACGCTTTTCTGGCGGCGCAGGCCCCGTTGCTCTGAATTGAAGAATCCCGACAGTCTTTTCTGCCGCGAGGGGCTGCGCAACAGTTCTGTTATAGGCAATGACAGGGATTATCCGGCTTTTCTTGCGGCCGCCTTTTCTTGCGGCCCACGGGAGAGGCGCAATGCTTTGCGTAGCTTTCTTCCGTCGGCGGGACAGTGGATAGAGATGATAGAAAATCTTGCGTGTGTCAGGCTATCAGACCACAGCAGCGCCGTTTCAAAAGAAAAAGGTCTCTGGAGCTGCAGCGGCAACGAGATTGCGGCGGCGCTGAACCGGCGTTTTGCCGAAATTCATGGCGCTCCCCGTTTTCTGAACGGAGAGCGCGATATATTCTGGAGCAGTACTCCCGCCGGAAACCGGTGTGCCTACGCTTTGGTGTTTTACGGCGGGCAGGATGTGGTGTCTGTCAGCAGCTGTGCGGCTTCCTCGCGCTGTCGCGTGAGGGCTGCGATAGCTTTCTGAATTAATGTTCCGGATTTTCTCCTTGCGGCTTTGGCGTAAATTCTTCGCGTTTGACAATTTCGTACAGTTTGCGGCCTGCGATGAGGCAGCACAGGTTGCAGGGAGTGCGGTGCTCCGCGCTTTTCAGCACACCGCATTGCACGCTGCCCAGTTGTTGCTTGAAATGCTCGAACAGCTCCTTTGCAAGTTCCGTGGTGCGCGCGCTGTCTCCGTTGCCGAAAATTCCAAGTCCCGCAACTGCTCCCGTGAGTGCGCCGCAGGTGCCTTCGCCGTTGGTGCGACCTATGCCTCCTCCGAAGCCCGCCACGATATTCTTTAATGTTTCTTCGTCGTGTCCCAGTTCCGCAGCGGCGTTTACGCCGCAAAGCGTTGCTGCCGCGCAGTTGTATTTCATTTTGCGGCGATTTATTATCTCGGTGTCTATTGCGCTGTCGGTGACGAACGATGTTTTATTGCTGTTTTCGTTCATTGCTTTGAATTGTTTTGTACCGTTTATCGCGGCAAAGTTACATAATTTTGGTAACGGCGTAGTTTTTATGCCGTTGTCTGTTGGGGATGCTGCTTTTTTTGCTATTTTTGTAGAAATACCTTTGCCATGAAAATAAAATTCCTGCTTGTTCTTCTGCTGCTCTCGTGCGGAAGTGTTTTGGCGCGTTCTTCGTTCAATGATTTCCGTATTCTACCTCAGCCGCGCGAGGTAGAGATTCTTTCCGGAAAAGGCATTATTTATGACGAACTTAAATTTGTCTGTTCCGAGGAAGGCGCCCCTGTTCCCGTGCTTGGAAATATTGTAAATGCCCTGCCGCGCATACGTCTTAGCGGTAAAGGTATATTTCTTAAACTATCCCGTAAAGGAGTTCCCGAATCTCCAGAAGGCTATGTGCTTGAGGTGGGGAGGAAAGGCGTTAGCATAACCGCACGTGCCGCAGCCGGACTTTTCTACGGCTGCCAAACGCTCGAACAGCTGCTTGAAGACAGTCGCGACTTCGGCAAGGAAATTCCGCAGATGCGGATTACAGACTATCCGGCCGTGGCATATCGTGCCGTTCACCTCGACACGAAACATCATCTCGACAGAATGGAATATTATTACGCTTTGGTTGATAAAATGGCGCGTTATAAAGTGAACGCCATTATATGGGAGCTCGAAGACAAGCTGCGTTATGTGCGACATCCCGAGATAGGATCGGGAAATGCCGTGAGCAAGCAGGAAATGCAGGCCTTGTGCCGCTACGCTATTGAGCGAAACGTCGAAATTAGTCCGCTTGTGCAAGGTCTCGGCCACGCAGGATACATTCTCAAACATCATCCGGAATTGCGCGAATCGCCCGCGAGCGACTGGGAATTCTGTCCTGCCGATTCCGGAACCTATGAATTGCTTTACGATCTCTATTCCGAAGCAATAGAATCCATGCCTTATGGACGCTATCTGCATGTTGGCGGAGATGAGATCACCGCAATAGGGATAGACAGCCGTTGCAAATCCACGGGAAAGTCGGCTTTCGAGTTGCAAATGGAGTGGTTGAAAAAAGTTTGCAGCTTTGCAGTGCGACAAGGGCGCATTCCGGTGTTTTGGGATGATATGCCGCTGAAATATGCCGGTTTGTGGTCGCTTGTATTGAGCGACAAATCCGAAGAGGAAGTGAATCGCGAATGGAATTCAGACAAACTCGATGAGGCGATAGGTCTGTTTCCGAAAGAGTGTGTGTACATGCGCTGGAAATACGAGGATGCAACAACGCCGGCTCACCGCCGGTTGCTCGAATGGTATCACAATAAAGGACTTAAAGTTATGGGTGCAACGGCCGCCTCGGCCGGAGATTCGCCTTTTATGCCCCGCGAAAATTCGCGCGCCGACTATATTAGGGGATTCAGCCTCTTGGCGGCCGAAAATGGGCTTGAGGGAATATTTGCCACCGCGTGGGACGACGGCTCTCCTCATCTCGAAACGGTTATGCGCGGATTGATAGCGCAGGGAGAGTTCGGATGGAATCCCACGGCGCGCACAATAGAGGATTTTAAGCATGCGCATGCGCAGAGAGAGTTCGGATTCCGTCCTGATGAAGATAGAACGCGTTTTGTGGACGATATGGAAAAGGCCGTGTTCTTTTTTGACAGCGCGCTTGTCACGGAAGGTCGCCGCAATCCCGCCTGGGGTGTAGGCCAGTTCACGCTTCTCGAATTGCCAGATAAAGAAAATCCTGGTGCGTGGAGCGAAAAATTCAAGAATAAGATTGCTGCGGCAAAGGAGCAGGCGCAATTGTGCAGCGGTATAGCCGGAGATATAACCGAAGCAAAGAAAAACGCGTTGCGCAACCGTTATACGCTGCGTGTGTACGAACAAACCAACAATCTCATAGCTTATCCGGCCAAACTTATACTCGCTCTTCATTCCTACGACATGGCTTGTGACGATGCCGCCCGCAAAATTGCCGCTGACGAGCTTCTTGCCGTCAGCCGTTCATTTTATTCAATGCGCGCTGTGCTCGAGGCTGTATATTCCGAGACGCGTTTCATGAGCCAACCCGAGGAATTTCTGCCTGATATGAACCACCACAATCATCTGGCGGCGAAAACCGCAGGCAGCGACTGGCTTTTTCTATACGAATTGCCTATGGTGAAGAGTGTGGAGGCATGGTTGGATAATTAGAAGGTATATCAATTATTATGAAAAACATTTTTTACATCGCGTTTGCTGTCGTCGTTTTTAATGTTGCCGACAGTTGCAGCACGCAAAAGGGCCCGTGGAAACTTGCCTGGCAGGAAGATTTCAATCAGAAGGAACATTTCGACGAGGCCTCGTGGAGCAAAATTCCGCGTGGCCTTTCCGACTGGAACAACTACATGTCTCCGTATGATTCGTTGTACGCCATGCGCAGCGGAAACCTTATTCTCAGAGGTATGCAGAACACCGTGCTGCCCGCCGACACCGCGCCGTTCATCACAGGCGGCGTATATACCAAAGGAAAGGTCGGGTTTTCGGACGGGCGCCTTGAGATACGGGCCAAATTGAATGGCGCAACCGGTGCGTGGCCCGCTTTCTGGCTTTTGCCCGAAAACGAGGGGTGGCCTCACGGAGGAGAAATCGACATCATGGAGCGGCTTAATTACGATTCCATTGCATATCAGACGGTTCACTCCGCATACACCTACATTCTGAAAATGGGAAACAATCCCCGCCAGGGAGCTACGGGCAGAATCGACCCCGACGGATACAACGTGTATGCAGTCGAAATGCACCGCGACAGTCTCGTGTTCTTCATAAACGACCGGCGCACGTTTGCCTATCCGCGCATACAAACCGACAGGGAAGGACAGTTTCCGTTCGTTGGCAAACAGTTCTACCTGCTGCTCGACATGCAGCTCGGCGGACAATGGGTGGGCAAAGTCGATCCCGACGACCTTCCCGTGGAAATGGCAATCGATTGGGTACGTTTTTACCGCAAACGCAAGTAAAAACTTCTGTTTCTTGCGCAGAATTTGAATGATTTCTCTCAGGTGTTTTTCTGCGTCTGGCATAAAGGCGTCGGGGGAGGGTTTTATAAAAAATAAGCCTCCTGTGAAAAAAATATTTTTTTTCGTGTGGTAAAAAACTTCCCGCAGGAAATTGAAAATAC
>CAJKQZ010000187.1 GCA_905202115.1 uncultured Prevotellaceae bacterium | reverse complement strand
ATTTTCGATTATCTCCCTTGTATTTTGAATTATCTGCGGGAAGTTTTTTACCGTGCAAAAAAAAATATTTTTTTTCGTGACCCCAGTATCGGACAGTCTTGGAGAACTGCGTGAAAAAATGCCATGCCCGTATACGGGCATGGCATTCAGTAAGTACACCCGTAGGGAATCGAACCCTAATCTGAAGAACCGGAATCTTCCATTCTATCCATTGAACTACGGGTGCCCGAGTATCTGTTCCGTTTCCGGCTCTTTCATATCGCTGTTGCAGCTTTTTCCGTGAAACGGGAAACGTGCGGCATGCCGCGGGGAACCGGAACCTTCGCGGCTGGCAAAGTTAGCAAAAATGAAACAATATGTAGCTTAAAGTATGAAAAAACATGATGTTTCTACGGAGGAGGCTTTATACAATAATGTCTGTGTGTTGCATAATAATGGAATAAAAACGAGTTTATCAGAGATTTCCTGGCAATAATGAAATATTTTTGGATAAATATTAGTCAAATGTTTATCGAAATTACTATTTTTGCTGACAAAATATCACACTTAGTAAATGAGTAGACTAATAAAACCTAAAAATTATACGCCTCTCATAGGAATGTTGCAGACCGAGATGGGCATTAAAATGATAAAGGAGTTTTTCCAGCAGAACCTTTCAACGGGCTTGTGTCTGCATCGTGTCACAGGTCCGTTGTTCGTGCTCGGAGGCATGGGTATAAATGACGACCTTAACGGCGTTGAGCGCCCTGTGTCGTTTCCCGTGAAAGATTTGGGAGACATTCGTGCCGAAGTGGTGCATTCGCTTGCAAAATGGAAACGTCTTACGCTGGCGCAGTACGGTTTCGAGCCGGGTTACGGCATATATACCGACATGAATGCCATACGTGCGGATGAGGAACTCGACAATCTTCATTCGCTATACGTTGATCAGTGGGACTGGGAGCGTGTAATAACGGCCGAGGATCGCAATCTCGATTTTCTGAAATGTATAGTTAAAAGAATATATGCGGCGCTCAAACGCACGGAATTTATGGTGTATGAAGCATATCCGCAGCTGAAGCCGATATTGCCGTCCGACATTTTCTTTATACATGCCGAAGAATTGCGCCGCATGTATCCCGACATGACGCCTAAGGAGCGCGAAACCATAATAACCCGTGAAAAGGGAGCCGTGTTTATAATAGGCATAGGCTGTCCGCTCGGCGACGGAAAACCTCACGATCTGCGCGCGCCCGACTATGACGATTACTCCACGGTTGCCGACAACGGATTGCCCGGCTTGAACGGCGACTTGCTCGTGTGGGACGATGTGCTCGGTGTGGCGCTCGAACTCTCGTCTATGGGCATAAGGGTGAACAAGGAGGCTCTTTTGTATCAGCTCAAGCAGTCGGGCAAGGAAGACCGCAAGGAACTGTACTTCCACCGCCGCCTGCTTGAGGGCACTCTGCCGCTCAGCATAGGAGGCGGTATTGGGCAGTCTCGTCTGTGCATGTTTTATTTGCGCAAGGCTCATATAGGTGAGATACAGGCCAGCATTTGGCCCGACGAAATGCGCGAGGAATGCGATAAAATAAACATACCTCTCATCTGAGCAATGCCGGCTGCTACGGCAGGCATATGGCGAAAGAGAAGGAATACATTTGAACAGCCATAGCAAATGACTTTGCGGCGGCAAAAAGGTACAGAACCTTTTTGCCGCCGCAGATTTTTTCGTATCGCTGAAGGCTTTGCAGCGTGTTATGACGAATGTGTATTCGGCGCAGTAGGAAATCTGCGGGTAAAGATTTTATTTCAGGACAAATTTTTCACGAAAAGAAAAAATATTTTTTGTATGAGTAAAAAACTTCCCGCAGGAAATTGAAAATATAAGGGAGATAATCGAAAATATGTCTGAGATAATTTAAAATATCTCAGACATATTTTTTGCTGTATATACATGTGCTGATTTTCAAGTGCTTGGCGGGTGACCGTTTTTGTCTGCAAACTCTTGCTGCAAAGCGGTGCTGATTTTATGGAAAACAGTATTTCCCGTCAGTGCACTGGAATTGTTGTATGTTAAACCGAAGCGGGGCTGCTATAAAATTCCGTAATCGGGAATATCTTTGAGAAAGGAGTAGGAACCGGTTGCATAGTCAATGCGGCAGCAGTAGTGCTGCATTCCGTTGCTTACGGTGAGATATTCGGCATGTAGAACGGTGTTGTAGGAACATATCTGTTCGAAAACTTCCCGTGTAATCTCCACCGTAGGTGCCTTGTATTCTATAATCATGAGCGGGGCGGAGCTGCGGTCGAACACTGCGGTGTCGCAACGGCGCGACACGCCTCCCACGTTGAGCGTGATTTCGTTGCCCATAAGCGCGGACGGATAGTTTTTGTGCTCTGCAAGAAAATGCGTGAACTGCTGGCGCACCCACTCCTCGGGCGTGAGCGTAACGAAGCGGCGGCGAAGAAAATCGAAAATCATCCGCTTTTCGTTGCGCACTATGATTTTTGTATCGGCAAGGGGCAGGTTTAACGTAAACATTTATTATTTTTGCAAAGATTGTGCGGCGTTTCGCCGGCAGGCAAAAGTACGTAAAAAAATGAAGACGAGGCAGGAAATAGTAGGTAATTGGCTGGTGAGGTATACGCATCACCAGCTTGCTGAATTTACACCTTATGTGCTGCTTACGAACTTCAACAGCTATATCGACCTTTTCTGCGAACAGTGCGGCGTGGCTCCTGTAGGTTACGGGGCCAACATGCGCATGGCGACGGCCGAGAACATCACGATGATAAACTTCGGTATGGGCAGTCCCAATGCGGCGCTGATAATGGACCTGCTGAGTGCTGTAAAGCCCGAGGCCTGTCTGTTTCTCGGCAAGTGCGGCGGAATTTCCAACAAAACGCATGTGGGCGATTACATACTTCCGCTTGCCGGAATACGCGGCGAGGGCACAAGCAACGGATATTTCCCGCCTGAGATACCGGCTCTTCCGGCTTTTATGCTTCAGAGAGCCGTTTCCACCTCATTGCGCGACGCGCGCAACGATTATTGGACGGGCACTGTCTATACTACCAACCGGCGCGTTTGGGAGCATGACGATAATTTTAAGAATTATCTGCGCACCACGCGTGCTATGGCGGTGGATATGGAAACGGCAACGCTGTTTACCTGCGGATTCTACAATCACATCCCCACAGGGGCTTTGCTGCTCGTATCCGACAACCCTATGGTGCCCGAAGGAGTGAAAACCATAGAGAGCGACAAACTGGTTACCTGCAATTATGCGGCGCAACACGTGGCTCTTGGGGTGGCTTCGCTCAAACTTATTATTCATGACGGCAGAACGGTGAAGCATCTCAAGTTCGACAGGTAATAATCTTGAACCAAGTGGCAACAACTAAATCTTCTGGACCTACGTTTGAGGGAATAATGCGCGATATTGCGGCACGCAAATTTGCGAAAGTGTACTTTCTTGAAGGAGCGGAAGGGTATTTCATCGACAAGATTGCCGCTGCGATTACGTCGTCGGTTTTGCCGGAAGAACAAAGGGACTTCAATCAGATAACCTTTTACGGGGCGGATACAGACATAGGGCAGATTATAAATACGGCCAAAAGTTATCCGCTCGGCTCTGACAGGTTGGTCGTTGAAGTGCGCGAGGCACAATTAGTAGACCGGCTGGACGACCTTGTTTACTATCTGCAGCACCCGCTCGAAAGTACAATCCTTATTATTTGCTATAAAAACGCTACGATAGACCGGCGGAAACGTCTTGCAATGCTCGTAGAGAAGCAGGGAGTGCTTTTCGAAGCCAAGAAAATGCGCGATTCCCAGCTTGCGGGCTTTATAAGCGTTTATCTGAAGCAGAGAAAGGTTTCTATCGACAACAAAGCCGCTATAATGCTTGCCGATTACGTCGGTACAGACCTGAGCCGCTTGTCGGGGGAGCTTGAAAAGCTCATAATCTCCATGCCCGAAGGGTCGGAAATGATTACTCCGGCAATGGTTGAGCAGAATATAGGGGTGAGCAAGGACTTCAATTATTTCGAGTTGCAGAACGCGCTTGTGGCAAAGGATGTTTACAAAGCTAACAGGATTGTGAGATATTTTGCCTCCAACCCCAAGATGAATCCTTTGCAGCTTACATTGATTATGCTTTTCAGGTTTTTTTCTAAGCTCATGTTGTCGTATTATGCTCCCGACAAGAGTCTGCGAGGGCTGGCTTCGTGGACGGGAATGACCGAATGGCAGGCGCGTGACAGCGTGTTTCCGGCAATGAAAAACTACTCCGGACGAAAAGTGATGGAGATAATAGAGAAAATACGTGAAACCGACGCACGTTCCAAAGGAATCGGCAACATTTCGGCAGGGGAGGGCGAGCTTCTCACGGAGCTGATATTTTTTATTCTTCACTGATTTCTTTGTTTGTAAGTCGGCGTTTTGCCTGTATGAGGGTGTGTCTTGCTCATGTGAGGATATGTCGGTTTTTTGTGCGTCCGTAATTTACTTGCCTCGCGTGCGTTTTTTATAGGGGCAAGTAAAATTATTCACGGTTCTCGGGGCAGAGCGTTTTTTGTTTCGATAATCATGAAAATGTTCCTTGTATGTTGATTCGGGCGGGAGTTTTTTGAACGCGCATAGAACGTCCGGAAAAATATGTCTGAGATATTTTAAAATATCTCAGACATATTTCAAATTATCTC
>CAJKQZ010000186.1 GCA_905202115.1 uncultured Prevotellaceae bacterium | reverse complement strand
AATATGTCTGAGATATTTTAAAATATCTCAGACATATTTTTTGCTATATATACACCCGCTGATTTTCAAGTGCTTGGAAGGTGACCGTTTTTGTCTGCAAACTTCTCAGTAAAAGCACCGCGAATCTCACAGGCTGCATATTCTTTTCACGCACGGACAAAGACAGTGGCACGAAGCGGAAAAGCATTTTACGAAACAGAAAAGTACTCCCATAAAAACACAGTCAGTGCATCGCATGGGGCGAACAACATCTGCAATGTCCGGATTTTTTTTGACCTAAAACAGTTAATTTTTGTTCTTAACACAAACGTCGGTAAGTATTTTTGCATATCTTTGGCAAAATAATATTGGTTGCAGAAATTAATGGACTTTTACGACAAACTTGGCATAGCTCTTTCGGAAATGCCCGGCATCACTCTGGAAGACATGAAGGATGTGCGGCTTATGAACCGCACCGACACCAAATATTTAGCCAACAAGTCGTTGCTGCTCAAATTCTTCGAGTACGCAAAAGACGATTATTTCGTACAAGTAATCGACGGAAACCACATTGCGGCATACGACACCACATACTGGGACACGGAGGCCCACGATTTCTATATGGCCCACCACAACGGCATGCGCCCGAGAACGAAAGTAAGAATACGCACATACATCGACTCGGCGCTGACGTTTCTCGAAGTGAAAAACAAGGACAATCACAACAAAACGCG
This sequence comes from uncultured Prevotellaceae bacterium, assembly GCA_905202115.1. GTDB lineage: Bacteria > Bacteroidota > Bacteroidia > Bacteroidales > Bacteroidaceae > UBA6398. The sequence continues at coordinate 4,025 of CAJKQZ010000186.1, read as the reverse complement.
TAAAAAACGCAGACCGTTGGCCTCGCCCGAAGAAATAGGAACGGAAGAAAACGAGGAATTCCTGAACCAACGGGCAAAAGTGGATAAGGATGACATACACCCGTGCCTTGAAAACAACTTCAAACGGGTTACGCTCGTAAACAAAAAACGCACAGAACGGCTCACGATAGATTTCGACCTTTCATTCCGAAACATAGAAACGGGAAAATCGGCCGACGTAGGAGACCTCGTAATAATAGAACTCAAACGGGAAGGGAAATCGCCCTCGCCGGCACTCGCACACATGCTGAAACTGAGAATAAAACCGCAGGGATTCAGCAAATATTGCATAGGAACCTATCTTACCAACAGCGGAATAAAAAGAAATATGTTCAAAAGCAGAATAACAACCATAAAAAAACTCGTATAAACAAACAGTACAACAACAAAAGCCATGACGGCAAAAAGGCGGAACTAACCTGAATAAAAACAAAATCTCTAAAAAAACATGATTGCACTCTTAACCAGCCTATGTCTTATAAAAATAGCAGGCATACAGCTAATCGACCCCGCAGGATTGAGCGAAATGCTGATCCGCTTCGTTCTAAACTCTTTCTTCGTATTCATAATAGTACGCTTCTTCTATTATCCGCAAGGAAAAAGGCGCGACTATTTCTTCACGTTCATCATGCTTTCGGTAAGCATATTCATGATGATTTATCTGATGGACGGAGCAAAGATGAAGATAGGAGCTGCCCTCGGTCTGTTTGCCGTGTTCGGAATAATACGCTACCGCACCGAGGCCATACCGATACGCGAGATGACTTACCTGTTCTTCATCGTGGCGCTGTCGGTTGTAAACGGAATGTCTACCAAGCTAAGCATCGCCGAACTGCTCTTTGCCAATCTTATATTCGTGGGCGTGGCTTTCTGTACGGAGAGCAACAAGCTCGTAAAGCGGGTGGCCTGCAAATATGTGCGCTACGACAACATCAATCTTATAACGCCCGAAAAAAACGAGGAACTGCTCGAAGACCTCAGGCAACGCACCGGTCTGAACGTAATAAAAGTGGAAATCGGCTCGATTGACTTCATGCGCGACACCGCTCTTTTAAAGATGTACTACGAAAGCGCCGACGCCGCAACCAACGACGCCAACACTCTCACCAAACTCCCTAAAAACTACGAATGAACAAACCTCTCCCGAATATGAAAAACCTAAAAAAAATAACGGCCTTAGCTATGCTTATGGCTGTCTCGATAAACGCCGCGGCCTCGGACTTCGGAAGCTGGTTGGGAGCCGAAGCCGACAAGAAGCTCGGAAACTTCACTTTATCGCTCGGCGCCGGATTCAGAACCCAGAACAACATGAAAAACGTAGACCGCTGGGACGCCTCGTTCGGAGTAAGCTACAAACCGTTCAAATTTCTTAAATTCGCAGCCGGATATACATATATATATTCCTATAGCTTCGAGAAAACAAAGAACCATTACGACGAATACATGCAAGGCAATCCCGACGGAACCTCGACCCTGATAAAAGAATACGACGGCTATAATATCAACAAGCCATACTGGCGCAGCAAAAACCGCTTCAATTTCGATATAAGCGGCAACGTCGACTTCGGGCGCTTCAACATCTCGCTGCGCGAACGTTATCAATATACCCGCTTGGGAAGCGCGTCTTACATTCGCGACAAATATCGCCTCAACGCGCTCGACGAAATTTATTTCAAGGAGTCAGAGAGAAAATACAAAGAATCAAACAATAACAACCGCCTGCGCTCGCAGTTGAAAGTAGAGTACAACATACGCAAGTGCCCTGTAACACCATACGCACAGGTGGAACTGTTCAACGAGCTCGACAGCGGAATGAAACTCGGCAAGACCCGCACCGGCGCCGGAGTGGACATAAAGATAAACAAGGCGAACCGCCTGTCGGTAGGCTATCTTTACCAGGACGAAAGAGACTCCGACATGGGAGAAACGCAACACGTAATCGACATAAGCTACAAATTCAAATTCTAAACAAACATAACACTAATGAAGAAGTTCGTTTTTCTATTCATCGCAGCTGCCGCCGCATTCTCACAGGTTTCGGCCGCGGCAGGCGACTTCCTGTATCTAACGGTGACGCGCGCCGACGGGCATGAAAAAAGCTACGAGCTACGCAACCTGAAAATAACATTCTCGGCAGCCGACATGAAACTCAGCGAAGACGGGAAAGAAACTACCGTATCCCTTTCCCAACTTGCAAACGCAAAAATGCGCTTCACCGAACTGCCCACGGCAATAGCCGACGCCGTCAAATCCGAAACCGCAGTAATAAGCAACGGCGACCGCCTTGACATCAAAGCAACGAAAAGCGCTACGCTGCTCCTCTACTCCACCGACGGCACAATCGCGCTCTCAAAGAAAATATCCGCCGGCACAACAACCATTGACATCTCCGGCCTCGCCGCCGGCATATACGTCGCAAAAATAGGCAACAAGACAATAAAGATAGAAAAGCAATGAAACATATCATACTCACTCTAACATTTTTGTCGTGCATCCTGACCGCCGGAGCGCAGACCATGTACATCTGGCAGAAAGGCGTAGGAACAGCTGTAAACGAAAGCCTTGCCGGCGACATCATATTCTCGGCCGACGGCGCAGCATTCACCGTACTGGGCAAGACATTCAACACGCAGGCGACAGACAGCGTTACGTTCGGCACCGAAACCGTCGATCCGCTGACAGTAAGCGTAAACTATAACGAGACAACGGCCACCGCAATCCTCCCGATAGGACTGTCCGACACTGTAAACGTAGAAATCGACGGCGCATACGTCAGCGTAATTTCCCAATCCCTCGGAGGCGACGAAATCACCTATAGCCTCACAGGCACAAGCGCCAACGGAGCATTCACACAAGACGGAACATACAAATGTACCCTTGTGCTCAACGGCATAAACCTAACCTCGCAGAGAGGAGCCGCCATAGACATACAAAACGGCAAGAGAATCGATGTAAAATTGGCGGAAGGAACAACCAACACGCTCAGCGACTACGCACAAGGCCTGCAAAAAGCATGTTTCTACGTAAAAGGGCACCCCGAATTCTCCGGAAAAGGCACGCTCAACATCACAGGTAACGCCAACCACGCATTTTCAACAAAAGAATATACCCGTCTGAAGTCATCAACTGGAACAATAAACATACTTTCGGCCAAAAACGACGGTATGCACGTTGGACAATACCTTAAAGTAGAAGGTGGAAACATCAATGTAAGAAACGTAGAAGGAGACGGCCTACAGGCTGAAGCCACAAACGACCCGCTCGACGAAGAAAACGGACAAGTAATGATTCAAGGCGGAACTATCGACATCGAAGTCAACGCCAACGACGTAAAAGCCCTGCGTTCCGACAGCCTCATTACCATAAGCGGAGGCACGATAAACATCGTGGTTACAGGCGACGGCAGTAAAGGAATAGCCTCCGGCACAGACCTCATAATCAACGAGGACAAAGCCCCCGTGAACATCAAAGTCAACTCTACCGGAGGAGAATACGTTGACCCCGCAAACCCTGTCGACACCAAAAAGTCGCACGGAATAAGCGTAGACCGTAACCTTACCGTAACAGCAGGCACATTAGACATCTCCGCAACCGGAAAGAAAGGCAAATCCATAAAAGTAGACGGAATATCGAGAAAATCATCTGCAGCCTCAATCAAAACCAACCCCGTTTACTACTTCGATTTCGTAATCTGATAAGTTATTTAGCAAATTAAACCATAAACTAAAAGAGCCTTCATTACTGAAGGCTCTTTTAGTTTAAAGACACAAACACATCCTCGTACTGCCAATATGTTTCTCTGTACAATTCAAAAGAAACACCTAACCAACCGCCCCTATTTCGCAAATATGCATTTGAAGCTGCGAAGAAAGCAAAGCGGAAAAAGGAACAAATAAAAATCGCGCTCTGCGAAAAAAAATAGTTTTTTACACGGTAAAAAACTTCCCGCAGGAAATTCAAAATACAAGGCACATAATCGAAAATAT
>CAJKQZ010000185.1 GCA_905202115.1 uncultured Prevotellaceae bacterium | reverse complement strand
CATATTTTCGATTATCTCCCTTGTATTTTGAATTATCTGCGGGAAGTTTTTTACCCTGCGAAAAAATATTTTTTTTCGCAGCAGGCTGTTTTTTTATGAAATGTATGTACTTCGGTTTATTGCGGGGTAGTTTCTGTTAGCGTCATACTGACGTCCTAATTTCTTGGGGATATTTGTTTTATCTGCCGGAAGTTTTCAGTAATAACGTTTGTGCTTTTTTATGTATTAATCCGATTTTTAATTTTGCTCTTGGCGGTTTGGTAATAAAAGTGTTAACTTTGAACTTCATTGCAACGGGCTTTCCGTAACACCGTTGCCTGCGTGCCTTTGACGGCTGTGCAGCCGAATGTGAAAAGTAAAAAAAGTATGTCATTATGAAATTATCGGTTTTGTTGCTGGCCTCGGCTATGGTTTTTACCTCTACGGCGCTTCGCGCCCAGGAAATAGCCTACAAGTATCGTGTTTATTTTAAGGACAAGAAGGAGTCGCCTTATAAAAAGAGCCGTCCGCAGGAATTTCTGTCGCAGAAAGCCCTTGACCGCCGCGCAAAATGGAATCTGAAAATCGACGACCACGACCTTCCCGTGTCGCCGGCCTACGTGAAACGCCTTGCCGAAAACGGCAACCAGGTTCTGTGCGTCAGCAAGTGGAACAATACAGCTCTTGTACAGAACACCGACAGCACAAAGCTCGAGGCGCTTGCAGAGCTGCCCTTTGTAACTAAGGTTCAGCGCGTGTTTGCAGCTGTTCCCTATCAGCATCCCGATGACGTTACCGAGAAAAGGAAAGCAGAAATAAAAGACACGCTCGAGACAACGGTATTTTTCTACGGCGAAGGAGCACGGCAGATAGAACAGCTTAACGGAATTACTCTGCATCGTGCGGGATTCCGCGGGCAAGGCATGACTATAGCCGTTATAGACGGAGGATTCTATAATGCCGACGTAATGGGTCTGCTCGATAACGTGAAAGTGCTTGGCACTCACAACTTCGTGCGCCCAAATCAGAGTGTCTACGATGAAGGTAGCCACGGCATGAGCGTTCTTTCGTGCATAGGTACGAACAAACCTTATTCCTTTGTCGGTACAGCCCCCGAGGCTGAGTTTTGGTTGCTCGTGAGCGAGGACGGATTCTCGGAGACCCCTGCCGAAGAGGATTATTGGGCTGCGGCAGTGGAGTTTGCAGACAGTGTGGGCGCAGATGTGGCCAATACTTCTTTGGGCTATAATAAATTTGATATAGAAGATTTGAGTGTCAAGGTTGAAGAACTTGACGGGCACACACATCTTATAAGCCGTTCGGCTTCGCTGACTGCTTCTCGCGGGCTTATGCTCGTAAACAGCGCAGGAAATTCCGGCGGTAACACTTGGAAATACATCACTCCGCCGGCAGATGCAAACAACATCATAACCGTTGGTGCGGTTGACTTGAACGGAGAAGTGGCTGTCTTTTCATCGCTCGGAAATACCGCCGACGGTCGCATAAAGCCCGACGTTATGGCATGCGGCCTGTGGGCCACTGTTGCGAGAAGCGACGGTAGCATTGGATATGCCAACGGCACTTCTTTTTCTTCGCCTATTACGGCTGGAATGGTAGCTTGTCTTATGCAGGCTCTGCCCGATTTCCGTCCCGAAGAGATAATTGCTCTTCTGCATGAGTGCGGCAATAATGCGAAACACCCCAACAGCCTTTACGGATACGGCATTCCCGACTATTGGAAAGCTTACTGCAAAGGAAAATTCCGCAAATGAACGAGGCTATCTCTCTTTACGAACTTACTTGTCGCATAAGAAATGCCGTCAGCTCGCAGCTCCCCGGCGCATATTGGGTAAGGGCTGAAATAAGCGAGGGAAGGCAGAACGCCAACGGCCACTTTTACTGTAAGTTTATCGAGAAAAACGAACGGGGAACCGACATCGCCTCGGCTTCCGGCATTATATGGGCCGGCACATATCTCTCCCTGCGTTCGCGCTTTGAGAGAGAAACGGGGCAACGCTTCGGCGCAGGAATAAAAGCGCTTTTGAAAGTGAGGGTGAACTTTCACGAACGTTACGGGCTCTCGCTGCTCGTGGAAGATATCGACCCGTCGTATACGCTCGGCGATATGGTGAGGCGCAGAAAGGAGATAATCGCAAAACTTACCGCCGAGGGCGTTGTAGATTTAAACAAGCAGATTCCTTTGCCGCGCCCGCTATTGCGCGTGGCCGTCATAACCAGCGAAACAGCCGCCGGTTTCGGAGATTTCTGCAACCACATGGCGCGCGGAGGCGCTGCGTTCGATTTCAGGTTCAAGCTTTTTCCCGCTATAATGCAGGGCGACAAGGTCGAGTCCTCTGTAATCGAAGCGCTCAACGCGGTAGCCGCTGAAAGCAGCCTTTGGGACGCTGTGGCAATAATACGCGGAGGCGGAGCGGTTAGCGATCTTAACGGTTTCGACACTTATCTTCTTGCTGCCAACGTAGCTCAGTTTCCTTTGCCGGTAATTACGGGTATCGGTCACGACCGCGATGAGACGGTTCTCGATTTGGTTTCGAACGTTCGTTGTAAAACGCCCACCGCAGTGGCCGATTTTCTTATAGAAAAGGCAAACTATGAAATTTCCTTGCTCGAGAGTTTTGCCGGAAGCCTGAAAACTTGTGCTTGCAACAGGCTTTCCGTCCAGCAACAGCGTTTCGGTTCGGTCGTTTCGCGCATACCGTTGGCTTTTTCGCGTATTACGGAGAACAAACGTGCCAGTCTGCGGCTTATATCTACCAAATTGCCAAATGCTGTTCTGAGAGTTTGCAGCGACGAGCGTTCGCGTTGCGAGCGGCTTGCCATGCGTATAGAAATGAATGCCGATAATTATGTGGCATGTCTTAAAAACAATCTTAAACATACTTCAGAGCGGCTGCAATATGTCGTTCCTGCCATGTTGTCGCGTCAGCGTCAGCGTTTGGAAAGCTGTGAGCGGGGAATACGTCTGTCGGGGCCGGAGCGGGTGTTCAGACTGGGCTTCTCGCTTACGATGAAAAACGGTAAGGCCGTGACCGATGCTTCGCAGCTTGCTCCGGGAGACGAGATTGTAACCCGTCTGGCGCACGGAGAAGTGAAAAGTAGGGTGGAGTAACGGTTTCTACAGACGGTGTCTTTGATATTGTGCGGGCTTCATTGAATATAAAACGAAAGAAATATGATAAATATGCAAAACGAACCTACAAACTACGAGCAGGCTATGACCGAACTGGAAGGCATAGTGGCGCGTGTGGAAAACAATGAGATGAGTATCGACGATCTTACGGTGCAGTTAAGGCGTGCTCAGAAATTGATTAAATTCTGCCGCGAACGTTTGCTCAAAACCGAGAACGAGGTGAAAAAGATTCTTTCTCCCGAGGAGGCCGAACCCGCAAATTCTGCGAATTCAGGCGAATTGTTTTGAGATAAGGGTATAAAATTGCGCGTTTCAGGCGTTTTAATTGCCATATACGTCTGTGCGACAATAGCAAAATACTTATCTTTGCGCCGTTGTTTGCCATTTTTTCGTGGCAGTGCCGCATGTGCGATGTTAAAAGCGTGAACAGACATTCCTTTGCTGGCGCATAAGGGGAGATTTCCCGTATAATGAACAATGAATAAAAGGTTTATGATATGAATAAAAAGAAAATCATCATTCCGGCTGTTGCAATCGTGGTTTTGTTGCTTGCCGGTCTTGGCTACTTGTATGTAAATCTTCAGAATCAGAAAAAGAACAATGCCGAGTTGAAACAACTGGCCGACCTTGACAAGAAAGAAATGGAGAACGAGTACACTCAGTTTGCTCTCCAATATGATGAGTTGAAGCGTTCCATAAAGAACGATTCGCTAATGGAGCAGTTGAGCAAGGAACAGCGCCGCACTCAGGACTTGCTTGCTGAATTGAAACGCGTAAAGAGCGATGACGCGGCCGAAATCACACGTCTCAAGAAAGAGCTTGCAACCGTCCGCGCCGTTTTGCGTACCTATATTCTTCAGGTCGATTCGTTGCAGCGCCTCAACACAGCTTTGGCAAATGAGAACCAACAGGTGAAAGCTCAATACAATGAAGCGACTACGCGTATAAGTAATTTGAACACAGAAAAGGCAAATCTTACTGAAAAAGTGGCGATTGCTTCGCAGCTCGACGCAACCGGAATATCCGTTTCGCCTCAAAACAAGCGCGGTAAGGCTGCCAAAAAGATTAAGGACGTTACCCGTTTTGTGGTAAACTTTACAATTACTAAAAACATTACGGCTTCAACGGGCAACCGCAATGTTTATGTGCGCCTGCTGCAACCTACCAACAACGTTGTCAATGCTTCCGGCTCGTTTAATTTCGAAAACCGTTCGCTTCAGTATTCCGCTACGCGCGTTATAGAATATACGGGTGAGGAACAGACTGTTACGCTTTATATTCCTGTAAGTGAGACGTTAAGCAAGGGACGCTATCGGGTCGATATCTTCGTTGATGATTCTAATGTAGGCACCGGTTCGGTTACAATCGAAAAATAATAATAGAGTAATAGCTTACAAACGGCTGCCTCTTGCAAAACGGGGGCGGCCGTTTCTTTTTATATTCCTGTTCTGGGGAGTGCATAAACGGTTCCGAAGAAAATCGGCAGATAATGAAATTATCTTAAACTGTGCCTCCTGCGAAAAAAATATTTTTTTTCGTGTGGTAAAAAACTTCCCGCATGAAATTGAAAATACAAGGGAGATAATTCAAAATATGTCTGAGATAATTTAAAATAT
>CAJKQZ010000184.1 GCA_905202115.1 uncultured Prevotellaceae bacterium | reverse complement strand
TATCTCAGAGATAATTTTTTTTACAAGCGGGAGAGTTTTTCGCGTACCGCTTCTGAATCGATTGATGTCCCTTTTTATTCTTTGGAACAACGGCCGCGGCTGTACATTCAGGCGAATCTGGATTTTCTCTTGGCCGAAGGTATTAAAAAACCGGCCGGATAAAAGTCCGGCCGGTTGTATGTTGTCTTGCCTCGGCAGAGGCAGTGTCTTATTTGGACGACAGAGGCTTGATTACGAATGTGAAGTCGCGGTCGCCGTAAGGCATGTGGTATTTCTTCTCGGGCCATGCACCCCAGGAGTTCTCGCATCCGAGGCCGAACTGCCTCTGCGAGATGTGCACAACCGTGAATGGGCGAGGCACAAGGTCGCCGGAGTGGCTCTGGTGCTTGTTCTTGTCGACGCCGTCGTCGAGGTCGGACGTCAGATAGTTGAGCGAAGCGCATTCCATTGGGGCGTTGGAGTAGAATTCAAGTCCGATGCCTTTGGGAGAGATAACGCGCCACCAGCGCACCTCGGTGTGATTGCCGCTCTCCTGCGGACGGACGAATCCCCAGTACTGGTCTTCTACAAGCTGCTTGTAATGACCTATTCTGTCACCGTTGTTGCGGTCGATGTAGTTCTCGCCAGGGCCTTTGCCGTAATATTCGAGGTTTATGAAGTCGCGTGGCATTACAAGCTGCATTCCGTAGCGGAACAAGTGTTCCATGTTCTTCGCGTTGGGGTCGGTGGTGAGTTTTTGGTTCACTATCAGTTGTCCGTCGGGGAGAAGAGTGTATGTCATCTTGAGTTCAGCTGAAACTTCGGGCATGTCGTAAATCGCTACAACTTGTTTGCCCTCGCCGAGTTCGCTGCAATTGAACGATTTCAGGTTCATCTGCGGATTTTTCCATGCGGCGAACTTTTTTTGCAGCTCTGCGCCGTAGTCGTTGTCGGTGGGAGCGCGCCAGAAGTCGGGAACGAGAGAGAAACCTTTCTTGAACGCTGGAGCGTCGTCTATGTCGAGGTAGTCAATCCAGCCGGTGGCCTTGTTGAAGGTTACCGTAGTATGTCCTGCTGCAAGCGACAGGCAGGCAATCTGCTCCTGCTTCGTTACCTTTTCGGCAGCCTGTGGCGCCTCGTTCTTTTTGAGCGCTTTGTTCGACTTTCTGTCTGCTTTTGCAACGGGTTCCGGTGCAGCTTCGGGCATGAGGCTCTCTACTGTGGGGAACTTGTAGGAGCTTATAGGCAGCTGCTGGTGGGCTATTACGTAATTCACGTCGAGCAACGGCTCGACAGTCTTTATCTTATAGTCGATGTTCAGCAGCAGTTCCTTGTCTTTAGCGTTTTCGGGCAGCGAGAAACCGCGCAGAGTTATCTGACGGCGTTCCTGCGGGCCAACGTTGAGCGCTTCCTCGTTACCTTTTGCCACGCTCTCGCCGTCGGCCATGATTTCCCAGTCGAGGCGCACGTTGGAAAGGTCGCGGAAGAAAAATTCATTGTATACTTCGAGCACACCTTTCTCTATATTAACAGGAGTTGTCCAGATGTTCTGATAAATGTGGCGGTATTCGTTTGCTTCGGGGTTGGGCAAGCGGTCGGGACGGATGAAACCGTTGCAGTTGAAGTTATGATCGCTTGCGGGATAGCGTCCGTAGTCACCGCCGTAGGTGAAGATTGTTGCGCCGCGCTCGTTCTTGTCACGGAATCCCTGGTCTACGAAATCCCAGATGTAGCCGCCCTGGAAAATGGGGTACTTGCGGATGAGATCCCAGTACTCCTTGAAGCCGCCGCCCGTGTTGCCCATAGAGTGAGCGTACTCGCACATTATGAACGGGCGTTTGTTATTTTCGGTGCAGTACTTCACGCAAGCGTCGTACGAGGGATACATCGGGCAGTATATATCGGTTTTTCCTCCTTCGGTCCAGCAGGCCTGCTCGTAATGTATCGGGCGGGAATTGTCATAGGCCAGTACATAATCGTAAGCCTTTGCGAAGTTCGGGCCGTAGCCTGCTTCGTTGCCGAGGCTCCATACGATTATCGACGGGTGGTTCTTGTAAATTTTCACGTTGTGGTCGTTTCGTTCGATGTGCGACTTTTCATAAAGAGCGTTCTTTGCGAGAGTTTTTTCTCCGTATCCCATTCCGTGCGACTCGATGTTTGCTTCGGCCGTAATGTAGAGACCGTATTTGTCGCAGAGTTCGTACCAGCGCGGGTCGTCGGGATAGTGGCAGGTTCGCACGGCGTTCAGGTTGTGCTCCTTCATGATTTTGATGTCCTGCACCATTCTTTCGGGTGAAACCACGTAGCCGTGGTCGGGGTCAAGCTCGTGGCGGTTGGCTCCTTTTATGAGAACAGCTTTGCCGTTTACGAGTAGCTGTGAGTTCTTTATCTCGACTTTGCGGAAGCCCACTTTCTGCGGGATTATCTCGATAGTTTTGCTGCCGTCCGACAAAGTAACGTACAGGTCGTACAGGTTAGGTGTCTCAGCCGTCCATTTCTGTGGCTTGTCTATGTTGATTGTTTCTGTAAAGCTTCCGTTCGAGCCTACTGTTCCTTCTGCGGTCTTTACCTCCGTTCCTTTCGGGTCGAGCAGGCTAAGTTTTACCTTGCAACCCTTTGCGCGCGGAGCCGTGACGTTTACTTTCAGGGTTCCGTCGGTGTAGTTGTTGGTAAGGTCGGGAGTAATGAATACGTCGTCGATATGTTTTTTAGGACGGGCGTAGAAATAAACTTCGCGGGCTATACCGGTGAGGCGCCAGAAGTCCTGATCTTCGAGGTATGAGCCGTCGCACCAGCGCATTACCTGCATGGCTACGAGGTTTTTCTTGCCCGGAACGATGTATTTGGTGACGTCGAATTCCACGGCTGTCTTGCTGTCTTCGCTGTATCCCACAGGTTTGCCGTTCACCCAGACTTCAACGTTCGATGTCGCGCTGCCGATATGGAAGTATATGTCGCAGCCTTTCCAGGATTCGGGAATTTCGAATTCGCGCCGGTAGGAACCGGTATAGTTGTTCTTTTCTTCAACGAAAGGCGGATTGTTTTCGAACTGCGTTGCCCAGGCATAGCCTACGTTCTTGTAAATGGCATCGCCGTATCCGTTGAGTTCGAAAAGGGCGGGCACTTTGAAATCGTCCCATGCCGAGTCGTCGTAGCCGACCTTATAAAAATCGGCGGGACGTTTGTCGTGGTCTTTCACGAAATTGAATTTCCATGTACCTTCGGCCGACATGTACAGTCCGGAGGCTGTTTTTTCGTTGTTTTTAGCCAGTTGTTGCGACTCGTAGGCAAAGAAATTGGCGCGCGAAGGTTCTGCGTTCACTCTGTTTACGTTAGGATCGAGCCAACGTTCGGTTTTGTCCTGAGCCGAAGCCGTTATTGCAGCGAGACAAAGGCACGCCAGCAATGTGTTTCGGAATTTGTTCATGCTTTTTTTGTTTATATGTTTTTAGAGGTTGATATTCGTGTTGCCGCCTACGCCATGCGCAATATTGCGCGGGGTGTATTCTGAAAGCGCTTACGCCTTTGTGCCGTCTATCTGCTTTTGCAGGTGATGCATTCCGCTTCGACGAGCCATTGCGGGCGGCATACGCGTGCTTCGGTGATTACCGTGGGCACTTTGCCGAGGTGCTTTTTCAGTACGGCTTCTACGGTTTCTTTGTCGGCGGGGTCGCGCAGGTAAGCTATTACCATTTGCAGGTCGTCGAGCGAGGATTCTGCGTCGGCAAGCAGGGCTGCGATGTTTTCCACGAGCCTTTCAGTCTGCCTTTCGGGGTCGTTAAGGTGTATGCAGTTTCCGAATTTGTCGATACTTGCCGTGCCCGATATGAAAGATACGATGTTCTCGTCGTTATACAAGGCTGTGCCGCGCTCGAATGCCACTCCGTATTCTGCCGTCGGGTTCAGGTGTTCGGTGGCATGCAGATATTTTACGTTGTCTGCGTCGAGGTTTTCCTGCGAGAGGAAATCGACGGCCACTACGGCTTTGGCGCAATTTGTGTATCCGCCAATTCCGGTCGAAGCTATGAAGTGCGTGTCTGTCGTGAGCCCGTTTTTCGCGAAAAAGTCGTTTCTTCCTTTTACCACATCCATGTAATTGCTGTCGATGTCGCGAACGTAAAGCCACGTTCTCACCGTATTGTCGGCTACGCTCATTCCCTTGCTTTCAAGCAGCTTTTTGTGGCGCTCGAAAGCGAGTATGGTCTGTTCTTTTCCGTTCAAGCCTTTTATCTCGTTGTCCGAGAAACGCACGCTTTGGAACAGCCATGTGCCGCGTGGCGTTACTATGCGTTTCGTGTCGTGCGCCGGAGCTTCCACATGCGCATGTTTTGCAAAACATGCCATTACGGTTATCTTGCTCCCGTCGAGCAACGGTTGCTCCACGTATGAAACCGCGCATTCATCGAGTTTCCTGCCTAAAGGACTGCTTTTGATGACAGGCAGCTGGTTTGTTATATCGCTCAGAAATACTCTTGCCCATACAAGCACTTCGTCCTCTTTTTTCCGGTTGGCTTCTTCTTTTTGTAATTGTGTGTATACGGAGGTTGCTCTCGATTCAAAGCCTCCGGCATTTTCCGGTATGAAGACTGCAAATGCGTAATTTTTTGTCATTATGGTTTTTTGTTGTCGTACAAAGATAGTTCTTTTTATTTTTCCTGCGCAAAATATTAATATAGTTTAATGACGGGCTGCTTTTTATACCCTTAAAAGCGGCTGTGGTCTTTATTCATGCGTTCCTTCCCTCGGTTTTTCTTGCCGTTATCCGGAACATTAGAATTTTTATGCAGATGAAAAAAATATTTTTTTTCGTGGTAAAAAAACTTCCCGCAGCAAATTGAAAATACAAGGGAGATAATTCAAAATATGTC
>CAJKQZ010000183.1 GCA_905202115.1 uncultured Prevotellaceae bacterium | reverse complement strand
TTTTCAATTTACTGCGGGAAGTTTTTTACCATGAAAAAAAATATTTTTTTTGCAAGAACTCACCTCCGACAAAAATTATTGTCGGCTGTTTTTTTACAAATGTATATATTGGGGAACGTCGGTTCGGATTATGCAGAAAGCCGGTTGGGAATAAAATAAACATGTCCGTTGTTTTCTTCATGCCTAAAGTATCTCCGTAGGAGAGTTACAGGCAACTAAACAATGATTCTGACTTCTGATTGTCACCACCTGTCGAAAAACCGCAGGGATACTTTTGCTCCGAATTCTATCCCCGAGGCGTTTCCGCCGCCTATGAATACGGCTCCGTCGAAAAAGTTGGTCGATATTCCGTAACCGCCTTCTATATATGCGTTCAAGGCATGTAGAGAAACGGCGTTTATGTATAAACGTTCCTTCTTTATTACTTTCGAAATAAGAGGTGCGCGGGTGATAAGCAGGCGCGGGCTTTCGTATGCAGTGCAAAAGAGCGCATAGTAGTTCGATTCGTTGTACCAATGGCGGTCGAGCAGTTGGAAGACACCGAACATATCGTCTTCCCAACCGGTAGGCATGTTCTGGAACGAGAAGTTCTCGTAGTCAACGAAGTACATTTCCTTACGGTCGGTGAAAAGCCCTCCTCCGGCACGCAGGTAAATGGAACTGAGGGCGCGCAGGTTTATGCGATATGACGCGTCGCATTCCCAGCGTTCGTATTTGTTGTCGCATGTCCACCACCGCACGCCTTTTTCATACGACATTCTGAATGTTGGCCAGTATGTATGCAACGGAATGCGCCTGTTGGCTGCACGACGGTAGTACAAAGCCGGTGTGTATTCTAAGTTTATGAATGGTGCGATACTTTTATAATATCGTTTCATGCCTCCGGCTGAGGCTACGTTGTTCCAATTTATTAGATTGCGTTGGTGAAACGTAAGACCGGAGTACATTTTCAGTCCCACAACCGGCTCTATATAAAATGCCGCGCTTGCCTGGAAGTCATCGTAGTAATTGAAATTATATTTGTTGAACACATTGAGCATGGAATCGTAGCTGCTGAATTTTTTCAACTGTTTTCTTACTTCGCGCGCCTGTATGCTGCTGTATATATGGTTGCCGTTACGTATGTTAGCCTCGATACCTCCGCCTATTTTGGGAAATACAAGAAAATCGACGGGTACTTTCCAGTATATCTGGTTTTGCCTGAAACTATATCCTATACTTGGAGTGAGTTTGAGCAAACGGCCGCTGGGAAAATCCATGCTTAGTTGCAGGCGTGCCTGTAATGATATGCCTCGTGAACCGGACCATTGGAACATCGACGGAGTGAAAACGGCCGGAATGGCAAGTGTGGTGTTGTTGCTGAAACTTACTTTGTGGCGGCTGAGCAATATATCTTCGAGCGAAGAGGTGTTGAATGAGTTATGCCGCGTGGTATCTGTTGTAGAGCCGTATGTTTTTATACTGTCGCAGTTTGCTGAGTAAATTGAGTCCTCGGCGTACGTAAGCGGAAAAGGACGGATGTCGTCGAAATAGGACTTAGTGCGTATTACGTTGGTGGTGTCGTAAGGAATCAGGTCGAGCCGTGTTATGTCATACCGGTTTTTGTCGGTATAAAAGCCAATGGAGTCGGCGTAGTGCCGGCTGTCAGCACGTCTGTAGTTCATTTGTGAATTCAGGTTTATGCTTACGGTATTTCCACCTAATTTGTAATTCATTTCAATGAATGTACGGTCGGGTAGGAGTGAAAGTATGCCGTCCTTGCCGGTAAGCAGACTTACTTTTACATGCAGAATGTTGTCGTAGACGGCCTCGAATACCATTTTTTCCACTTTGCCTGTGTCGTAATCCACCCAGGCTTTTCCTTTTACTAACTGCGTATTACCGTATTTAGGAGTGAACGATACCAGAACCTGCGTGGCTCCGTCAACGTGCCTTGTAGAATCGATGCTGTAGTTATAGTACCTGCGGTTTATCTTATTGAAAGGCGATAACAGATTGTCTACATAAATAGTGGGCTCATAAATCATCGCGTTGACGTTGCTGTGCAAAATATCCGGTATCTTGCGCAGCTTTTTCATGCTGCTGTAAAATGCAACTTCCTTTCTGCTTACAATACCGAAGTCTACGTAATTGTATCGCGTGACGTTTTCTCCTAAAATGTGCTTCTTGCCTCTTTCCAGATTGAAAGAGTTAGGAATTAATTTTATTGTAAAATTGCGTATGTGGCTGTCGATATGGAATTTTGTGTAGACGACATTGTCGAAATGGTCTACGTGCAGCCGGTTCTTTGAAGCGTAAGTGAAAATATGCTGCATTACGGTATCGACAGCCTGCCCCTTTGTCTTTGTGCCTGCTTTCGATGTTGGAACTATTGAAGCAAAAGCAATCAGTAGGGCCGCGAATTTTAATGTTTCCGACTTTTTCAAATGCGTGTTATGCTTTTCACTCCGTGAACGGTACGTAGTTTTTTTATAAGTCCGTCTACAGCATGAGTGTCATTGACGGAAACCGTAAGTATTCCGGAAAACAAGCCGTCATTACTGTCAATGCGGATAGAACGAAGGAAAATATTTGATTCTTTATTGATAATGGAAGTCATATTGTTGACAATTCCTATATCATCATTGCCTACGACTTGCAAAGTTATGACATATTGTTTGTCGCCTTTGCCGGCCCATTGCGCTTTTACTATGCGATAGCCGAAGCGTTCGCGCAATATTTTTGCATTCGGGCAGTTCGTGCGGTGAATCTTTATTCCGCCGCCTGATGTTACGAAACCGAATACATTATCGCCGTAAATGGGGTGACAGCATTTGGCCAGCGTGAAATCGATGCCTTTGAGATTGCGATCTATAATGAGAACGTCGTCATTGTATGCGTCATTTCCTGCTTTTGAAGAGTTGAAATTATATGTTCCGGCGCTTACGGTCTGATTATGTTCGGGAGTTCCGTGCTCTGAGTTGTAAAGTTCTTCATATTGTTCGGCGGCTTCGCCGGATTCTAACTTTCCGGCGGCCATTGATTTGAAGAATTCGCTCAGTTCTTTGTATCCGAGTTTTTTTGCCAAGTGGTTTATTGTGGATTCATCCCATGTCAGTTTCCGGTTCTTGAGTTTTCGCTCGAATTCTTCGCGTGCGAATTGTCCTTCTTTTATGGCTTTTTCGTGCAGGGCCTGGCGTATTTTGCTTTTAGCTCTTGCCGAAGCAACGAAGTTAAGCCAGTCGGGATTCGGCCCTTGCGAATTTGAAGTAAGAATCTCTACCTGGTCGCCGCTTGATAGCTTGTGCCGCAGGGGATAGTTACGTCCGTTTATTCTTGCTCCTACACAATGGTTTCCTATGTTTGAATGTATGCGGTAGGCAAAGTCGAGCACGGTCGCTCCTCCTGCAAGTTTGTAAAGATCGCCTTTGGGTGTGAACACGTATACTTCATCGTCTTTAAGGTCGTAGCGCAGCTGGTCGATAAGTTGTATGTTGTCGCCCGTTTCGAGTATAGAGCGAATTTCGCCTATCCATTCGTCTATTCCGCTTTCGCCGTTTTTAACGCCTTTGTATCTCCAATGGGCGGCAAGACCGTATTCCGCAATGGTGTCCATGCGTTCCGAACGTATTTGTACCTCAACCCATTTGTTCTGCGGCCCGAGTACTGTTATGTGCAGGCTTTCGTAACCGTTGCTTTTGGGTACGCTGAGCCAGTCGCGCAGACGTTTGGGATTGGGCTGGTACATGTCGGTTATTATACTGTAAATCTGCCAGCATTGCAGCTTTTCCTTGTCTTCGGGACAGTCTATGATGATTCTTATTGCGAACAGATCGTATACGCCTTCGAAAGCGCAGTGCTGTTTCTGCATTTTCTGCCAGATTGAATGTATGCTTTTTGTCCTTCCCTTGATATGGAATTTCAGCCCTGCCTCGGCAAGTGATTTTTCTATCGGTTCGATGAAGTCCTTTATGTATGCGTCGCGTGAGCGTTTGGTGGCGTTGAGCTTCTCTCGTATCAGATAGTAGGCGTCGTGCTCCAGATATTTTACCGCCAGGTCTTCGAGTTCACTTTTTATCTTGTAGAGGCCAAGCTTGTGGGCTATCGGAGCGTACAGGTACTCTGCTTCGCGTGCCACCTGCTTCTGCGCTTCTTTGTCTTCCACGTCGCGTATCCTGCGCATGGTACTTAGGCGCTCGGCTGTCATTATAAGTATCACGCGCATGTCTTCGGCGAAACTTACGAGCAGATTTCTGAAATTTTCGGTCTCTACAACGGGCGTTTTGGCGTAGAGCTCCTTTACGCGGCCTATGCCTTTTACGATGCTGTGTATGTCTTTTCCGAAATCACGCTCTATGATATCAAGTTCTTCTTTGATATCTTTTATTGCAGGTGCGAGCATACAGCCTACTATCGCGTCGGCGTTGAGGCGGATTTCCTCCCGCAGAACTATACACGTCTCCAAAGTCGTTATGATAGGGTTGAAGCCGAATATGTCGCGGTTAAAACCGTTGTTGCCATACGCTTTGACAAGATAATCCTTTATTTTTCTGAATCCGTATGTATAGACAGCTTCAGGAGCAAGGCGGACAATTTTCCTTGTGAGTTCTATGAATTGCCGCCTTTCGTTTATGGTAAAAAACTGCTCGCTCATGATAAAGAAACGCTTTTTGCAAAATTACTAACATTTCGGTTACTGCAGATTCTTTATGGCCGGCTTTTATTACAGTGCCTTACAATTTAACTTATCTTTATCTATCGCGGTAAAAATGATGTCTGTCGTGAAATCCTCAGCTCCTTGTCGGCGGATTTTGCAGACAAAAACGGTCAGCCAGCAAGTACTTGAAAATCAACAGGTGTATATATGGCAAAAAATATGTCTGAGATATTTTAAAATATCTCAGACAT
>CAJKQZ010000182.1 GCA_905202115.1 uncultured Prevotellaceae bacterium | reverse complement strand
ATTTTGAATTATCTCCCTTGTATTTTCAATTACCTGCGGGAAGTTTTTTATCGTGCAAAAAAAATATTTCCACAAAAAAGATACGATTTAAACCATAAATACTCTCCTGCTAATTTCCGCCAATCCCTAATGCCGAACGTCTGCACCTAAAGACATAAAGAAGCCGGAGCACTCATCTTTTTGCAAGATTAATGCTCCGGCTCCGAACAATTAACTTGTAAATACGTCAGCTCGTCATAACATGCCGGTACATTCGCCTTTAAATATTCTTAGCGAATCGCTATTCATGCTCATCGGTTTCGGATGACGGTGAACCATCTCCTTTAATATATGACGTTCGAATTTCATATCGGCAGCTATGACCCGCAGAACTTTCTCGGTCGACAGAACTTTGCAGAACTTCTGATGATAACTGTTTTCCAATTTCACTTTTTCAAGTTGCAGCTTGTCTATTTCCGCAAGAATAGACGCATATTCCTTTTCCTTTAGCCCTGAAGTCCTGGCGCGCTGCATAAGTTTCCATATCTTACCGCTGATTTCGAATTTATCCTTTCCCATTTTATGATATAACGGAAAAAAATTAGCTGCCTCATGCGGCAAAAGCTTTGCCTCACGTATAATAAACGCTTCCTTCTTCTGCGTAAACTCCTGTGGAGAAAAACGCGGTTGATGTCCTTTGTTGTTCTGAGCCGCAGCCTGCAAACAAAAAGCAAGAAGCAAAAAAATAAAAACGGGTATTCTTTTCATAAACATTTCCTTTTAATAATTTACGTCTACATCGGTTATATATGCGTATATTTCCTCACTCCCTATACCGGAAAAATCGCAAAAGTCATCGATGTACTGGTCTGAATATGAATCCTGCGCAATCCTTGCCGGCACATTTTCCGTATTATCGCTCACCTGCAGGTAATGATACCTCACTACATTGACACCGAACAAAAGACCGCAAAACATTGCCGCAAGATACAAATAGGGTTTTACTTTCGTAAAAAGTGATATACGTTTGCTTTCCGGCACAGCAACCTTTACATCTTCCGGAATTTGCTTCATCATGCGCTTTGCAAAATCGTCGAAATAACTTTCAGGCACACGAAAATGATTTTCGCGCCCGAATTTTTCCCGAAGAATATCTTCCTGTTTCATGATGTTTTCACCTTTTTTATATATTTGACAAAGTTTCGGCCGAAAAGTTTAGTCATATTTCTTCAAAACTTCTGTTATTTTTCCTACAGCTATATGATAAGAGGCTTTAAGGGCCCCGACCGAAGTTCCTAAAATGTCACTCATTTCCTCATACTTCATTTCGTCGAAATAACGCATGTTGAAAACCAGACGCTGCTTGTCGGGAAGAGAAGCTACCGCCTGCATGAAACGGCGTTGGGCCTCATCACCGTCAAAATACTCGTCGCTGCATATACTTTCAACCACCGAGGCCTCGGGATCGTCAAGCGAAAGCGCCTCGCGTTTGCGTTGCAAAAAACTAAGGCTTTCATTAGTTGCTATACGGAACAACCATGTGGAAATCTTAGAATCTCCACGAAAAGAATCGAGAGCCAACCATGCTTTAAGGAATGTATTCTGCAAAATATCGTCAGCGTCGTCATGAGAAAAGACCAGACGCCTGATCTGCCAATATATCTGCGAAGAATATTTGCGCACCACTATTTCGAACGCCCTGCGCCTCAGCTCCGGATCGGAAAGCTGAGTCTGCAAAACCTTATCGTCATAAATTTCGCGCTTCATTGTAATGTTTGGCTCAAATATATTTTATTGAGGTTCACCTGTTATTTCTGCCACATGCAATATTCCAACACCTGTCCGAAAGATATCCTTGCATATTACCATGTTACTCATACTTACATGCTCAATACGAATCGAGCAACTTGTATATTTTCTCATCATATTCGTAAGGGTCGGACGTATATACGATACTCCCGTCCTCATCGGGGTAAGCCGTGTAATAAGTTATGAACAGAGGTATTTCAGGTTTGAAAGTTTTCAATCCAATATGCTTAAGTCCCTCCTTCTTCGCAAATTCTTTACCCTCATCGGTCACAGGCGGAAGATCTATTGCCATTCTTATCTTATCAATAAGCACAGGATCTTTGTCGTCCAGCAGAAACACCGCCAGTTCGAGCGGATTTTCCACACGCACGCAGCCGTGGCTCACAGCCCGTTGCGAACTTCCGAAAGTCTGGCGGTTCGGAGTGTCGTGCAAATAGATTGCAAAATCGTTATCGAACCGGAAAATCATCCTTCCGAGCGAATTTCCTTCTCCTTTTCTCTGAACCACACGATAATTTCCGCTTATAAGCATATCGGCAGTAATATCTGCCGGCAGAACTTCCTCGCCTGTTCCTTTGTCGATGATTCGCATTTGATTGCGTTCGAAGTACTCTTCATCTTCGGCATGACGCACGGATATTTCCTTGCGTATTATGCTTTGCGGCACCGTCCATTCCGGATTCAGTTCCAGACGTTTTATTTCACTTGTGAGAAGTGGCGTTTTGTGCCTCCTACTTCCGACGCATACTCTCATCTGCAATGAAGCATTGCCGGCCTTATCAGCCGCACGCAACATGAAATCCGGAACATTAACCCATACGTATTTCGGAACGTCCCGTTCGGTTTCCCAGCGTAAACGCTCCATATTGACCGCCAGTTTGCGGCGTTGTTCCAAATTTAAATCATTCTTTGCATATTCTTCCCGCAAACGAAGATATTTTTTGTTTTTACAATACGCTCCTCTCATTTTTTCTGCAAACGAGCCGTCTACAGCACTCCCAATCAAGCCGTCAAGAAACTTCTCGTCGCACACATCCGTGGGTACGGCATACAAAACACGGTATTCCTTGCAGAGCGAATCTTCCGGATCCTCTTTCTCAAGGCGGTTCATAAACTTTTTAGGATTCACGAAGCCGAACTGCATTCCCGAAACGTACCTTGCAAGAGCTTTCGTCGAAAAATACTCCAACGTTGCAAGCGTAAGATTTATGTTTCCTGCCGTTGTAAAATCGAAGTTCCTCAGCTGCTCTATGGCTTCCGTTATACGACCGACGAATACGGTTCGGCTTTTTATTGCCTCGCTCTCCACTCCCGAAAGCTGCCTGGCAAGAGTATCGACCCTGCCGTCGGCACCACGCATGTCTATCCATATATAAGGATTTCGCCCCGCATAATACCTGTTCACATAGAAATCCACAAAAGCGGTATCTTTCGAAGCAAGGCGAATGGAGTCTATATACCACTGCACGGCGCGCGGATTTATAACATAGCTTTCATTGCGCAGCGAGTCGAAATCTTTTACCGACAGTTCCGCATAAGGATAGGTCTCGGCCGATTTGCCGCAACCGTATAAAACAAAAAAAAGGAACACAAACAGTAGTCCCTTGCAATACTTCATTTCCGTAAACAGATTATCGTACGAAAACTTTTCGCACCACCTTGCCGACTTTCAAGATGTAGCACCCGCGCTGCACGCCAAGCGTCACGGTTTTGTCGGCACTGTCTATACGATACAGAGAAACGCGCACTCCTATAAGATTGTACACCTCAAGTTTCTGCCCTTCGGCATTCTGCACGCGCACTTCCTGGCTTGTATTCTCAGACACGCTTATCTTGACGGGCAAAACCTCTTCTTCAATACCTGCTGCCGCCTGTTGCGCGAACGCACCAACCGGCGCGGCGCCGAGAAACGCCGTCATACACAAGCCTAATATAATTCGATTCAGTTTCATCTTTCTTAATAAACTCGTCAAAAGCAAAAATAAGTATTATTACTGATACCTGCAATATTTATTGTGTGAAAAATGAAGTTTTTTCTACTTTTTTACCACTTTTTCCGGATTATGCTATTTTGTACTACCTTTGCGCCGCAAAAACAATGCAAAAAATGGCACGGTCACGGTTTCTTTATCATATTCTTGCTCTTATTACAGTATTTATATGGAGTGTGACTTTCGTTTCGTCGAAAGTTCTGCTTCAGCACGGCCTCTCGCCGGCCGAGATTTTCGCTTTGAGATTCACGCTGGCCTACATAACGATTCTGCCATTCAGCCACAGCAGGATGTGGTGCGACAGCATAAAAGACGAACTTATAATGGTGGTGCTCGGAGCAAGCGGCGGCTCGCTGTATTTCCTTGCCGAAAATTCCGCGCTTCAATATACGGGAGCGAGCAACGTCTGTCTGTTGGTATGTTCGGCTCCGCTCGTTACGGCATTTCTTGCCCATTGGTTCGGAAAGGACGAAAAAATATCGCGGCGGCTGATTACCGGCTCGCTCATAGCCTTTGCAGGAGCGGCACTCGTAATAGTGGAAGACTGGCACCACATGCAACTGCGCATAGTAGGCGATCTGCTCGCCTTAGGAGGAGCTTTGTCGTGGGCAGTCTACCAGTTGCTGATAAAACGGGTTTACGGAAGATACGCCACAATTTTCATAACCCGCAAGGTCTTTGCTTACGGCCTGTTGACGATTCTTATTTTCTTTGCATTCGACACTCCCGAATTCCGGTTGGACATACTCACACGCCCCACCGTGATTGGCAACCTGCTCTTCCTCGGGTTCATTGCGTCGTGCCTTTGTTTCTGGGTGTGGAACGTTATAATAGGCCACCTCGGGGCCGTAATATCATCAAACTACATTTACCTCCAGCCCATGTTCGCGGCCGCGGCCTCGTCGATATTCATAGGAGAGCCTGTAACCGTCACAGTTATCTCGGGAGCCATACTTATCATAGCCGGAGTATACTGGGCCGAACACTGAGGGCGGAATATCCGCCGCGCCGCGGGAGCCGGAACAGACATTCCCGCAGAAAATCGGCGGAAAGTAAGTTCAATCAAAAACGGCCTCTCACGAAAAAAAATATTTTTTTTACACGATAAAAAACTTCCCGCAGATAATTCAAA